>CAZXNA010000006.1:0-37631 GCA_964641295.1 uncultured Thermoanaerobaculia bacterium
CGGCGGCAGCGGTGGGGGGGGTGTGGTGACAGGGGGCGGGCGGTACCGGGGTCTCTGGGGCGCGGTGAGGTGGCGGGCCGGCCCTGCCGGGGGGCTGGCCCGGGCCGGGTGGCGGAGGTCCGGCTCCGGCACCCGGGCCAGGATCCAGGCCAGCCGATCCAGGAGCTCCGGGTCGTCGGGGCGGGTGGTGACGGCGGCCTCGAGCTGGGCGATGGCCTGGCGGTTCTTCCCTTTTCTCAGGTACGCCTGGGCGAGGTTCATCCTGGCCTGGATGAGCCCGGGGTCGAGCCGGACGGCCTTCTCCAACATGGGGAGTGCGTCGTCGAGGCCGGTTCCGGAGCCCCTCTTCTCCAGGGTGACCAGAGCCAGGTTGAGCCAGCCCCCGGCATCGTCGGGGTGGGCGCCGAGGAGCGACCGGAGCTCCTTCTCGGCCTCGTCCAAACGGCCCTGCTGCGCCAGGGCCACGGCGAGCAGGTTCCAGGAGTTGGTGTCTCCGGGAGCGGCCTGGAGGCGGGCGCGGGCGGAGGCCTCGGCCTCGGCGGCCTTGCCCGCCTGGAGAAGCGCGGCCGGGTCGGCGGTGGCCGGTGCCGCGCCGGCGCCGCCGAGCTCGCCGGCGAGATCGGAGCGTCCGGCGGTTTTCAGAAGCGCCCGGGCCCGTTCCAGGAGTTTCGGGTCCGAACCGGTTCCCGTCAGTTTCCGGAGCTGGGCCATGGCCTCGTCCGTGCGGCCGGTGGCCAGGAGGGCCTGAGCCAGACCGAAGCGTGTCCGGACGTCGCCGGGATGCTGCTCGACGGCGCGCTCGAGATACGGAATGGCCCGGTCGAGGTGCCCCGTATGGGCCTGGGCCTCGGCCAGCATGTTGGCGGCGCCCGGATCCCCCGGCCGCAGCCGAAGGACCGTCTCCAGTTCCGTGGCCGCCTCGTCCCAGCGTTTCTCGTTGACAAGGGCCCGGGCAAGGTTGAGGTGGGCCGCCGGCGGCTGGGGATCGTAATCGACGGCTCGGCGGAAGGCCGCCGTCGCCTCGTGGAGCTTCCCGGTTTCGGTGAGGGCGATGCCCAGGTCGTAGAGGGCGCTGTAGAGGTCGGGCTTGAGCTCGAGGGCCTTCTCAAGGTACGGAATGGCGGCGGACCAGTCCTTCTGGGCCACGGCGATCCGGCCCAGGTTCATCCAGGCCTCGTAGAAGTCCGGGAGCTTCTTCAAGACCTGGCGGGCCGCCTTCTCCGCCTCGAAGAAATTGCCCTCGGAGATCATGCGGATGGCTCGTTGGTTGGCCTCGTGCACCTCGATCAGATCCTTGGGATCGGGGCGGTCGGGCTCGATGGCCAGGGTGTCCTCCACGTCGGAGGAGAGGTAGCCCAGGGATTGGAGCTTGGCGGCGGCCTCCCGGTCCGTGGCCGAGCGGGAAGCGGCCGCCGCCAGGGAGGCCAGTTTCCTGTCGGCGTTGAGGGCTCGCTGGAGGCGGCGCACGATCCGGTCCTGGTCCTTGAGCAGATTTGCGGCCTCGCCGGGGTCCGACGGGAGATCGTAGAGCTCCGACCGGGTCGTGCGGATGTACTTCCACCGTCCGTCGGTCTCACCGAGGAGGGGGTTGGCACCGTAGCGGGTCGGCGTAAGGCTCTCGAAATAGAGGGTCCGGTTGGCCGGCCCGTTCTCGCCCCGGAGGAGGGCTGTCAGGTCCTGCCCCTGGACGGTGGGAGGAGCCGGTACCCCGAGGATGTTGCAGACGGTCGGAACAACGTCGATCAGACCGGTCGGGCTCTTGACGCGGGCGCCCGCCGGTACCCCCGGTCCGTGGAAGATGCACGGCACGTGGAGCGCCGGCTGGTAGACGAAGTAGGAGTGGGCGCTCTCCCCGTGCTGACCGAGCTCCTCGCCGTGGTCGCCGACAAGCACCACAAGCGTGTCCCTGTCGAGACCGTGGGCTTTCAGGGCCTCGAGGAAGCGGCCCACGCAGTGGTCGGCGTAGGCGATCTCGCCGGTGTAGGGGTCGTCGGGGAACCTGGACGCCCAGGGTTCGGGCGGATCGTAGGGCTCGTGGGGGTCGTAGAGGTGGAGGAACAGGAAGAAGGGCCGGTCGCCGTGGGTGTCCAGCCAACGGATGGCGTGGTCCACGGTCTCCCCGCCCCGGCGCTCCGTGCCGAAATCGGTGCGGATCGGATTGTCGAAGGTGTCGTCCCAGGTATCGAAGCCCTGTGCCAGGCCGAACCGCCGGTCGAGGACGAAGGCGCTGACGAAACCGGCCGTCTCGAAACCCTGGTTCCGAAGGATCTCCGCCAGCGTGTCGGCACTGTCGCGGAGACGGTAGTTGAAATTGTCATGAACTCCGGTCGCTGGCGGAATCATGCCGGTCAGGAGGCTCGAGTGCGCCGGCAGGGTCATGGGAACCGGTGTCGTCGTGTCATCGAGGATCGCCCCGGCCGCAGCCATGGCATCGATGGCCGGCGTGACAGCTCCCTCCATGCCGTAGCAACCCAGGTGATCGGCTCGCGCCGTATCGAGACTGATGAGGACGAGGTTCCTGGCGTTCGGGGTCCTGTGGCAGGCCGGAGCGATCAGGAGGGCCGCCGCCAGCACCAAGGCCGCGGGGCTCGAGACGTGGAGACGATGGGTGCGCACCATGGCGCGAGGCTACCATACGCGGGTGGTGACGTCTGGTCTCTGGAGTTCGTGGTTGTCGTCTTCGTTTTGGGGACCAACGGGCATGCGGTACACTGCGCGTGAGCTTCAGGCTGGTTTGATCATTTGAGATGAGATGGCAGCCAGGGAGGCGGGCCCGCAAATCTCACCACGCCACGCGGTGAGATTTGCGGGCCGAGACTGGCCCGAGGGAGGTCCGGACATGGCGCAGGCAGAGGGGTACGGCACACCCGGCATGAGCGACTACTTCAAACGCTTCGTCCACAGCGAGGTTTCCGGCAGTATCGTGCTGTTGATCTGCACGGTGACAGCGCTGGTGTGGGCCAACTCGCCGTGGGCCGAGAGCTACCAGCAGATGCTCCACATCAAGGCGGGGATCAGCTGGGGTGGCCGGACTTTCGCGTTGACCCTTCACCACTGGGTCAACGACGGGTTGATGGTCGTCTTTTTCTTCGTCGTCGGCCTGGAGATCAAGCGGGAGCTCGTCGTGGGGCGGCTCTCCTCCCTGGACCGGGCGATTCTTCCCATCGCCGGCGCCCTGGGGGGCATGATAATCCCGGCGCTTTTGTATGTGGGCATCAATCACGGAGGTCCGGCGGCGCGGGGGTGGGGCATTCCCATGGCCACGGACATCGCCTTCGCCCTGGGCCTTCTTGCCGTGTTCGGCAAGCGAGTGCCCATCGGGCTCAAGGTGTTCCTGATGGCCCTGGCCATCGCCGATGACCTGGGTGCCGTGGCAGTCATCGCCATCTACTACACGGAGAAGATCAACCTTACGGCCCTGATCACCGCGGCCGTTCTGCTGGTGGTCCTGGCCGGATTCATCAAGGCGCGGGTCAACCGGGTCGGTCTGCTGGCGGTGGTAATCGTCGCCTTCTGGGCCGCCGTGCTCGTCTCCGGGATCCACGCGACCATCGCCGGGATCCTGGTGGCCTTCCTCGTGCCGGTCAAGGCCAGCATGGAGCCGGACGAGTTCGTGGGAGCCCTGAAGACGAGCCTTGGTGAGCTCGAGGCGTGCGGAGGTCTGACCCGGGCGAGCATGATCGAAAGGTCGACCCAGCTTGGCGCCATCGACAGGGTGTGGACAGCAGGGGCCCGAATGTACCCCTCGGGGCTGGCCCTGGAACACTACCTCCATCCGGCTCAGGCCTTCTTCATCCTGCCCCTCTTCGCCCTCTTCAACGCCGGTGTCGTGCTGAGCGGGGACGTCGGACGGGTTCTGATGAGCGCCGAGGCCCTCGGCGTCATCGCGGGCCTCTTCATCGGCAAGCAGCTGGGCGTGCTCGCCTTCAGCTGGATCGCCGTCAAGAGCGGCCGGGCCCACCTGCCCGAGGGTGTCACCTTCAAGCAGGTCTGGGGTGTGGCCAGCCTCGCCGGCATCGGCTTCACCATGTCGCTCTTCGTCAGCGACCTGGCCTTCAACGCCCCGGAACTGCTGGCGGGCGCCAAGTTGGGGATCCTCGTCGCCTCGCTCCTCTCCGGAGTCTGGGGGGCGATCCTTCTCTCCCGGGTTCTCCCCAGGAAGTGATCCGGCTCTAAAGAGCTCGGATGGGTGCTCGAGGTGGCTGCCGTGGGCCATCGAGGGTTTTCCAGTTGCAGGCTGGGAACGGCGTAGCTCCCGATGCAGAAACCGGAGATCTTCCCGGTCGGGCTTTTCCGGCTTTTCAACCGGTCTTCCCGGCTTTCGTCGCGAGAACGCTGCCATTCACGGCGCCTCGCCCCTTTCGCGACGAACCCTCATGAATGGTCCGGGTCAGAAGGTCTGTCCCAGGAAGAAGTAATACTGGTTTCTGCCGCCTTCGCCCCATCCTACCGCGAGGTAGAGGGGGCCCAGGAAGCTGTCGACGCCCATGTAGAGGGAGCCGGCCGTGTGGAGGCCGACCATGGTCAGCGGCGCGCTCAGAGCCACGGCGTTACCGGTTTCCAGGGAGGCGCCCAGATAGACGGGCATGGACAGAAGCCCCGAGACGTTGTTCATCCGCCGTCGGACGTTGAGGCTGGCGAAGAGCATGCGTCCGCCCAGGAACTCGTCGGGCAGGTAGCCCGACAGGCGGAGAAACCCTCCCAGGGAATAGCGGGAAACCGTCGCGTTCCTCGGATCGTTGAGGGTCGTGTCCCCCAGCAGGGTTGTCGCCTCCACCGTGAGACGCCCAAAGGTGGCGACGGCACGTGCCTTGAGGAAATCCGTCAGGAAGTCCTCCTCTGCCCCAAGTGCCGTCAGGGCCTGAAAGATCTCGGTCTGGATCTGGAAGCCCTTTCCGGGAAAGACCAGCCGGTCGATGGTATCCACGTTGAATTGGAAACGGGCGGCGCCGACATTGGCCTTGACGTGGGGCAGGATGGGCAGGCCGACAAGGAGGTCGCCCCAGGATTTGCCGCTGTAGGCTCCAAGCCGGAGCTCCCCCCAGTTACCCAGGAGGCGGCCCACGTCCATACCTGCCGCGATTTCCTTCGCCCGGTACGTGAACAGCTCTCGGCCGTCGGATATGACGTTGAAATACTGCTGCTCCGCCAGGACGAAGGGGGAGACGAACCACTTCATGCCGCCATCCAGCGGCTGGTAGAACTCGAACCCCAGCTTGGGATGAGATCCCACGTTCATGTCCAGGCGATACTCCCCCCCCAGGTGATTGACAAGAAGTCGCGTGTACCGTACGCGGAGGTGGAAGGTGGACTGCCTGCCGACATCCGATTCCAGGCCCAGGGCGAAACGCAGGGTGCCGAGCCCGGTGGCGCTCTCGTGGGTCCTGATGGTCAGGACCGTCTTTCCATCTTCCTGGCCGAGGTTGTAGTCGGCAAGATCGAAAACGCCGAGGCCATAGATGTCCTGAAGATCGACGGCCAGCCTCCGGGAGTCCAGGGGCTGGCCGGCCTGGGCGTGGATGTGTTCGGCAACGGCCCTGTCCGCCAGGAGGCTGTCGTTGACCAGCTTGATCTCGTCAACGACGGGCCCGGCGCCGCAGCCGATCCGGCGCCGCCGCTGCTGTCTCCACCGCTCGTACTCTTCCTGGGGGAGGGAGTACCGGCGCAGGGCATCCGCTGCCTTGCGGGCAGCTTCCTCGCCGCCGAGAACCGCCTCCCGGGTCTTGTCGAAACCCGCCGCAGTGATGCCCTGGAGGTCCGGAACGATCAGCACGTCCCCGGGTCTCAGCGTCTTGATCTGGGCCTCGGTGGTCCTCCGGGTCAGGAGGGTGGAGACCTGGTCCAGAATACTCAAGGCCGAGGTCAGCTCTTCCTCGGGCGACAGGGGCGTGCTGATGTCGACGGCGATGATGACGTCGACACCCATCTGCCGCGCGACATCCACCGGCAGGTTGTCAGCGATGCCGCCGTCCACCAGGAGATGTTTGCCGATCCGGATGGGCTCGAAGATACCGGGTAGCGACATGCTGGCCCGCATGGCCAGGGCGAGGTCTCCCGTGGACAGCACCACCTTCTGGCCCGATACGATGTCCGCCGCCACGGCGCGGAAAGGCGTTGGCAGCTCGTCGAAGTTCCGGACGCAGGCAGCGGGCAGGGTCATGGTACGAAGCAGGTGAGTGATGGTCTGGCCCTGCACGGCCCCCTTGGGGATGACGATCTTGCCCTTGCGAACGTGGACGGCGGCCTTGACGTAATAGCCGTTCTCGTCCGATTTTCTCCGGAAGTTCAGACGGTTTCTCGGCGGTTTGTCCTTGAATGCAGCGGTCCAGTCCATGTCGTAGAGGATCTGGAGGATCTCGTCGGGCGTCTTGCCGCTGGCGTAGAGACCGCCGACGAGGGCGCCCATGCTCGTGCCCGTCACCACGTCGACGGGCACGCGGAGCTCCTCGAGGACCTCGAGAACCCCGGCGTGGGCCGTGCCCCGGGCGCCGCCCCCCGAGAGGACCAGACCGATCCGGGGCCGCCGCCGGGGTTCCTTTTCCGCAGCCCTGCCGAGCGTCGATGAACCGAGAAGAAAGAACGCCAAAAGGATGGCAGCGACTGGGGTCCTGTGCCGCGGACCGGCCGTGGGTCGGATCGGCTCTCGAAACGTGTTCATCGGTCGATCTCCCTGGTGTTCAGTTGCATGGTGGATGATTCTCATCCAACACTCATGCTATCCGAGCTCCAGGAACCGGACAACCGGGAGAGGAATCCGGATTCCCGGCCGGTGGTGGTCACCGCAGCGGGGAAAGCCCGGTTCGGGTGCCGGTGGGATCCGCGGCTTCGCCCGCAGCGTGCAGCGGAGGTGTTGCGCCGTCTTCGGGGCGGGTGACCCTTGCCGGCGCCCCCGGCGGTGCTCTATCATGCCCGAATGAAGAGAGGCCTCGTTCTCACCGCAACCATCGGCTTCGTGCTCCTGGCCAGCCTTCCGCTTCGCGCGGGGGACGCCGGAAGCGCCTCCCCGCAGCCACCCATGTTTCCCAAGATCACCTTGATGCCCCTGGCGGGGGGAGAGCCCGTCCCCATCACCAGCTACCGCGGTCACCCGGTCCTGGTCAACTTCTGGGCCACCTGGTGTCCGCCGTGCCGTGCCGAGCTTCCCGAGCTGCAACGCCTGCACGAGGAGTACGCCGGGCGCGGCCTCAAGGTCGCCGCGGTCAATGTCAACCGTTCCTTGGCCGGGGTGGCCGAGTTCCTCAAGGAAAACCGCCTGACCCTGCCGGTTTTCCGACTGGACGAGAGCGTGCTGCGGCGTCTCGGCATCGGCAGTATTCCCATGAGCGTCCTCATTGACGGCACGGGCCGTGTGGTGGAGGTCTACCGGGGTTACAGCCCCACCATGGTCCGGGATATCCAAAGGCGTCTCGAAGGGTTGATCCCGGATCAGGCGAAGGGTACGAGCTCGTGAGGACTGGGGGACTCTCCGCCTCTTGAAGATTCAACCCGGGAAGTGGCCGGCCATCGTTGCCCTGCTGTTGGCTCCGCTCAACCTGGCATGGAGCCCCCAGACGACCCGGGAGATCGCGTGGCGTGCGGTCGAGTTCTTTCCGCCCGATCTGGCCCGGCAGGTCCGGAGGAACCACCGGCTCTACGATCAGGGCATCCGGGAGGGGCTCGGCGCCCCACCTGCCTGGCGCGCCGGGCCGCCAGGTCGGTTGAAGGAGGCCCTTGCGGATCAGGCCGAGCGCTGTGCCCGGGACCTCCGCCGGCCCGTACCGCTGAGCGAGCTGGTGCGTGAGCTGGGGACCCTCGCCGTCCGGGTGGCCGACGCCAACGATCCGCTGGCGGTCGCCCACAGCGACGTGCGGGAGCCGGCCTACGCCGCAGCCTACGAGGCCTACGTCGACAGTATCCTCGGCAGAGTCAGGATCGTTTACTACGGCCAGAACCTGAGGGTGACCCGGAGTGTGAACCTCGAGGCCTTCGCCGCGCGGACCATGAACCGCAGCCGAAGCTTCTACACCCTCGTTGGGGAGGAGTTCTACCGGACGGGGAGCTTGCGGAGCTGGAAGACCTTCGACGACCTCTCGGTGACGTTCGGGGTTGCCGGAATCTGCCTCTCCCACGCCATGACTGATCTGGCGAACCTGGCCGACTGGATCTGGCACTCGGGCGGGGGCCTTGTGCCGACACCCCGGCCAACGCCGCAGGGGCATGTCGGTCCCACCATCACGGTTGGCCTGGGCGGCGGGTTTCCGGAGCGCCAGCGCCCGGGCCGGGGGCGCCCGGCCATGCCACCCTCGTCCATCCAGCTTCCACCGCCCTGATGCCCGTTCGGTCCGCCCCCTGTAAGGGCATCTGGCGAACGCTCCGGGCCGGGTGGCACGGGGATCGCCGGGGTCAGTACACCAGAGTCGCCTCCACCTCCACCACGACCGCGGCCACCTGGGGGAAACGCTCCTGAATGATGGAGGTCGCCCGCTCACGAAACGCTGTTGAGTCCACGTCCTCCAGTACAGCGTCGAAGACCACGTTGCAGAGCTCGGTTGATCCCACGATGCGGAGATCGTGATACGCGAGGAACCCCGGAGTGGACGCCATCAGCTCGTCCAGGAGATGGGAGATGGGACCATAGAGTGGGTGGTTCCGGTCCACGGGATCGGTGTGGACCACCACGACGGCTCCTACCCCCTCCGCCACCCTGTGCTCCACCTCTTCCGCCACCTCGTGGGAACGGACCGCATCCAGTTCCACCGGCACCTCCACATGAAGCGATATCACCAGGAGGGTTCCGTAGGAATGCACCATCAGGTCGTGGACGGCCTGGACCCCCTCCACGCCAACGGCGATCTCCCGGATCCTCTGCTGGAGCTCGCCGGAGGGAGCTGCGCCGATGAGTGGATCCAGGGAACCCCGGACCAGTTCAATCCCGGCCCAGGCAATGAAGCCCGCCACCACGATGGTGGCGGCTCCATCCAGGTAGCGCCACCCGATCCTTTCCCCGGCAAGGGCCAGCAGGACCATGCTGGTGGCCAGAACGTCGCTCCGATGGTGCCAAGCGTCACCTGCCAGGGCCACCGAGCCGAGACGCCGCCCCAGGTGGGCGGCAAACCGGGCCAGCCATTCCTTGAGCACGATGGTCAGGGCCAGTATCCCCAGCAGCAGCGCGCTTGCCTCGACTGGTCTGGGGTTCAAAAGCCGCTCCACACCGGTCCTGGCAAACTCGACTGCGGCCACAAGAAGCAGAATGGCGATCACCAGGGAGGCCACGCTTTCCAGTCGGCCGTGGCCGAAGGGATGTTCGCGGTCCGGTGGCTTCGCTCCCGCTTTGAAGCTCCAGATCACCACGGCCGAGGAAGCGACGTCCCCCAGGGAGTGCACGGCGTCCGCCACGAGCGCCGTGCTCCCGATGAGGACACCGGGAACGACCTTTGCGGCGAACACCACCAGGTTGGTCACCACACTGACCCACCCCTCGAGAACACCCAGGCGTTCCCGCCCCCGGGGGGACGTGGCCTCGAGGCCACCCCTCAGCGCCAGCCTTTCCAGTTTCTGCGTCAGCATCGTCTCGACGTTTCCACCCCGGCTCAGTGTACTGTGGCGTCGAAAAACGGGGCGCCCCGTGGGACGCCCCGTGGTTCGATGGTCCTGTCGAGTCGATCAGGGTGCAATGACCCGGGCGTTGGCCAGGCCGGAATTGCCGCTGGCCTTGTCGAACAGGGCCATGGCGACGGTGTAGTTCCCCTCGGGGAGCGTGAATCTCATGGTGTAGGTGAAGGGGTACTCTCCCGCCTTTTCAAGGGCCTTGGCGGGGATCCTGAGGGCCTGCTCCTTGCGTTTGAGGTCGAGGATGTTGCCCTTGGCGTCGTAAACCGCCAGGAAGATGATGACATCGCCCATTTCCTCTCTGCCTCCCGGCGTGAAGGTCAGCTGATTGAGGGGCGTGATGGCCGTGGCGGCCACCTCCAGCTGATCGCCCTTTCGCTTGGTGTCAACCTTGACGACCATGGGCAGATTGCCGCCGACCTTGTCGAACTGGGCCGGTGAGGCCAGCTGCTGGGCCAGGAGAACTTCTGGGTCGAAGTCGTACAGGCCGGGCCGGTAACGAACCTTGAGCCCCTTGCGCTTCACCTTGACCTTGATGGAGTGGTACTTGTTGTCGTGTCCGTGCTGGGCCTGGAACGCCAGGGAGTAGTAGGTCTTGATCTCCCGGTCCATTGCCACGATGGCCGGTGTGACCGTGTTGGTGTTCATGTAACGGCCGCCGGTCTGTTCGGCCAGCATGCGGGGGAGGCTCTCCCAGTCCATCTGGTTGGCACTGGGGAGGGGGCCTCCGGAAGTACGGTTGGAGACGTCCAGGTAATCGCTGGGTTCTTCGAGGGTCATGGCGTTGACGGCATACAGACGGAACCCCGCCGTGTTGGCGTAGCGGATGACCGCCTGCCACAGCTCGTTGATGAAGGCGTTGGCCGAGGCCAGCTGGGGATCGAAGCCGCGCTGGGTGCTCGGGGGGTAGGGTTGCGGGGTCGAGTTGGAAAGGATGCTCATGCGCGGATTGAGGGTCATGTTGCCGGTGACGAGAAGACAGGATTTCTTGCCCGGAGCGTTGGCCATGTTGCGGAAGATATCCACAAGGCCGCGCGCCAGCACCATGTACACCTGGACGCTCCGGTTGGTCAGGGACCGCTCACGGTAATGGGCGAAGGCCGCCTGCTCCGCCGCCTGGTCCGGCGTCAGCCGCTCGGAGAGGGACCGGTACACGAGGCTGGTGCCCAGTGGATCCTGCAGGACGTCGTTATCGATGGCGTGGCTCAAGCGGTAGGTGGGGAGGCCGCGCACCGCGTCCAGCCCATCGAAAACCTTGTCAATATCCGATGTGAACGGAACGAGAACGACCGGTTCGGCACCGACGGCGACGACCGCCCAGTCCACGTCTTTGCTGGCGTTCTCCCTGACGTAGCTCGTGATGGACTTGACGGCCCGCACCAGCCACGGCTTTTCCAGGAAGTTGAGGTCGAAGACCAGCGCGACGTGCCGCCGGAAGCGCAGGTCCCTGGAGTCTTCGATGGTCTCTCCCGCCTCCGAGCCCATGCCGAAGTGAACGACACCGTCGACGACCCTGGCGAAGTTGGTGATCTTCTGCGGCACGCCGTCCTCGTAGATTTCGAAATCGTCGGCCGTCAGGGTGGTGACCGGTCTGTCGTGCCGGGTCACCATGACGTCGATGTTGATGTTATTCACCTCGACGATCCCGCTGAAGGTGCCCTCCTGGGCGCCGGCGTTCATCGCGGCAAGCGGCAGAACGGCCAGTGCCGCCAGTGTGACTGTCAGAACCACGAACCGTGGAATCGGTGCTCTCATGAAACCCTCCGTGTGCGACATTTCGCTGTGTCCCCGTGGGAGGACGGGACGACCACACCTGTGGACGTTGACACCTCCCGTTGGCTTTGTGGGCGGCCATTCTGGTCGCCTCGACTCCGGTTTCTGCAACCTGCGTGCCAATCAGTGGGTCACCGTGTGGCCGGGCTCGTGGGGTGTTCAGGCCTGCGGATGGCGAAGCAACTCCTGGACGGCCTCGCCCGCGATCTCAACGTCCTCCAGGGAGATCTCGTAGTGGGTGACCATGCGGACCCGGTCCGCGCCCAGGGCGTTGGCGAGGATGCCGCGCTCACGGAGGCGGGCGACCAGCCCGGCAGCGTCGAGTGCCGCGGAGGGGGACACGGAGAAGAAGACGATGTTGGTCTCCACACTGGCCGGATCGAGGTCGACGCCGGGGGCTTCGGCGATCCTCTCGGCGAGGCGGCGCGCCGTCCTGTGGTCCTCGGCCAACCTCGGTAACATCTCGTCCAGGGCCACGAGGCCGGCGGCGGCCAGAATCCCGGCCTGGCGCATGCCACCCCCGAAGAGCTTACGGATCCTGCGCGCCTCGGCGATGGCGTCGGCGTCGCCGACGAGGATGGAACCAACGGGAGCGGCCAGGCCCTTGGACAGGCAGAACATGACCGTGTCGCAACCCCGGGCCAGCTCGGCCGCACCGATGCCGAGGGCGGCGGCAGCGTTGTGGATGCGGGCCCCGTCCAGGTGGACGGGGATGCCGTGGTCCCGGGCCACGGCCACAAGCTCGCGCATGCGCTCGAGGGGCGTCACCCGCCCCCCGGCCAGGTTGTGGCTGTTCTCCAGGACCAGCAGGCGGGTCGGCGTCCGGTAGCCGGCCCGTGGCTGGATGGCCGCGGCCACCTGGTCCGGCTCGAGGATGCCGTCCGGGGTCGGGATGGGGCGTGGCAGGGCGCCCGACAGGGCGGCCATGGCCCCCATCTCGAAGTTGAAGACGTGGCTTCCGGCCTCGCCGACCACCTCGCAGCCGGGGCGCGTGTGGAGGTGGATGGCCACCTGGTTGCCCATGGTCCCCGTGGGGACGAAGAGTCCGGCTTCACGTTCCATGAGTTCGGCGGCCCGCTCCTCCAGCCGGTTGAGGGTCGGGTCTTCACCGTACACGTCATCGCCAACCTCGGCGGCGGCCATGGCCCGCCGCATGGAGGGCGTTGGGTGAGTGACGGTGTCGGAGCGCAGGTCGATGATCCGCTGGGTCTTCATGGCGCCATCCTACCCGCTTCGAACGGAGGGAGCCAGATGGCGGCACCGGGAGGGTGGCGGAGACCCACCCCGGGCAACCCCCATTCGGCGGTGATGCCTGCAGGGCCGTGGCGAGGGAAATCAAGCCATTGTGAGAGTTATGAATTGACTCGGTTTGTGACTATTTCCCACTTGACACGTTGAGCAAGTGAATATAGGATTCTTTCTCATGACGGGCCAGAAAAGCTCATCTCGCTTCGTCTTCCCAAGATGGCTCAACCTCCTGCGACCCGCAATCGCGGTGGGGGCAGCTGGAGGCGCTGTCTACGTCATGGTCCTCGTGACGGTGGGCTTCTCTCCGAAGACCATCTCGGCCGGGTACGAACCGGAGCAGCCGGTGCCCTACAGCCACCGGCTGCACGCGGGCGAGCTGGGGATGGACTGCCGCTACTGTCACAACACGGTGGAGCGGACGGCGAGAGCCGCCATTCCCCCGACCCAGACCTGCATGAACTGCCACGCCAAGATCCGCACCCAAAGCGACAAGCTGACGCCGGTGTTCGCGAGCTACGCCAGCGGCCGGCCCGTGCGGTGGGTGAGGGTTCACGACCTTCCGGACTACGTCTATTTCAACCACAGTATCCACGTCAACCGCGGCGTCCCGTGCGTCGTGTGCCACGGACGAATCGACACCATGGAGACGGTTCGCCAGGTGGCGCCCCTGAGCATGGGATGGTGCCTGGACTGTCATCGCTCGCCCGAGCGTTTCCTCCGTCCACCGGAGATGGTGACGGTCATGGACTGGGAGCCGGAGACGGACCAGCTGGAGCTGGGCCGGCGGCTCCGCGCGGAGCGACACATCAACCCACCAACGGATTGCATCACATGCCACCGATGACGAAGAAGCCAACCGGAGCGGCCTACTGGCGAAGCCTCGACGAGCTGGAGGGAAGGCCCGAGTTCCAGGAGATGCTCGGCCGGGAGTTTCCCGGCGAGGTCTGGGAGAACATTCCCCCGGCGACACGGCGCCAGTTCCTCATGGTCATGGGGGCCTCCCTGGCCCTGGCGGGCCTGACATCCTGCCGCTGGCCGCGCGAAGAGATCGTACCGGCGACCCATCGCCCCGAGGGACGGGACCCCGGAGTGACGGCGCGATTCGCCACGGCCATGGAGCTGGCCGGTGTGGCCTCCGGCCTGGTCGTCACCAGCTACGACGGCCGGCCCATCAAGATCGAGGGGAACCCGAAGCATCCCGCGAGCCTGGGGGCCGCCTCGGCCATCGCACAGGCCAGTCTGCTGGAGCTCTACGACCCGGACCGCAGCCGGGCGATCGTCCGCCGGGAACGGGGGACGGCCTACCCCAAGTCCTGGAACGACCTCGTCACCTTCCTGCAGGACCTCGGTGAGACGTACCGCCGGAAGGGAGGCCGCGGCCTCGCCGTGCTCTCCGAGGCCACATCCTCCATCACGGTGGGAGCGCTTCGGGCGCGTCTCGAGAAGGCCTATCCGGAGATCAGCTGGCACGAGTACGAGGTCTGTTCCCGGGATGCGGAGCGCGAGGGGACGCGCCGGCTGGCCGGCCGGCCCCTCCGGCCTGTGCCCCACCTTGCGCGGGTCCGTGTGCTCGCCTGCTTCGACGCCGACCCGTTGCTCGGGCATCCCGATGCGGTCCGGCTGGCGGGAGAGCTGGCGGAGGCCCGCCGGCCCGGCAAGAAGATGGCCAGGCTCTGGGTGGCCGAGCCCGTGTATACCGTGACCGGGGGGACGGCCGACGAGCGGCTTCCCGTGGAGGCCGCCCGGATCCCCGCCCTTGTCGCCCGCCTGGCGGCGGCTCTCCGGGCGCGGGGTGTCGCCGTCCTGGGCTCCGGGGTGGAAGCTGCCGCCGGTGCGAGGGATGCGGAGCGGGCCTTCGTCGAGGGCCTGGCCGACGATCTGGCCGCCCACCGCGGAACCTCGATGCTGCTGGCCGGGCCGGGGCAGCCTCCGGAGGTCCACACCCTGGTCCACGCCATCAACCTGGCCCTGGGAGTGGACGGGGTCCTCGACCTCGTCGAGGAAGCGGGACCGGACCGGAGCTCCCACACCGCGTCCATCACCGAGTTGTCCGGGAGGATGGAGGCGGGCGAAATCGAGACGCTGCTGATCCTCGGAGGGAACCCAGCCTACAACGCACCGGCCGACCTGGGTTTCGCCGGACTGTTGGAGAAGGTGCAGACCACGATCCACGTGAGCCCGTACGAGGACGAGACCTCCAGGCGGTGCACCTGGCACCTGCCGAGGGCCCACTACCTGGAATCCTGGGCCGATGCCCGCTCCTGGGACGGCACCCTCAGCGTCGTCCAGCCCCTGATCGATCCCCTCTACGGCGGCAAGACACCGGCGGAGCTGCTGGCCGCCCTGTTGGGGGAGCCGGCGGGCGGCCACGAACTGGTCCGCCGGAGCCTCGAGCCCCTTGGCCCGCCTGCGGGATTCGAGACCTTCTGGAAGGGCGTGCTTCGGGATGGGTTCGTTCCGGGAACCGCGGCCAAACCGGCGAAGGTCCGGGTGGCGGAGGGCGCCGTGAAGGATGCCCTCGAGGTCTGCGCGTCGGCTGGTGAGGACAGTGGTCTCGAGCTGCTGCTCCGGCCGGACCCCAAGGTGCTGGACGGCCGTTTCGCCAACAACGGCTGGCTCCAGGAGATGCCGGAGGCCATCACCAAGATCACCTGGGACAACGCCCTGCTTCTGTCCGCGGCGGCGGCCGCCGAGCTTGGCGTGGAGTCCAACGACCTGGTCCGCGTCGAGGCAGGCGGGCATTCCGTCGAGGCGCCCGTGTACGTGGTGCCCGGACAGGCCCGGAAGACGGCTGCCCTGGCCCTGGGCTACGGACGCCGAGAGGTCGGATCAGTGGGGAATGGCGTGGGAGTGGACGGCTACCTCCTGACGAGCTCGGGCTCCCCGGGGCTCATCCGGAACCCCGGGCTCGAGCCGGCCGGTGGACAGCACGTCCTGGCCTGCACCCAGAACCACCACGCCATCGACACCATCGGCTTCGAGGGGCGGCTCCACCGCCTGCCCGAGCTGGTCCGCGAGGCCTCCCTCGGCGAGCTCCTCGAGCATCCCGAGACCCTCCGCGAGGAGTACCGCAGCGCCCCCCTCTTCTCCCTGTGGGAGGAGAGGACCTACGAAGGCGATCAGTGGGGCATGGCCATCGATCTCAACGCGTGCTTCGGCTGCAACGCCTGCATCGTGGCCTGCCAGGCCGAGAACAACATCCCCGTGGTCGGCCGTGAACAGGTGCTCGACGGGCGTGAGATGCAGTGGATCCGCGTCGACCGCTACTTCCGCGGCGGGCTGGACACGGCGGAGCTGGTCTTCCAGCCCGTGGCCTGCGTCCACTGCGAGGACGCCCCCTGCGAGCAGGTCTGTCCCGTCGCCGCCACCCAGCACACCCACGATGGTCTCAATGCCATGGTCTACAACCGCTGCGTCGGAACCCGATACTGCTCCAACAACTGTCCCTACAAGGTCCGGCGCTTCAACTTCTTCAACTACCAGGCGGGGCTCGCCGAGGTGGAGAAGATGCGGCACAACCCCGAGGTGACGGTGCGAAGCCGTGGCGTCATGGAGAAGTGCACCTACTGCGTACAACGGATCGAGGCCGCCAGGATCGCCGCCAAGAAGGAGGACCGCCCCATCCGGGAGGGCGAGATCGTCACGGCCTGCCAGCAGACGTGCCCCAGCAAGGCCATCGTCTTCGGCAATCTCAACGACCCCGAGAGCGAGGTCTCCCGGTTGCGTGACTCCAACCGCGCCTACGGGCTGCTGGCCGAGCTCAACGTGCGTCCGAGGACCCACTACCTGGCCAGGCTGCGCAATCCGGCCGGGGAGGGCAACCGGCGGGAAGGGGAGGGCTGAGCATGAGCGTTCCCGCCGTCGAGCTCGAGTACCTGGACAACACGACGGACGATCCGACCCGCCGGGCGCCCCTGATCCTCGGCGACAACGACTTCGCCTCGGTGACCGAGGCCGTCGCCGGCGTCGTCGAGCGGCCGAAGCCTCCCAGGGCCTGGTACATCGCCCTGGCCATCTCCGGCAGCATGACCCTGGTTCTCTTCGCCATGGTGGCCTACCTGCTCTTCGTCGGCATCGGCGTCTGGGGCGTGATGGTTCCCGTGGGCTGGGGCTTCGCCATCGTCAACTTCGTTTTTTGGGTCGGCATCGGCCACGCGGGCACCCTGATCTCGGCGATCCTCTTCCTCCTCCGCCAGAAGTGGCGGACGAGCATCAACCGTTTCGCCGAGGCCATGACCATCTTCGCCGTGGTCTGCGCGGGCCTCTTCCCGGCCATCCACGTGGGCCGGGCCTGGCTGGCGTACTGGCTGTTCCCCATTCCCAACCAGATGAGCATGTGGCCCAACTTCCGGAGCCCGCTCCTCTGGGACGTCTTCGCCGTCAGCACCTACGCGACGGTCTCCCTCCTCTTCTGGTACATGGGCATGATCCCCGACCTGGCGACCCTGAGGGACCGGGCGACCACCAGGCTGCGCCAGATCGTCTACGGCATCCTGGCCCTGGGCTGGCGTGGCTCCAACCGCCACTGGCACCGTTTCGAGTGGGCCTACCTGCTTCTGGCAGCCCTGGCGACCCCCCTGGTGCTCTCGGTCCACTCGGTGGTCAGCTTCGACTTTGCGGTCTCCATCATTCCCGGGTGGCACACGACCATCTTCCCACCCTATTTCGTGGCCGGCGCCATCTTCTCCGGTTTCGCAATGGTGGTCACCCTGTCCATACCGGCGCGCCGGTTCTTCGGTCTCCAGGAGATCATCACGCGGCGGCACCTGGAGAACATGGCCAAGATCATCCTGGCCACGGGTTCCATGGTCGGTTTCGGCTACGCCACGGAGTTCTTCATGGCGTGGTACAGCGGCAACCCCTTCGAGAGCTTTACCTTCATCAACCGCGCCTTCGGACCCTACGCCTGGGCCTACTGGATCATGATCAGCTGCAACGTCCTGGTGCCCCAGCTCTTCTGGTTCAAGAAGCTGCGCAACAACCTGCTGGTGCTGTGGATCGCCTCCCTCTTCATCAACGTGGGCATGTGGTTCGAGCGCTTCGTCATCGTCGTCACCTCCCTGAGCCGTGACTTCCTGCCCTCCAGCTGGGGTTACTACAAGCCGACTGCCGTCGACCTGTTGACCCTGGCGGGGAGCTTCGGGCTCTTCTTCACCCTCTTCCTGCTCTTCCTGCGCTTCTTGCCCATGGTGGGCATGGCAGAGGTCAAGGCCGTCATGCCCCAGGCCCACCTGGACCACGGTGCGCGCCTCGGCCAGGGCGACTACCACGGGGAGCTGGTCGGCCAGGAGGGCCCGGCCCTGGTGCCGGAGGCGGGAGAGGAGACGCCATGAGCGCCACCGCAGTGGACCGTGGCCTCCAGGAACGGGGGGCCGTCTGGGGGCTCCTGGCCGAGTTCACGGACGCCGGCGACCTGATCGAGGCGGCCCGAAAGGTCCGGGACGCCGGCTACACGCGATGGGACAGCTTCGCCCCCTTCGCGGTCCACGGTCTGGACACCGCCATGGCGATCCGGAAGACCGCGCTGCCCGGGCTCGTGCTCCTCGGCGGAATGCTGGGGTGCCTGGCCGGCATCCTTCTCCAGTGGTGGACCAACGCCGTGGACTACCCCTTCCTGATCAGCGGCAAGCCCCTCTTCGGCTGGCCGGCGGCCGTGCCCATCGCCTTCGAGCTGACGATCCTGTTCGCCGCCTTCGCGGCCCTGTTCGGCATGCTGGGACTCAACGGCCTCCCGCAGCTCTACCACCCCCTGTTTACCAGCGAGAGGTTCCGGAGAGTGACCACCGATCGCTTCTTCATCGCCATCGAGGCCGGTGACCCACGATTCGATCCCGGCGAGACGCGACGGTTCCTGGAGGGCCTTGGCGCCGTTGCCGTGGAAGAGGTGAGGGACTGATGCTCAAGGACGTTCCACGCTGGCTCAAGCTGACCGTCGTCGCCTCGGTTGTGCTGTCGTGGGTTCCACTGGCCCTCGTCGCCAGGGCCCGCTTCGCCACCTCGGCCAGGCCCCGCCTGCACGTGGTCTTCGACATGGACAACCAGCCCCGGTTCAAGGCCCAGCAGGCCAACCCGCTCTTCGCCGACGGCCGTGAGGCCCGTCCGCCCGTGGCGGGAACCGTGCCCTTCACCATGACGCCCCCCGATCCCGTCGTGGAGACGGGCAAGCGGCAGGGGCAATGGGTCCAGGTCATTCCCCTCGAGATCGACCTGGCCCTGGTCCGCAGGGGGAAGGACCGGTACCACATCTTCTGCGAGCCCTGCCACGGCCTCGCCGGGTACGGTGACGGTCCCGTCGCCAAGCGGGCCGACGAGCTCCAGGAGGGCACGTGGACACAGCCCGCCTCCTTCCACACGGATCTGGTCCGCAGCCGGCCCCCGGGTCAGCTGTTCAATACCATCACCAACGGCATCCGGAACATGCCGCCCTACGGTCCACAGATTCCCGTCCGCGACCGGTGGGCCATTGTCAGCTACGTCCGGGCGCTGCAGATCAGTCAGAACGCCAAGCTCGAGGACGTGCCGCCCGAGCTCGTGTCCAAGCTGAAGTGAGCTGAGGAGCCGCCATGAGAGTGACCGACATCTCCATCGACAGGCACGACCTCGGAGAGCTGGCGCCCCTGCTGCTCAGGGTGGCCGGAGCCTCCCTGGTGGCGGGCGTGGCGGGGATCGCCATCATGGCCACCGTCGTCGGCCGGAGCCTCGACCGGGTCCTTCAGTCGTGGCTCGTGGGATTCACCTTCTTCCTGACCCTCTCCCTGGGCGCCCTGTTCTTCGTCCTCCTGCACCACCTGACCCGGGCGGGCTGGAGCGTCGTCGTCCGGCGCCTGGCCGAGGGGATGGCGGCCCTCTTCCCGCTCCTGGCCCTACTGGCCCTTCCCATCGTTCTCGGATTGCCCCACCTGTACCGCTGGGCCGATCCCGGCGTCGTGGCACTGGATCCCATCCTGACGGGCAAGGCCGCATGGCTGAATCCCACGTTCTTTGCCATCCGCCTGGGCGGCTACCTGCTGATCTGGTCCCTGCTGGGGCTGTACCTGTACTCCCTCTCCATCCGCCAGGACGCCACGGGGGATCCCGCCCTGACCATCAAGATGGAGAAGCGCTCGGCCCCGGGCATGGTGCTCTTCGCCTTGGCGGTTAACTTCTGCGCCTTCGACCTGCTGATGTCCCTGGACCCGCACTGGTTCAGCACCATCTTCGGCGTCTACCTTTTCGCCGGTTCCGTCGTCATCTTCTTCGCGGTGCTGCCGCATGTGACCCACTGGCTCCAGCACCACAGGGAGCTCCTGCACGCGGTGACCGTCGAGCACTTCCACGACATGGGGAAGATGCTCTTCGCCTTCGTCGTCTTCTGGGCCTACATCGCCTTCTCCCAGTACATGCTGATCTGGTACGGCAACCTTCCCGAGGAGACCGAGTGGTTTCTCAAACGCCAGACGGGCCAGTGGACGTGGTTCAGCCTCTTCCTGGCCATCGGCCACTTCGTCATACCCTTCGTCCTGCTGCTGCCGCGCTCGAGCAAGCGCAGGATCCACCGGCTGCTCCTGATCTCCGCCTGGATGGTCCTCCTCCACTGGGTGGACATCTACTGGCTCGTCATGCCCGAGTTCAGCCCGGGCAGGATCCCCCTGGATCCGCTCGATCTCTTCGTCATGCTGACCATGGCCGGGGCGTACGGGATGGCCTGGGTCCTGCTCCTCAGGAGGCGATCCCTGTTGCCGATCCGGGATCCCCGCCTTGCGGAATCGCTGGCCTTCGAGAACGCATGATGGCCGCCGGACACGGGAGCTCCGTGGCGCTGGACGCCACCTCCGGCCGTGAACCGGCCCGGATGGATGTGGCCTCCGTGGCCATCGTCTTCCTGGCCATCGTCGGGGTGATCCTGACGGCGGCCCTGGGCGTGGAGGCGGTGTACGAGCGGGCATCCCGGATGGAGAGGGCCCGCAAGGACGCCGTCGTTGCACCGGCCTCGACGGTCTCGCCCCGGGCCCAGCAGAGCGAGCTTCTCCGGGAATACCGCTGGGTCGACGAGAAGGCGGAGGTCGTTGCGCTTCCCATCGATCGTGCCATGGAGCTCGTGGCCCGGGGACGGGGCGGTCCCGTGGGAGGGTCCCGGCGGTGATGGCGGGCCTCTCCTTGATGCCGATGGCGTCCCCGCTGCCGCCCGACGGCGGGTGGTGGCTGCCGGAGGCGGCCTCGAGCTTCGCCGGCCGTGTGGACACCCTGTTCAACGTCGCCGCCATGCTGGCCGCCCTGGCCGTGTTGCTGGTGGCCGGCGGGGTCCTCTTCCTTGTCCTGGCCGGGCGGCGGCGTCAGCAGGCGGAGCCGCCCACCACGCCCCCGGCAGGCCTGCAGCTTGCGGTGGGTGGGACCGTGGCCCTCGTTGTGCTGGCGCTCTTCTCCGCCGGCTTCTCCACCTGGATCGACATGGAGACGCCGCCGGCCCATCCCTACGAGATCAGCGTGTCGGCCCAGCAGTGGTCGTGGCACTTCGGCTACCCGAACGACCACGTGGACGAGGAGCTCCACGTCCCCGTCGGCCGGCCCGTGTTGCTCCGGCTGGCCTCACGGGACGTGGCCTACACCTTTTCGATTCCGGCTTTCCGGGTCCGAAAGGGGATGATTCCCGGGCGCGAGGGGACCGTCTGGTTCGAGGCGACGGCGCCCGGGACCTACGAGGCGATCTGCGCGCGTTACGCCGGCGACGGCACGGCGCGGATGGTCGCCCCCGTGGTGGTGCACGAGCGGGGGGAGTTCGCCGCCTGGCTCAAGGGCGTGTCGGACTTCCTCGGCACCCTGCCTCCCGAGGAGGCCGGCCGCAAGCTCTATGAGATCAACGGCTGCACACAGTGCCACAGCCTGGATGGGACCCGGAGGACGGGTCCCAGCTTCAAGGGTATCTTCGGCCACGAGGTCGGGCTGGCCGACGGCTCCACCGTCGTCGTCGACCTCGAGTACATCCGAGAGTCAATCCTCCAGCCACGGGCCAAGGTCGTCAAGGGCTTCGAGCCCGTCATGCCGCCATTTGCGGGTCGAATCTCCGACAGGGAGATCGAGGCCATCGCCGCATTCATCGAGTCCCTCGCGGACCGTCCTGCCGGGGAGAGGGCGGAGTGAGGATGGCAGGGGAGATGGCCGCCGGCCGGACGGAGGTTCGGGAGAGCTACCTGAGCCGGGGACGGGGGGTGCTCGCCTGGCTCTTCAGCCTCGACCACAAGCGGATCGCCGTCCTCTACCTCGGCGGGATCGTCCTGTCCTTTCTGGCGGGGAGCCTGCTGGCCGTAGCCTTCAGGAGCCAGCTCCTCCACCCCTCGTCACGCTTCATGTCGCCAGCCGTCTTCTCCAGGTTGTTCACGCTCCACGGCGCCATGATGGTCTTCCTCGTCGTGCTTCCGGCGATTCCGGCGGCGCTGGGTGGGTTCGTCCTTCCCCTGATGCTCCGCGCGAGGAATGTCGCCCTGCCGCGCCTTAACCTGGCGGGGTTCCACCTCTACCTGCTGGGGGGATCCCTGCTGCTGGCGGCCGTCATCACCGGGGGCGCCGACACGGGCTGGGATTTCCTGCCGCCCTACAGCCTAACGACCCACGGGAGCGTCGCCCTGACATTGCTCGGGGCCGTGGCGTTGTGCCTTTCCGCCCTGTTCTCCAGCATCACCCTGCTGGTGACGATCCAGACGCTGAGGCCCCGCGGCATGGGGTGGTTTCGCCTTCCGCTCTTCGCCTGGTCGGTCTACATCGAGTCGGCGGTCCTGATCGTTTCCCTGCCCGTCCTCTGTGGCGCCCTCCTCCTCCTGCTGGCCGAGCGTCTGGGAGGGTTCGGGGTCTTTTCTCCGGCGATGGGCGGCAACCCCGCCCTCTTCGAACAGATGTTCTGGTTTGCCGCCCACCCGGCGGTCTACATCACCCTGCTTCCGGCCCTGGGGGTCATCGCCGAGATCGTCGCCACCTTCTCCGGCCGGGCCCTGGCCGGGTATCGCTCCATGGTCGGATCGTTCATTGCCATCGGTGTCTGCGCCTTCCTCGGATGGGGAATCCACCTGGTGGCCGGCGACCAGTCGGACGCGGCCGCCGCCGTCACCTCCTTCCTGGCCCTCTCGGTGGCCGTTCCCGCCAGCCTGATCCTGCTCAACCTGCTGGCGACGCTCCGGGGCGGTGCCATCCGACTCCGTTCGCCCATGCTGCTGGCCCTGGGCTCCCTGCTATTGATGACGGCCGGAACGGTCTCGGGGTTGTTGCGGGCGCTCCTTCCGGCGGCCGCCGTCGTCGGTGGGACGGCCTTCGAGGTCGGGAGCCTCCACTACATCGTCCTGGGTGGGACCTTCACGGCCTTCCTGGCCGGGCTCCATTACTGGTGGCCCAAGATCTTCGGACGGGTCTACCGGGAAAGGTCGGCGATCTTCACGGCGCGCGCCGCCTTCGCCGGCTTCAACCTGGCCTTCTTCACCCAGTTTCTCTTGGGCGTCCAGGGCGTACCACGGCGCCTGTCGAGCTACACCACGGACCACTACAGCCATTACACGCTCCAGTGGTTGTCCACCATGGGGGTCTACCTCCTGGTCGCCGCCCTCCTCCTGATGGCCCTCTACTTCCGGCGCTCCCTGGGCTGGCCCATGACGGCTCCCGACGACCCCTGGGGAGGCACGACCCTGGAGTGGCGCACGGCCTCACCGCCACCCATGGGAAACTTCGAGGGTGGCGTCCCGCCGGAAAACGAAGCCGATGAGGTGCTTCCGGCCGGGAACCTCGGTGTGGCGCCCGCCCGAGGGGAGGAGGGATGAGCGCCCTCGACGGACATGACGCGGGTGGGGCGATGGCCACCGAGACGGTCGTCTTCCCCCTGGGCTCGCCCGAACGCGGCGCCGAGGCATCGGGCCGATCCGCCTGGCTGCTGGCGGCCGCCTCCCTGTTGGCCCTTGGTCCCTTGTTGGCGGTGGTGGCCGTCATCCGTGCACTCCACCCGGGAATCTTCCCGTGGGGAGCTGCCCAACTCGATCCCCGGAACGCCGCGCTTTCCGCCCTTGCCCTGGTGGGCGCCGGGACCATGGCCGCTGTGGCGGCCGCCTGGGCCGGACTGGGCTGGCGGCGCAGGGCCTCCGGGCTCCTTGCCACGGCCTTGCTCCTCGGCGTGGCCTTCCTCGGGCTGCGGTACGACGAGTCCCTGGGGCTCCTGGGACGGGGACTGGCCTGGGGAGACGGTTTCAAGCCGGTGGTGGTGACGCCGGTGCTGGAGCGTGCCCTTCCCAACCCCGGGATGGAGGCGTCATCGAGCACCGCCGGCGTGGCCGTGGATCCGGAGGCCACCACGGTACCGCCGCCCGCGCCGGCCCCGCGGGGCCTTGCCGGGGCTCCTGCGGGCGGTGCGTCTCCGGGCCTGGTGCCCGTTCCAGCCCATGGCGAGCTCTTCTTCGGCCTCTTTCACCTCCTCAACCTGGCGGTCAGCATGGTGGTCCTCGTGGCCCTCGTGGGAACGGTGCGGGGCTTCTCGAGGGTCCGGCGGGCCGCGGTCGACCCCCCGGCCGGGGTCGCCCTGGCGGGCGGGACCTTCCCCTGGCAGCTGGCCATCGTGGCGTGGGTCTTCACCGTGGCGTTGCTCTACGTGGCTCGATGAAAGGGGACGGCATGAACGATCTCCTCCAGCGCCTCGTTCCCGCACTGATCCCCGTGGCGGGAGGGGTGGTGATGACTGGGCTCGTGGGACTTCTCGTGGCCGGCGCATTCGTTCCTTTCGGGCCCGCCGGGAGCGTGCTGGCGGTTGCCGCGGCGGCGGCCATCTCCCTCGTGGCCCTGGCTCTTCCCGGCGCCCTGACGGGAGGGCGTTCCCTGGGGTTTCTCGCCCTGGGAACCGGGGCCGTGGTGCTCCTGCTGGCGACGGCCTTCTTCACCATGGACGCCGTGGCCTCCCGCCGGTCCGTGGAGCGTTACCGGCGGCCGCCGCTGATCGAGAAGGCCGAGGAGGAGGTCCCGCTTCCGACCGAAGAGGGGGCAGGGCCCGCCGGGGCGATGCCGGCGGTCGAGGCTGTGGGCGGGACGCGCGCTGTGAGCCCTCCGCCGGAGGCCGCAAGAGGCACGGCGTTGAGCGCTCCGGAATCCTGACGAAACCCCCCGCGAGTCCTGCCGTATTACCAGATGGCCTCGAAGAGGATCGGGTGTAAGATGCGCTGGGCGTAACTCCGAGGCGGGTATCTTCCTGCGAAGGATCGCCTGCCGAACAATACCAACCCCAAGGAGGATCTCGTGAGAACACGAAAGTTGGGTATGGGATGGATTGCCGTCCTGGCCATGGTCCTGGCCGTCACCGGACTGGCACGGGCGGACGAGGGCATGTGGACCTTCGACAACCCTCCGGTCAAGGAACTCCAGAAGCGCTACGGATTCACGCCGACGCAGGAATGGTTGGACCACGTCCGACTGGCCTCGGTCCGGTTCAACGACGGCGGCTCGGGCTCCTTCATCAGCCCGAACGGCCTCGTGCTGACCAACCACCACGTGGCGCGCGGGCAGCTTCAGAAGATGTCCAGCCCGGAGAAGAACTACGTCAAGGACGGTTTCCTCGCCGCCGGCCGCGACCAGGAGATCAAGTGCGCCGACCTGGAGCTCAACGTCCTGATGTCCATGGAGAACGTCACGGAACGTGTCCAGGGCGTCGTCAAACCGGGGATGAGCGACAAGGAGGCCCTGGAGGCCCGCAAGGCGGAGATCGCCAAGATCGAGAAGGAGAGCCAGGATGCGACCGGACTGCGCTCGGACGTGGTCACCCTCTACCACGGCGGCGAATACTGGCTCTACCGTTACAAGAAATACACGGACGTCCGGCTGGTCTTCGCCCCCGAGGTCGATGCGGCCTTCTTTGGCGGCGATCCCGACAACTTCACCTACCCGCGCTACGACCTGGACATGGCCATCTTCCGGGTCTATGAAGACGACAAGCCCGTCAAGAGCCCGGCGTGGCTCAAGGTCAACCCCGTCGGCGCCAAGGCCGGCGAGCTGGTCTTCGTTTCGGGGAACCCCGGATCGACGGATCGCCTCTACACCATGGCGCAGCTCGAGATGGCGCGGGATCACAGCTATCCACTGCGGCTGGAGTACATCGGCCGGCTGCTCGAGGCCTTCCGCGAGTACGCCCGGCGCGGTCCCGAGCAGGCACGTCAGGTGGACATGATGATCTTCGGCCTGCTCAACGCCAAGAAGGCGCTGACCGGCGAGTACAAGGGGCTCCAGAACCCCCACGTCTGGGCCAAAAAGCAGCACGACGAGCAGGAGTTCCGCAAGCTGGTGGCTGCCAACCCCGAGCTCCAGGCCAAGTACGGGAGCGCATGGGACGAGATCGCCACTGCCGAGGAGACCCTCCTGACCCGTTTCAACACCTACGCCTACCGGCGGATGCCGGGGTTCCGGCTGCCCCGCATGGCCCTGCAGCTCGTGCGCTACATCCAGGAGACGGCCAAACCCAACGGAGAGCGCCTGGACGGCTACCACGACTCGCAGCTGGCCTCCCTGCGTTTCCGCCTCCTGTCCCCGGCTCCCGTCTACCCCGAGATGGAGGAGTTTCTCCTGGCCGACCAGCTGAAGTACGGGGCCAGCAAGCTCGGACCGGACGATGAGCTCGTCAAGGCGGCCCTGGGCGACGAGACACCCGAGGCCAAGGCCAAGGAGCTGATCGAGGGCACCAAGCTGGCCGATCCGGCGTTCCGGAAGAAGTTCCTGGAGGGTGGGCAGAAGGCCCTGGACGACTGCACCGACCCGCTGATCGTCTGGGCCAAGAGGCTCGAGCCGATCCTGCACGAGATGCACGACTGGTACCAGGACAACGTGGAGAGCGTCGCCTCCGCAGCGGGCGAGAAGCTGGGCGCAGCGCGATTTGCGGTCTACGGCAAGAGTGCCTACCCCGATGCCACCTTCACCCTCCGGCTCTCCTACGGGGCCGTCAAGGGCTACCCCATGAACGGCACCCAGGCGCCGCCCTTCACGACCCTCTACGGCCTGTACGATCGGGCCTACAGCTTCGGGCTCAAGCCGCCCTACCTGCCGCCCAAGCGCTTCCTGGACAACCGTGAGAAGCTGGTCCTGCCGACGCGGGTCAACTTCGTGTCCACCTGCGACATCATCGGTGGCAACTCCGGATCCCCGGTTATCAACCGGAACGGCGAGCTGGTGGGGCTGATCTTCGACGGCAACATCGAGTCCCTGGTCGGCCGCTTCGTCTACGACGAGGAGGCCAACCGCGCCGTGGCGGTGCACACCGCCTACATGATCGAGGCCATGCGCAAGCTCTACGGCGCCCAGAAACTCGTTCAGGAAATCCTCGGCAGCTGACCGGCAGCGCAACCTGAAAGTCGGACGGCGGCCCCCTCCCGGGGCCGCCGTTTCCGTTCGCGCCGGAGCCGGGAGAACCCCCGGGTGGCGTGCCGCACTCCATATCGTTATTCGGTCTCGTTTTCGTGATGGGCGTTACAGACGAGCTCCTCTCCCTGACCTATGGTGGTTTCAACTCAAAGCGAAGGAACAGAACAGGAAGGGGTGGAGCCGTGGCACAAACGGAACGAGTACATCATCCGGTTCAAGAACCCGGAGGGAACCTGGACCGGCAGACGCTCAACGCCCAAACAACTTCCCTCAGGCACCTGCTGGAGCGTCTCGGGCGGCGGGGCCGGGTGCGGCCCATGCGGGTGGCGGGCGCTCCAGCCGTGCGTTTGGTGAGGCGGCGGCTGGTGTCTTCCCCACAACCTCCGCCGCCCGCAGCCGTCATCGCCCTGCACCGGATGGGTTTCGGTCCCCGGCCCGGTGACGTGGAACGCTTCAACCATCTGGGAATGACCGATGCCGCCCGGCTGGAAGCCTACGTGGAGGAGCAGCTTCACCCGGAGGTCATCGACGACACCGTCCTCGAGGAGAGGCTGGCTGCGGCGGGGTTCACAACCCTGTCCAAGAGCGCCGCCCAGCTGTGGGCCGATCACGTGGCGTCGAAGCCCGACTGGAAGACCCGGATGCAACCGCTCTACGAGACGGAACGCGCCACCTTTCTCCGGGCGCTGTTCAGCAGGTGCCAGCTCCGGGAGGTGCTGGCCGACTTCTGGCACAACCACTTCAACGTCTATGCCTGGGACTACTACAGCGGCGCCACGTGGGTGGCCTACGACCGCGACGTGATACGGGCCAACGTGCTCGGCAACTTTCGCACCATGCTCCACGCGGTGGCCACCAGCCCGGCCATGCTGATCTACCTGGACAACTACATCAATTCCAACGCAGGTCCCAACGAGAACTTCGCCCGCGAGCTTCTGGAGCTCCACACCCTGGGGGCCGAGCATTACATGGGCGTGCGCCTTCAGTCGGAAGTGCCCGTCGACGAGAACGGAGTGCCGGTGGCCTACGTGGACGGCGACGTGTACGAGGCCACCCGTTGCTTCACCGGCTGGACCTTCGACGACGACACCGGGGAGTTCCTCTACCGCGAGGACTGGCACGACCGCTTCCAAAAGCACGTGCTGGGGCTGTTCCTGCCCGCCGATCAGGCGCCCCTCGCGGACGGTCGAGCGGTGTTGGATGCCGTGGCTGTCCATCCCGGTACGGCGCGGCACGTCGCCGCCAAGCTGTGCCGCCGGCTGATCTCCGACGATCCGCCCGAGGGGGTGGTCGAGGCCGCCGCCGGGGTGTTCCTGGACCAGGGGGAGGCGCCGGACCAGCTTCGTCGGGTCGTGCGGACCATCCTTCTTTCGGAGGAATTTCGCACCACCTGGGGAGCCAAGGTCAAGCGGCCTTTCGAGATCGTTGTGGGCGCCATGCGCGCCGCCAACGTCAGCCCCGGATTCTCGCTGGACGAACACGTCGCAGACCGGCTGCTGTCCACCTTTGACCGCACCGGCCAGCCCCTCTTCTCCCACCGGGCGCCGGACGGATACCCGGACGAGGCCGAGGACTGGCTGAGCACGGGGACCCTGGTGACCACCTGGCGCACGGTCAACTGGATCCTGGCCACGGACGATGACGACGATGTCCGGCTCTTCGACGTGGAGGCGGAAACACCGGAGGGTTCCAGGTCCCCGGACCGGCTCGCCGACTACTGGATCCAGCGGGTCCTGGGCCGCGAGGCCGACACCGTCACACGGCGAGAGGTCGTGGACTTCCTGGCCCTGGGCCGCAATCCGGAGATCCCTCTCGACCTCGGGGACGAGGGAGTGGCAGAACGGGTGCGCAACGCCGTGGCCCTGATCGCCATGTCACCCCAGTTCCTGGAACGGTGAAGGCAGGGAAGGAGGCCCCCATGTCTCGAAAGCCCACCACAATCACGCGCCGCGGATTCGTTGCCGGTTGCTCGGCCGGACTGGCCGCCCTGACCGCCTCGCGGCTGAGCCTCGCCGGCGTGGCGGATGGAAGCGCAGGGGACCACGAGGTCATTGTGGTCATCTTCCTCAGGGGGGGTGCCGACGGCCTCAGTATCGTGGCGCCCGCCGAGGGCGCCGACCGGAGCAACTACGAGGCGGCGCGGCCGGAGCTGGCGCTCCCCGCCACAGGGGACGATGCCCTCTTACCCCTGGACCTCGGTTTCGGCCTCCACCCGGCGGCCGCCGCCCTCCACCCCTTGTACCAGGACGGTCGTCTGGCCGTCATCCACGCCGCCGGAATGAACGCCGACACCCGGAGCCATTTCGACGCCCAGGAGCTGATGGAGCTGGGGACACCCTCGAGCCGCAGCACCTCCACGGGCTGGATCACCCGCCACCTGGAGAGCGCCCCGGGGATGCCGGCGGAGATTCTGATGCCCGCCCTGGCCGTCAGCGACGCCCAGCCGACCTCTCTCCTGGGAAGCCGCGAGACCGTGGCCATGGACGATCCCGACAGCTTCGACATCGACACGGGAGGCTGGCGGTGGCGGGACGTCCAGCGGCTGGCGCTGCGAAGGATGTACAGGCCCGGTACGGACCGGGTCCGGGTGGCCGGGCGCCAGGCCATGGACGCCATGGATCTCATCGAGGCCTACGCCGACGAGGACATCGAGCCCTCGAACGGCGCCGAGTACCCGAACACCTCCTTCGGACGCCAGATGCGGCTCGTGGCCCAGATCGTCAAGCTGGGGATCGGCCTCCGGGTCGCCACCGTCGATCTCGGAGGTTGGGACACGCACGAAAACCAGTTGTACGGGGCGGGCGGATATTTCGCTGGTTTGCTGGAGAACCTGGCCGCCGGCATGGCCTCGCTCTACGTGGACCTTGACGGCGGCGGCCAAACCAGTCTCAACCGCCGGCTGACGGTGGTGGTGCAGAGTGAGTTCGGACGGCGGGTGAGGGAGAACGGCAACCGTGGGACCGACCACGGGCACGGGCAAGTGATGCTGGTTCTCGGGGGCGAGGTCAACGGAGGTGTTCACGGTGATTGGCCGGGGCTCGCGCCGGAGGCGCTCTACGACGGTGCGGATCTCGCGGTGGTCACGGACTACCGGCGGGTTCTCTCAGAGATCCTGATCCGCAGGACCGGCAACCCCAACCTGAGCACCGTCTTTCCCGGCTACTCGGGCTACGAGCCCCTGGGAATTGTCCGAGGCGATGACCTGACCCCGGTCTGACCCCACCCGGCCTCCCATGCAGAATGGGTCCGCCCGGGGGATAATGGCGCCGGGAGGTTTCCATGAAACGAAACAGTGCGATCATCGTGGTCCTCGTTCTGCTCCTCGCCAGCGTGGCCGCGGCTGGAGACATCATCCTGTCACCGGATCTGACCGGGGAGGAGTTCGGGGAGCTGACCGACCACCTTGGGGAGGCCATCGTCATGCCGACGGGGCCTGTCAAGCCCATGGGGCTGCCGGGCTTCGAGGCCCGGTTGATCGGCACCTGGGTCAACGCCGACTCCGATGCCTCCTGGTGGAAGCACTCCATGTCCGGGGTCAGTGACACGGCCGGTGGGCTGGCCGCCGGGGCCCTGCTGGTGCGGGCTGGTCTGCCCTGGGGGATCGATGTGGGAGCGCAGTACGGCTGGGTGGCCGGTGAGACCTACTGGTCGGCGGAGTTGAGGAAGTCGTTGCTCAAGGAGGACGGCCTCAAGCCGTCGTTTGGTATCCGGGGCTCCTACTCGACCATGAACAGCGGTCCGGTGGATCTCGACGTCTGGACGGCCGACATGGGGATCTCCAAGCGGTTTACGATCCTTGTACCCTACGCCTCCCTCGGGTACCGCTGGACCCAGGGCAAGGGCACCTGGGGGGAGCCCGAGCCCGTTTCGACGAGGGCCGACCGGGACGGCGCCGAGGTGGCGGTGGGCCTGCACGTGACCCTGCCGGTGATCGGCTTCCGCTTCGAGCTCCGGCACGGCAAGGCAACCGCAGCCTACGTCGGTTTCGGCATCGGTCTCTGAGGCGGATCTCTGGATCGTGGTGAGCGGGGGCATTGACCGGAGACCGGCGCCGTTGTAGCGTAGCGTCTCGGAACGAACTGAATCTGGAGGAATCATGGCAGGAAAAGCTGAATTCGTGAACCGCATCGCCGAGCTGACGGGATACCCCAAGACCCACGTGGCCCAGTGCTACGAGAAGGTCTTCGAGCTGATCGCCGAGGAGCTGTCCAAGGGGGAGAAGGTCTCCATTGCCGGCTTCGGGATCTTCCAGGTGTCCGAGCGCGCGGCTCGGCAGGGCCGGAACCCTGCCACCGGCGAGACGATCACCATCGCTGCCTCCAAGACGGTGCGCTTCAAGCCCGCCAAGAACCTCAAGGAAAGCCTCTGATTTCTCTTGGCGGCTCCGCGCTCTGTGAGGCTGGGCCGCGACCGATCCATCCAGCTCCGCTGGAGAGGTTCATCCCGCTGCCAATCTGACGACCAGCACGGTTACACCCTGAGTTCAACTACTCGGGGTGTAACCGGTTTCCGAGGAGGGTGGAGATCTGCTCGTCGACGGAAAGTACCTTGTGCCTGGGGTGTTGCTCCTTCTCCCAGGGCCACCGGATGACGGCCACGTCCTCCTCGTGGAGCTGGATGCCGTTGAGGGAGACGCCGGTGACCAGGTGGAGGGGCAGACCTCCCTGGACCTTGAAGCGGAATGCAAGGGCGGGAGACCCACCCCCGACGAGGCCCGTCCGGCCGGCGTTGGCCTGGAGCTGGGACACCTGGTACTGGAGGCGGCCCATGGGGGTGTTCCACTGTGCCAGCCGCGCCTGGGTCCGTGCGTCCCGAGGAGTCAGGGACATGGTGTCGAGATGCAGCGAGAAGTGCGCATGCTGGGCCGCTGCCGGACCCGCCAGCACAGCGCCCAGGAGCAACACAAGCCAGAGCTTCCCTTTCACCATCACCTCCCGCTGACCAATGTAGGCCAGATCGTCCCGGGAGGCCAGTCCAGGAGAGTTCCGGCCACCGCTGCCGGAGCGTCGGGGTGTTTCCGTGCCCGTGCAACCATCGTGGCGGAAACCTCCGGGCCTCGCGGCCGTAGATTCCGTTGGTGTACTCTTCCCGTTGGGTACGATGTTGGGTATTCGGAGGCAGCATGAGGCGAACCGTGTTGATCGTTGCAGGGATCCTGATGGTGGCTGCCGTGTCGCCGGCGGCGAGGCCGGTGGATGTGGCGGCCTATGACATTCAGGTTCGCCTGGACCCGGCGACCCACCGGCTTCGCGGGACCGAGGTGATCCGCTGGCAGAACACGGCCTCGGCACCGGCGGACGAACTGTGGTGGCACCTCTACCTCAACGCCTTTGCCAGCAACAAGTCGACCTTCATGAAGGAGATGGGCGGATCGCGCCGCAAGCTGCGGGGTGGATCGGTCAAAGATCCCCACTGGGGCTGGACGAGGATCACCTCCATCACCTTGGATGATGGAACGGATCTCCTGCCAACGTTGAGCTTCGAGCGTCCTGACGATGGCAACCCCGACGACTTCACCGTGGCCCGTACGCGCCTTCCCACGCCCGTTCCGCCAGGCGGGGCCATCATCGTCCACCTGGGCTTCGAGGCCCAGCTCCCCCGGGTCATCGCGCGGACCGGCTGGGCCGGGGATTTCCACCTGATGGGCCAGTGGTTCCCCAAGCTCGGCGTCTTCGAGGATGTCGGCGTGCGGGGCCGAAAGAAGGCCGGCTGGAACTGCCACCAGTTCCACGTCAGCTCCGAGTTCTACTCCGACTTCGCGTCTTGGGACGTGACGGTCGAGGTGCCCGAGGGGTGGGTCGTCGGGGCGACGGGCGTCCAGACGTCCGACGAGAAAGTGAAGGAGGGCACGTCGCGCAGCCGGAGGGTGACCTTCCACGCCGAGCACGTGCACGATTTCGCCTGGACGGCGGCGCCGTCCAGTCTGATGACCGTCGTCGAGGCCGAGTTCGATCCGGAACGGGACGTGCCCAGGGCCTGGCTCGAACAGGCGGAAGAGCTGCTCCAGCGGAGCGCCGCCGAGCTGGAGCTGCCGCCGGTCCACCTGCGCCTTCTCATCCCGCGGGACCAGGCGGGGCTGGCCGGGCGGACCCTGCGCTCGGCCCGGCTGGCCATGGCGTGGTACGGCCTGTGGTACGGTCCCTACCCCTACCCGCAGCTGACCATCGTCTCGCCGCCGGTGACCGCCATGGAGGCCGGCGGCATGGAGTACCCGACTTTCATCACCACCGGGGCCAGCCGCTGGATGCTCTGGCCGCCCTTCAGTTGGGCGCCGCTGATCGAGATGGTGACCATCCACGAGTTCGGCCACCAGTACTTCTACGGTCTGATCGCCACCAACGAGTTCGAGCAGGCCTGGATGGACGAGGGGTTCAACAGCTTTGCGGAGGCCTCCTGCTCGACCGCCGTCATGGAGGGTCACCTGGCGCCGGACCTCAAGGCCTACGATCCTTGGGTCGGAGACCGCATGTCCGGCCTGGGACGCCGCCTCCCCGTCAAGGTCGATCGCTTCGCCTGGGCCTACCGGACCCGCCATGACTACTCGTACGCCAGCTACCCCAGGACGGCGGTTCTCCTCAAGACCCTGCAGGGTCTCGCCGGCCCCGGCTCCTTCGCGCGGGCCATGCGGACCTATGCCGAACGGTGGCGCTTCCGCCATCCCGGACCGGAGGACTTCTTCGCCACCTTCAACGAGGTCACGGGCAAGGACTGGAGCTGGTTCTTCGAGCAGGCCTTCAAGAGCGATTCCTCGGTGGATTTCGGCGTCCTCTCGGTTCGCCAGCGCGAGCACAAGGCGTACAAGGGCTTCCGGTGGGAAGATGGCCAGTGGAGGGAGGCGGTGCCCGCGGAGGAGGCCGGGAAGGACGACCTCGAGGGCGAAGCCAGGGCCGAGGATCCGACGCCGGCACCCGGCGCCACACCCGTGGGCGTCAAGGCCGAGTCGGCTGTGGAAGACGCGCCGCGGACCTGGGAGATTGCTGTCCACCTGGGACGACGCGGCAGCTTCCGAGGCCCCGTCGTGGTTGAGCTGGTCTGGGACGATGGGAAGACGGAACGCCGCACATGGGACGCCCAGGACCGCTGGATCATCTGGCGGATGGAAGGCCCCGAGCGGCTGGAGCGCGTCATCGTTGATCCGGACGGGATCTGGGCCGTGGAATCCCACCGTGAGGACAACTACTGGAGCCGGAAGGCCGACACCGGCACCGTCACCCGGAGGATCTGGTGGCTCAAGGAGCTGCTTCAGGTATCCGGGATGATGGCCCTCCCCTGGAGCTGAGCATGAAGCAGAGCATCAGTACCGTCTCGCCCCTGTTCGGGCTGCGCCGCGCGGCAACCCTCTGGCGCCTGGTTCTCGTGGTCTGGGTGGCCACGGCGGCCCTTTCCCTGGTGCCACTCTTCGTCACCGGGGGAGCCCTGGCGAAGTTTCTCGGCCCGATTCCCCTGGATGGTGCTGCACCGGGCGACGTGCCCCTGGTCGTCATGTGGGGCCTGCACCAGGTGGGACCGGTTCTGGGACCCTCGATCCTGATCGCCCTGGTTCTGGTCATGGCCTTCACCATCCTGTGGCACGCCGGTGCCACTGGATGGCAGCTCTGGCATTCCGGGGAACGGGTCCGGGCGGCGGATATCCTTGGCATGGGCGTCGTCCGCTGGTGGCGGTACGCGCGCCTGGCCCTGACCGCCCTGATGGGAACCCTCGTGCTGGCGGCCGGCCTGTCGGCGCCCTTCTTCCTGCTGGCCAAGAGGGCCGCGAAGGCCCTGGCGGAGGCCCGCATGGTCAACCTGCAGTTCGCCGGGCTGGCCGTTATCACCCTGGTCCTGTGGATCGGCTGGTCCGCCACCCTGCGGGGAGCCTGGGAGTTGGCCCACCCGCGGAGACGCTCGGCGGCCATGGCGTGGCTGCAGGGTCTGTTGGGGACCTTCCGGTCTCCCCTGTCCTCTCTCGGCACCTTGTTCCTCTGGGGCATGCTGGGGAAGCTCCTCTCCCTGACGCCTCTGATGGCGGGTCTGATGCACCGGGGCTTCGGTGGCACGCCGGGCTGGTTCTGCCTGGCCGTCGTCAGCCACCTGGCCGCGGCTTTTTGCTGGGTCGCCCTCTTCTTCTCCTTTGCCCCGGTTTGCCCCCTGATCGACCCCAACGCCCGTGAGGAGCGGCCCACCGGCATCCGCCGGGGCGTCACCGTCACCACGGATTCCGCAGCCCGGAGCGTCTGACGGCTTCTTCGCCGTGAGAGCACCCCGGTGGAGGGTGGTTGGCAGATCCCTCCCGCCAACCGGGCGATCATGAGGATTCCGGACCAGACCCCGGCGTGCTGTATTCAAGGTGATGACATCCCGTGAGAAAAAGGGTTCTGGATTAGGTAATACGTGGAAACCCCCATTCCGCTACCACCAGGAAGTTCAGAGAAGAGGGACCGGGGTTCATCGGGCGCATGTGCAGCGGCTTGATGGGTGTGGGCACTCTCCGGGAGTTGATCACGACATTGGGGATGGTGATCCTCCTCGTTGGGACTGTCCTGCCGTTGGTCGTCAACTGCAGCACTTCTGACATGCTGTCTCCGAATTCGGTGGCGGCGCCGCAAGATGTCAGCCTCGCGATCAAGAACGTGACCGCAGGGGCGGCATCCATGGAGGTGAACCGTGCGGGAGGAGCGGAGTCCGTCCAGATGCAACTGATGGTGCAACCCGGCAGAGCATCTATGGGAACCAAGGCCGAGGTACTTTGGTATCCGCCGGCCGGTGCGAGCGATTTTTCGTTCCCGACGGTCCAGCCGGAGAATCCCCAGGGAGCGCCACCCTTCCGCTTCGTTGACATACCGGTGGGTTCTGCCGTTCCGCTCGACTACGAACTCAACGCTGCACCGGGAACGGTTTCCGTCGATACCGTGGAGGTGAAAGGACCCGGCGGAAGCGTCTACGCCGTGTCCTTCGCCCACGACGGCTCGGGTAGCGCTGCTGGACTGTCGAACACCGGCTCGAAGGAGAGCCAAGACGCTCTCTGGTGGAAGTCCCAATACTTCATCTACACGACGGCTGACGGCAGAGATTTCACTCGGGAAGTCTGGGATGAGCTGGCTTCTTTTCTACAAGGTGGCCATTTCTTCATTGCCCTTCATTTTCCCGTGCCCGGGGATGCCTCCGAATCCGGGTACGGCCTTCCCGTGGTCATGCGTGGTGACGAGCATCCTGCCCTTTCGCTGTTGGACCACACCAAGAACCTGGGGGAGGTGGCGACATTCCCGCTCGAGTACGCTCCCGGGCGCCACGAGTTCCTCGAGAACCATCTTCCCTCTCGAAGCGGCTGGCGCTGGATGGCCCTTGAGCCGAAACGGTCTCCCGCGGTTTCACCCCCCGCGGACCTGCCGATCACGGAAGGGAACTGGGAGTTCTACAACGAGTTGACGCTGGAGCTCAACGACATCCAGGATCGGGGGAGGAATACCACTCTGGAGGCCCACTTATGCTACGAGGGAACAGAGGCTCCTCCAGGGTTCGAGGATCTTTCGCAGGAGGCCACAGTGCTGTTTGGGGAGGCCGCGAGGTCCTATCAGGGGAACGGCGTCACCTGTGCGGGTCCCATCGCCGTTCGTCTTGCCGACATGATGGGTGATTTCGGTCCGGCCGCGGACCCTCCCTTCAGCGTCTTTGAAGTCCCAGGGGAACGGGTCGATCCACCGGGCAAGGTGCAGCTCATGTACCTCATCCAGAACTACGGCGGCAGTAGCGTGACGGTGGATCTCGAGCTGAGCTCCGAGCGAGGTCTTTCGTGGAAGGCCTACCGTGGCACGTTCACGGAGCCAGATTTCTCCAAGCCCCTCGGGAGCGGGTTCACCCTGCAGGGGAGCGAACTGATTGAAGCCTGGGTGGTGGCAGACATTCCTGAGGGGACCGCACCGGGGATGGAAACGGTGACCATCACGCTGAAGGATTCGGCCGACCCTTCCAGGAGCGTCTGGCAGACGGGAACCGTCTGGATCGGTGACTGGGTCGCTCCGGCGGGAGCGGTGTTCACCGGCTGGATACCGGTGGCCGTGCACGATTCGGGGGCCCACGATTCCCGGTGGCGGACGGACGTGGGGCTGCTCAACGGTGGGGCATCCGCGGCCGATGTCACCATCACGGTTTACGGTTCCGACGGTGAGCACACCCTGACCAGGTCCGTGGCGGCGGGTAAGCAGGTGATCCTGGAGGACATGCTCGGGCAGATTCCGTACACGGGGGGCGGCGCCGTCAAGGTGGTTTCCACCGGGGCGCTGGTGGTCACCTCACGGAGCTACAGTCAGCTCGCCGATGATGTCGCCTGTTTCCCGGGCGGGACCCTTGGGCAGTTCCTGGATTCCTCGGCCAACCTTCTGGTGGTCGGTTCGGGCCAGACCGCCTGGATTCCCCAGCTGGTGGAGAACGATCGTTTCCGGACCAACATCGCCCTGACCAACGTGGGCTCTTCTGTGGCGGAGGCCACGGTGACCCTGTACGACGGTACGGGGGCCGAGCTGACGTCCTATGGGGTGACGCTTCAGCCTGGCCAGTGGAAGCAGGAGAACCGTCCCTTCGCGAACCGTGCAGGGGCTACCGATCTCCCGGCGGGATACGCCAGGGTTTCGGTCTCGTCGGGGTCGGTCATCGGCTACGCCTCGGTGATCGACAACAAGACCAACGACCCGACCACCCTGCCC
>CAZXNA010000006.1:37731-50533 GCA_964641295.1 uncultured Thermoanaerobaculia bacterium
CATCGGCTACGCCTCGGTGATCGACAACAAGACCAACGACCCGACCACCCTGCCCATGGTCCGGTGAGTTCATGATGCGGGGCGGGAGCGTTGCTCCCGCCCCGCCGCCGACCCATGTTGCCGTACCTCGATTTCGGCCCGTTCCACGTGAACCTCTACGTGTTCTTCAACGCCCTGGCGGCGCTCGCGGGCGCCGCCGCGCTGTTCCTGCGCTGGACCGGTGGGGGAGTGCCACCCCGTACCGCCCGGCTGGCCATCGTGGGGGGGCTGGCGGGAGCCATCGCCGGGGCCTTCCTGGCTGGTTGGGTCATGGTGGTTCTCGGGGCCGCCAAGCCCCACGGGAACATCCCATTGGTTGCCAGTGAACTGGGCCTGCTGCTTGGCGGAGGCGCGGCGGTCATGGCGATACTCCTGCGGGCGACGGTGGCCATCTGGCCGGCCGTGGACAGGGCGGTGGTGGCCGTCACCCTGGCCCAGGCCATCTCCCGGACGGGTTGTATTGCCGCCGGCTGCTGCTTCGGACGCCCCGCATCGGGCCCCCTGGCCCTGCCGCTTCCCGACGTTTCCGGGGCGGTTTGCCCACGTTATCCCACCCAGCTGGCCATGGTGGTCTTTCACCTGGCCATGGTTCCCCTGTTGCTTGCGGCTGAACGCCGTTGGGCCAGCAGGCCCGGAGTCACGGCATCGCTGTACGTCCTGACATTCGCCCTTGTCCGGATTGTCCTGGAGCCGTTCCGTGGCGACGTGTGGCCGCTCATGTGGGGCCTCACGGGTACGCAGCTCCTTTCGATTCTCGTCGCTCTGGCCGCCGGTGCGACCCTCGTGGCGGCGTACCGCACCGCCGACAGGTGAATGTGTGACCGCTGCCCCGGCCGTCCGGGGTGCCGCTGGCGCCACGAGCGATATGGACATCATTGCCGCGAGCCGTTGTCGTTTCATGGCTGAACTCCCCTGTTCGGGAGAAGCTCAGCTCACGATCCGTGACAGGCTGCGCTGCGGCGGGTGTCTGGAGCGCACTTCCTTGCAGGGGTATGGATTGTGTGACGCACCCGGGCTGGGAACCTCTTCCACCGGTTCCCAACGCTGGGACTGGAATCCCGGGAATGGGACCGGCGGAGTGGTGTCCCGCCTCAGCCCTTCCAGCGTTTGGGACCGACGGCGCGGATCTCGGGAGGGCAGCCGGTCTCGAAGAGCTTGAAGTTGTCGATGTAGCGGGCGGCCAGGCCGTCGTAGCGGCGCCAGTACTCGTTCTTGTCCCCCCAGGAGCTGGATGGATCCAGGACCTCGTCGGGCACGCCGGGGCAGCTCCTCGGGACGTCGAAGCCGAAGAGCTCGTCCTTCCGGTAGTCGACGTCGTCCAGCTTGCCGTCCAGGGCGGCGTTGAGCAGGGCCCGGGTGTGACGAATGGAGATCCGCTTGCCGACGCCGAAGGGGCCGCCGACCCAGCCCGTGTTGACCAGCCAGCAGCGCGAGCCGTGGTGGAGCATCTTGTGCTTGAGCATGTCGGCGTACTCGAAGGGGTGGTGGACCATGAAGGGCGCGCCGAAGCAGGCGCTGAAGGTGATCTCGGGCTCGATCCCCAGGCCGATCTCGGTGCCGGCGATCTTGGAGGTGTAGCCGGAGATGAAGTGGTAGACGGCCCGGTCGGGGTCCAGGCGGGCGATGGGGGGCATGACCCCCTGGGCGTCGCAGGTCAGGAGAATGACGTCGCTGGGGTGGGCGTGGACGTAGCCGTCGGGGACGACGTTGGGGATGAATTCCAGGGGGTAGGCCGCCCTCGTGTTCTCCGTGTACCGGTCGTCGTCCAGGTCCAGGCGCCGTGACGTCGTGTCCATGACGACGTTCTCCAGGATGGTTCCGAAACGGCGGGTGGTATCCCAGATCTGGGGCTCGTGCTCGGCGGAGAGGCGGATGACCTTGGCGTAGCAGCCTCCCTCGAAGTTGAACACCCCGTCGTCGCTCCAGCCGTGCTCATCGTCGCCGATCAGGCGGCGGGAGGGATCGGCCGAGAGGGTGGTCTTGCCCGTGCCGGAGAGGCCGAAGAAGAGGGCCACCTTGCCGTCGGCTCCCACGTTGGCCGAGCAGTGCATGGAGAGCACGCGGCGCAGGGGCAGGAGGAAGTTGAGCACGGTGAAGATGGTCTTCTTGATCTCGCCGCCGTAGGAGGTGTTGCAGACCAGGGCCAGGCGTTCGGCGAAGTTGATGATGACGGCCGTGTCCGTGCGTGTGCCGTCGATGCGGGGGTCGGTGCGGAAGTCGGGGACGGCGATGACGGTGAACTCGGGAACGTGCCGCTTGAGCTCGTTGCGGTCCCGGACGGTGATGAACATGTTCCGGGCGAAGAGGCTGTGCCACGCCTTCTCGGCGATGATCCGGATGGGCATCCGGTACTCGGGATCGGAGCCCGCGTAGCAGTCCTGAACGAACAGCTCCTCGTCCTGGAGGTAGGCCTGGACCCGTGCCAGAAGGGCGTTGAACTTCTGGGGGTCGTAGGGGCGGTTGTACTCCCCCCACCAGATCTTGTCCTCGGTGGAGGCCTCACGGACCACGTACTTGTCCTGGGCGGCCCGGGCGGACCACTTGCCCGTGTTGACCACCAGGGGGCCGCCGTAGGCCACGTGGCCCTCGTTCCGGAAGACGGCCTCCTCGTAGAGGGCCGGGGCCGGCAGGTTCCAGTAGACCCGGTCCAGGTGGATCAGGCCGTGGTTCTCCAGGCCGTAGTCGCTGGCCAGCTCCGTGGCCTGGGGGGCGGCTGGCGTCTTGAACTTCAGGTACTTGCTCATGTCCAGTCCCTCACCAGCTTCCGGTCACCGATGTAGAGCTCGTTGGGCGCGTCGGGGTCCAGGGCCCATTTCATGCGCTCGATCCCCTCGGTGATGTCCTTGATGGAGCCGCAGTAGGAGATCCGTAGGTGGCCGTCCATGCCGAACTCCCGGCCCGGCACGGTGACCACCTGGACCTTCTCCAGCAGGAAGTTGGCCAACTTGACCGAGTCCTTCTCGTAGGCGGAGAAGTCGGCGAAGCTGTAAAAGGTGCCGCCGGGTTCCTCCACGCGGACGCCGTTGAAGGAGCGCAGGCGGTCCATCAGGACGTTCCGGTTGTTCTCCAGGGTCATGCGCAGGGAGTTGACGCTGGTCTGGATGCCGTTGATGGCGCCCACGGCTGCGTGCTGGAGCAGGGCCGAGGGACCCGAGGTCTGGTGGCCCTGGATGTTGGTCATGACCTCGATCAACTTCCGGTTGGCTACGGCCCAGCCGATGCGGAAGCCCGTCATGGCGTACTGCTTGGAGATGCCGTTGATGACCACGAGACGGGAGTTCTCCGTGTGGTCCTTCGCATACTCGTAGCAGTTGACCGGCGTGCGGCCGTCGAAGATCAGCCGGTGGTAGATGTCGTCCATGATCAGGTAGAGGCCGCGCCGCTCGCACAGGTCGACCACGTCGGCGATGAACGACTCGGGGTAGACCGCCCCGGAGGGGTTGTTGGGGCTGTTGATGATGACCGCCTTGGTGTAGGAGCTGAGCACCTGCTCGATGTCCTGGATCCTGGGGATGAACGATCCGTCCTCGGGTTTCACGGGGACCGGCACGGCGCCCACCAGCTTGACCATCTCCGGGTAACTGACCCAGTAGGGGGCGGGGAAGATAACCTCGTCCTGGGGGTTGAGGATGGCCTGGAGGCAGACCATGATGGACTGCTTGGCGCCCCCCGAGGCCATGACGTTCTCCGGGGCCGGCGAGCGCCCGTAGAACTCTTCCGTGTAGCGGATGATGGCCTGCTTGAGGGCGGGGATGCCGTCCGCCGGCGTGTAGCGCACCTCCCCGGAGTTGAGGAGGGCGGCCGCCGAGAGGATGGCGTCCATGGGTGGCTTGCCCTTGGGCTCGCCGCCGCCCAGATGGATCACCGGATCACCCTTGGCCCGCAGGATCGCCGCGGTCTCGTTGAGCTTGAGGGTGACCGATTCCCCGATGGTTCGCGCGATGAGCGAGATGGTCATGGGTCTCGACCGATCCTTTCCGGGCCGCCGGCCCGATGCCTCGGCCCCGGCCGGAACGCGGACCGCTCCCGCCACCGGCGCCGTGGCCGGGATTATGGCAGAAGGCGGACGGAAACCCAACCTTGTCGCCCGAGTTCGTGCTTGCTGGTAAAAGAACGGCAGAGTCTGTGCCATCATGGCCCGGACATGGCGGGCGCGGGTTTTGCCGGAGGATGGTGGAGCTGGGGCTCGGCGGGCCCTGTGCTACACCTGGCTCACGCCAACGGCTTTCCGCCCGATGTCTACCGCCGTTTTGCCGAGGCGCTGGCCGGGCGGTACCGGGTGGTGGCGGCGCCGCTGCTGCCCTTGCGACCGGGAACGGATCCCGCGTCCGTCTCGGGTTGGGAGCCCCTGGCCGAGGACCTGCGTGCCCAACTGCGGGGCGCCGGCCTGAGCGACCTGATCGGCGTGGGTCACAGCCTTGGCGCCGTCATCACCGCCATGGCCGCGGCGGACGATCCCGGGCTTTTCCGGGCGCTCGTTCTCGTGGAACCGGTCCTGTTCACCGGGGTGCGTTCCTTCCTGTGGGCCCTGACCAAACGCCTGGGGCGGGCAGACCGGTTCTTCCTGACGCGGCGGGCCGCCAACCGCAGGGATCACTGGCCGAGCCGTGAGCAGGTGCTGGCGTCCTGGTCGGCCAGGGCGGTCTTTTCCGGCTGGGCGCCGGGCGTCTTGGAGGATTACGTGGCGGGGGGTACGGTGGAGGACCCCGGAGGCGGTGTCCGCCTGGTCTATCCGAAGACATGGGAGGCCCGTCTGTTCTCGCAGACGCCCCACGACGTATGGCCGGTGATCCGGCGCCTTGGTATGCCGGTCCTGGTGGTCCGTGGTACGACCTCGGACACCTTTTTAGCGGCGGCGGCACGCCGCTTCCAGCGCGTGCTTCCGACGGCCGAGGTGGTCGAACTGCCGTGCGGGCACCTGGTGCCCATGGAGCGGCCCGGGGAGCTTGCGGCGCTCACCTTGTCGTGGCTGGAGCGGATCGGCCGCTGATCCGGGCGTAGGCCCCCTACTGCAAGTAGGCATGGCCTCCAGGCTGGCAGGGCGGTTGACGGAGGCGCCGAGGACGTCCGCCTGGCACTGCATGAGGAGGCCGTTGGCCGCGGCGCCACGGACGAGATCTCCCAGGAGATCCTTGGCGTGCTGTCCATGGATCCCGTCAGGTGGAAGGAGACCCTGGTCTCGATCCACTACCCCTTGTCCTTCGTGGGGGAGCAGCCGTCCCAGCAGCCGCGGAAACGGCGGGCATGACGAGAATGGGTGGAATGCACTTCCTCAAGAGCTGCCCCTTTGATGCTGGAACCGCACAGCACGCCCGTACATTCCTGATCATCCACATACTCCGTGGCCATGGCTTGGGTTTCACCCCTTCCTTTTTGGGCCCGGGAAGCCACGTCATGGATCTTGGCAATGGGGGCAGATCAGTGACCCCACGCTGTGGGGGATCTCTTGTTTCGCAGGAAGTTGGGACTCCCCTCAGACCGGTCCCGGGCCTTTCGTGCGCCGGTTCCTTGCGATGCCGGGTGTTTCATGATCGCACAAGAAACGGCTGAACGAGTCCTGGTATTGACAGAACAGGACACCAACCCGTATCTTGGATTGATTAGATTTGCCGTAAGGTTGAGAAAACTGGGCCGGAAACGGAGGAGGAAGGTCATGCAGTCCTCGATGTTGCAGTGTCTGTGGAATTCGATATCCCTCCGGCGGGCCCTGAAAACCGCACTGGTGGCGGTTTCGGGTGCGGGGATGATTCTGTCGGGAGCCTGCAGCGCGGAGGATCGCGCCTCCATGCAGGGGGTCGCCCGCTCTTCCTCGTCGGCCACGGCGGGATCGGTCCTCTTCATTCCCGGGAGCGCACACGTTTCGGGCACCTCCGGCACCAACTGGAGGACGGATCTCGAGGTCGCCAACCCCGGTGACGCCCAGGCGTCGTTTACCGTTGCGCTCCTCAAGCGGGACCAGGGGAACTCCTCGCCCTCCACCAAGAGTTTCACGCTTGACGGCGGGAAGGCCGTCCGGTACGAGGACGCCCTGGCGTCCATGTTCGGTTTTTCGGGTGCGGCGGCGTTGCGGATTGCGGTCAACACCGGGATGATCGCCGTCACGAGCCGGACCTACAACGCCACGTCCTCGGGAACCTATGGGCAGTTCATCGACGGTGTGCTGGACGGAACGGCGATCCAAGCCGGGCAGGAGGGGCGAATCATCCAGCTGAGCCACAACCGTTCGTCATCTTCCGGATATCGAACGAACATCGGCTTTGTCAATGCCACGGACGCCAGCCTGGCCCTCAAGGTCGATCTCTACCTCGCCGACGGGAGCTTCCTGGGAACGCGCAGCTACAACCTCGCTCCCTACGAGTACCGTCAGATCGACAAGATCTTCGAGAGTGTGACGGGCTCCGACGTGGACGACGGTTACGCCGTGCTCTACACGACCACCAACGGCGGGCGGTTCTTCGCCTACGCCTCCGTGGTCGACAACCGGACGGGCGATCCGGTCTACATCACGCCGGCCATGCGCCAGCACGGGGGCGCGCCCCCGTCGGGCTCGCCGACACCCACTCCGACCCCGACGCCGACGCCCCCGGCCCAGAAGCCGAACCTGACACCGTACCAGCCTTCGGGTTGGACTGCGCCGCTTGTGGCCTCGGGCACCACGGGCACCAACATTTCTGGAGGGCTCGTGGGGGGGCAGTCCTCCTACTTCGACTGGGCGCTGGCCAACTACGGTCCGGGAGACGTCCACTTCAACGAGGGTGATCGTCTGGTCGAGATCAAGCTGGACGGTTCGGGCATGGTGTCGTTTGTTGCGCCGGAGGGGGGGTTCACGCTCCAGGAGGGACATTACGCCTTCTCCGTGGACTACAAGGTGGACAACATCCCCGCCGGGCAGCACACGGGCGAGCTGATCGGGGACCCGAGCTTCCTGGTGGCGGAGAGCGACGAGGGGGACAACAGCTACAGCACGAGCTGGACCTGGAGCTCCGGAGCAGCGGCCATGGGACCTGGGAGGACAGTCCGGGTTCCCAAGGTGCGAATCCGAATCAGGCCGATCCCCGGTTGGGGAGAGGGAGCCACCAAGCCATCGTTCAAGCCCATCGTGGCCCGGTGGCTCGGTACGGCGCCCCTCCGGCCAGGCCTCCCGGCCCAGACTGCGGAGCGGGCCGACGCCTCTACGGACGCCATCTACATTCCGGCCTCGGCCCACGTCTCGGGCACTTCGGGCACCAACTGGCGGACGGATCTGGAACTCCACAACCCCGGCACGGTGCAGGGCCGCTACGAGGTCGATCTGCTGAAACGGGATCAGGACAACTCCAACCCCTCGACCAAGACCTTCATCGTGGAGCCCGGGCATTCGCTGCGGCTGGAGGATGTCCTCTTGTCGGAGTTCGGCTTCTCGGGAGCGGCGGCGCTGCGCATCACCTCCCTGCAGGGGGAAGTCGTGGTCACCAGCCGCACCTACAACCTGACGTCCAACGGCACGTACGGGCAGTTCATCGCCGGCGTCAGCGAGCGGACGGCCGTGGTGACCAACGAGCGCGCTCTCCAGATCCAGCTTTCTCACACGCCGGGGAGCGGATCCGGATTCCGGACCAACGTCGGGATGCTCAACTGCACGGGCGCCACCCTTGCCATCGAGGCGCGCTTCTTCAGTTCGTCGGGATCCACCTACGGAACGAAGACCTACACCTTGAAGCCCTACGAGTTCATTCAGGTGGACAAGATCTTCGAGGCCGTCACGGGTAGCACCGTAGCGGACGGATACATCAGGCTTTCCACGGTCACTCCGGACGGCCGGTTCCTCGCCTACGCTTCCATCATCGACAACCGGACGGGAGATCCCGTCTTCGCCCCGGCGATCCCCGTGCTGAACTCCCAGCCGGCTCCCCTTGCCCCCAGTCTGGCGGCGGAGACGGCGTTCGAGATTCTCGGTCAGGTCGGACAGGGTGATCTGCCCTCCTTCGTGGAGACCGCGTCCAACATCGACCAGTATGGGATGGAGGCGGTGCTCGATGGCGTCGTCGCCGAGTACCCGGAGCTCCTTTCGCGGATTCCCAACGGCATCAGGATCGATTTCGGAGACCGTTTCGTCCTGGACGACGGCTCCATCCTCTCGGGCAGCTTCCGCTTCACCTACAGGAACCTGAACCTGACGTCCGGACACCACTCCTACGATTTCTCCATTGACGAGGAGGATGCCGTTTGGAATGGCCAGTACTCGGAAATCGACTCTGTCACGGGCAGCGTCGACGTGAGCATCGGCTCAGGACAGATGGTGGGAGACGCCACCTTCAGCGGTTCCGGCACCGGCACTCTCGCCGTCGGTTCCTCCGCGGGCGTCAGCATCACCGGTTCGGCCCACATGGACACCTCCATCTGCCCGAACTACCCGATCTCCGGTTCCGTGACCCTGGACAGGGGCGGTGAGGTCTACACCATGACCTTCACCGACGACTGCGACGGCACCTACGGTTTCCAGTCTCCGGGGCAGACGGGAGACATCTCCTTCCGCCTCACGTGGGCTGGATCCGAGGATCTTGACCTCTACGTCAAGGAGCCAAACGGGGAGGTCATCTACTTCAGCAACGACACATCAGCAACGGGGGGGCAGCTGGACGTGGACAGCAACGCAGGGTGCTACGAGCAGAGCCCCAGCCCAACGGAGAACATCTTCTGGCCCGTGGGGGAGGCGCCCCACGGGACCTATGAGTTCTGGGTGGAACTTTACGACAAGTGCAGTGGCTCGGACACCCCGGCGTTTACCCTCGAGGTGCGGGAAGGGACGACGGTGACGAAGACCTACCATGGCACCATCTCCAATTGGCAGAGTCCCCATTACACCTACAACTACTGACGACGGCTGACTGAAGGTCTCTCGGGATCCCGGGCCCCCGTCCGCAGGGCGGGGGCCGTTGTTCAGCCCTCCGCCGTCATCGCGTGCGGACGCGCTCCACGGCCTCGCGCCAGCCCGCGTAGAGCCGTTCCCGCTCGGTGGCCGGCATGCGGGGCTCGAAGACCCGCTCGGTGTTGCGGGCGGCGGCCAGGCTCTCGGGGCTTTTCCAGAAACCGGAACCGAGGCCGGCCAGGAAGGCCGCTCCCGTGGCCGTGGTCTCGAGACCGGCGGGACGGTTGACCGGGACCCCGAGGATATCGGCCTGGAACTGCATGAGGAAGTCGTTTGCCGCGGCGCCCCCGTCCACGGCCAGCTCGGTGATGGGGATGCCGCTGTCGGCGTTCATGGCGTCGATGACGTCGCGGGTCTGGTAGGCCAGACTCTCCAGGGTCGCACGGACGATGTGGGCCCGGTTGGACCCGCGGGTCAGGCCGACGATGGCGCCTCGCGCATCCATGTCCCACCAGGGCGCACCGAGTCCGGTGAAGGCGGGCACCACGTAGACGCCGCCCGTGTCTCCGACGGCCCGGGCGATCTCGGCCGTCACGGCGGCGTTTTGAATGAGACGGAGCTCGTCGCGGAGCCACTGGACGGCCGAGCCGGCCGAGAACACGGATCCCTCGACGGCGAAGCAGGGTTTTCCGTCCATACGGCAGGCCACGGTCGTCAGCAAGCCGTGGCGGCTCGCTGCAAACTTGGCCCCCATGTTCATCATGACGAAGGCGCCGGTGCCGTAGGTGTTCTTGGCCATGCCGGGCTCCCAGCAGCACTGGCCGTAGAGGGCGGCCTGCTGGTCGCCGGCGATTCCTGCCACGGGAACGCCGCCGGGAAGGGTCCCGTGGGGGACCGTCTCGCCGAAGACGCCGGCGCTGGGCCGGACCGTGGGCAGGATGGCCCTGGGAATGCCGAGGATGGAGAGGAGCTTCCGGTCCCACGCGCCCTTGCGGATGTTGTAGAGCATGGTGCGGGAAGCGTTGGTGGGATCGGTGGCGTGAACTTTGCCTCCCGTCAGCTTCCACAGGAGCCACGAATCGACGGTGCCGAATGCGATCTCGCCCGATTCGGCCCTGGCCCGGATCTCGGGGTAGCGGTCGAGGATCCAGCGGATCTTGGTGCCGGAGAAGTAGGCGTCCACCACGAGCCCCGTCCTCGAACGGATGGTGCCTTCGTGTCCCTCCCGGACGAGGCGCCGGCAGATCTCCTCGGTCTGGCGGCTCTGCCAGACGATGGCGGGATGCACCGGCTCACCGGTCTCGCGGTCCCAGACCACGGTGGTCTCCCGCTGGTTGGTGATTCCGATGGCGCGCAGCTCACCGGGGCCCGCCCCCGATGCGGCAAGGGCCTTCTCCATGACCCGCAGGCTCGTGGCCCAGATCTCTTCGGGATCGTGCTCCACCCAGGCGGGTTCGGGATAGTGCTGGCCGATCTCCTCGTAGGCCCGGCCAAGGATCTCCCCGTCCCGCGAGAAGGCCAGGGCGGTGCTCCCAGTGGTTCCCTGGTCGATGGCAAGGATGATGTCGGGCATGGCTTCTCTCCCCGTGAGCCGGAGTGCCGGAGCGGCCGGCTTTCCGGTGGCGTGGATTACATTCGCCAGAAGTATACGGGACCCGTCCACAGGGACCGCCGGACGGTGATGGGGAACATTGGCCGCTCCGTGAGGATTTGGCACAATCGTTCCGATGATTCCCATTGGGAGACGAGACGACAAGGAGGCGGAAATGCTTCGGACTGCGAACTGCATGGTGCTCGTTCTGCTGGTGTTGACCGTCCTGCCGTTGGGGGCGCAGACCCTGTACGTTCCGGCAGCCGCCCATGTGGCCGGTTACGGTGGGACCCTGTGGCGGACGGACTTGGAGATCAAGGCGTGCGGGGACTCCGGCGCGGAGGTGCGCCTGGAGACACTGGTTCGGGACCGGGAGAACACGGACCCGGCCGCCCGGACGGTTTCAGTGGAGGGTGGCGAGGCCGTCCGTCTGGAGGACGTGCTTTCCTCCCAGTTCGGTCTTACCGGTGCCGCCGCCATACGGATTACCACGGTCGACGGGTGCGCCCTCGCCACGAGCCGGACCTACAACAACGCGGCCGGCGGGACCTTCGGACAGTACGTTCCGGCCATGCCGGAGACCGGCGCCTTCGGGTCCGGCGAGACGGCCCAGCTGATCCATCTCTCCCAGTCCGCTGACGATGTCTCCGGCTACCGGAGCGCCGTCGGGCTGGTCAATCTGACGGGGACCGGTCTCAACGTGGACCTTGAGTTCTTCACCGCCGGGGGAGGGTCCCTGGGCTCGCTGGACGAGATCCTCGACCCCTACGAGTACGTTCAGATCGACAGGGCCTTTCGCCGCGTGACGACGGAAGCCGTACCGGACGGCTACGTGCTGATTTCCACCGGCACGCCGGGGGGACGCTTCCTGGCCTACGCCTCCGTGGTGGACAACAGGAGCGGCGACGCCATCTTCATCCCGGCCTTGCGTTCCCCGGCCGCGGCGGAGGGGGCCATCGTCGCCGACCACCGGGCGGCGGACGCCTTCTCACAGATGAGCTCCGCCGAGATCGATGCGGCCCGGGCCGCCTTCCCCAAGATCTTCTACGGCCACACCTCCCACGGCAGCCAGATCATGACCGGCCTTCAGATGCTCCAGCAGGAGGACGCTTCACTGGTGCCGCCCCAGTTCACGGAGGTCTCCGAAGACCTGGGCCACAACGGCGACCTGGGCTGGGTGGACAGCACCCGGAACGCCCTCGGCGCCACGGGGAACGGCTTCAGCATGGTGGTCTGGTCGTGGTGTGGCGGCGCCTCCGACAACACGCCGGAAGGCATCGAAACGTATCTCACGGCCATGGACCAGCTGGAGAGGGACTACCCGGGGATCGTCTTCGTCTACATGACGGGCCACCTGGACGGCTCCGGGCCCGAGGGAACGCTCCACCGGAACAACGAGCAGATCCGGAGCTGGTGCAGGGCGCACGCCAAGGTCCTCTTCGACTTCGCCGACATCGAGAGCTGGGACCCCGATGGCAACTACTACCCCGACGATGACGACTCCTGCAACTGGTGCTCCGCTTGGTGCACCACCCACAGCTGTCCCTCGTGCGACTCGTGCGCCCACTCCCACTGTTTCAACTGTTACCGCAAGGGGAGAGCGTTCTGGAAGTTGCTGGCCGAGGCCCGGGTCCGCGTGGGTCGCTGAGGTGCCGGGGGGAGGAGGCCGGAAGACCCGGAGCATCACGGCGAATCGAGGGAACCGCCAACGGATGTTCTCTCCGGTGAAGTGGGCCGCAGGGGCGCCGAGGAGATGAAGTGCCAGGGGGCGCCGAGCTCCCCGGGTTCGAAAGCCAGGCGCTCGATCTCGCGGCGGTGACGACGGAGGACGGCGGCCAGCGGCTCGCCGCCGGCCAGCTCCCGGAGGGCCTCGAAGGCACTCGTGCCCGCCCGGCTGAGGTAACCCTGCCACAGGGACTCCCGCCAGGAGGGAAGGTCCACTCGGAGGTTGGGGACGCCGCGGAGGGACCGTTGGACGAGGCCGAGCCGCCTTCGTGCCTCGGCCTGGTCGAGCATGGGTACGGCGTGGTAGGGCGTGTACGGCTTGGGGATCAGGATGTTGACCCCCAGGTGCAGCCGGCCCACCCGGCCACGCGGCCTCCCCGACCGCAGGAGGATGGCCGACGCCTCCGCCGCCAGCCGGCCGATGGCCTCCAGGTCCTCGTCCGTCTCGCCCGGCAGGCCGACGATGAAGTACATCTTGAGGCTTTCGATCCCGCAGCGTTGGGCCGTTGCGGTGGCCTCGGGGATCTCGGCGTTGCCCGTCGGCTTGCCCATCCTTCTCCGGAGCCCCCCGCTGGCGGTCTCCGGTGCGGTGGTGATGG
>CAZXNA010000007.1:0-31036 GCA_964641295.1 uncultured Thermoanaerobaculia bacterium
CACCACCGCCGAAAACCCCGACCTGAGCTGACCCCCAGCTCCCCCTCTCCTCTCTCCTCCTTCCTCACCCCTTACTCTTCACACAACCTTCATTCAAGTACAATCGATCCGGAGGATCTCCCATGAGCACCGTTCCCATGGTCGTGGCCCGGGGGGCGGCGGTCTCCCTGACCGGCGCCGCGACGACCGACGATCTGGCCGCCGTTCCCGGGGGTGCCGTCGTCCTCGCCCCGGCCAGGGACTGCGCGGGGCTCGGCGCCCGCTGGTTTCGCTCCCACACGGTGATCGTCCTCGGGGAGGCCGTCGAGTTGGATGCCGAGCCCTTCCTGATCCTGCCTGCCCGGCCCACCCAGGCCATGCTGGACCGGGCCGTCGCCGCCGCGCGGCGACATGCCGAGGACCTCCGGGCGCTCCATGGGGCCACGGAACGCCTGGCCGCCGAGCGGCGGCTCCGTCACGAGCTACTGGAGATCGGCGCTTCCCTCTCGGCGGAGCCCGAGCTGGACCGCCTCCTGGAGAACATCCTCGGCTCTGCCCGCACGCTGGTCCATGCCGACGCCGGCTCCCTCTACCTGCTGGAGGCGGAGGAGAACGGGGAAAGCAGGCTCCGTTTCCTCCTGGCCCAGAACGAGTCCTGCGCCGCCCCGGCACCCCAGGGCTCGTTGAAGGTCGATACCACCAGCATCGCCGGCATGGTGGCGCGGACGGGCCAGCCCCTTCGCATCGAGGACGTCGGAGCCATACCGGAGGACGCCCCGTACTCCTTCAACCGGAGTTTCGATCTCGAGACCGGGTACTCCACGCGCAGCGTTCTGGCCGTACCCATGACTGACCGCCGGGGCCAGCTGGTCGGGGTCCTGCAGCTGATCAACCGCAAGCGGAGTCCCGGGGCTCGGCTCTCCACGCCGGAGGATTTCGACCGGGAGGTCCTCCCGTTCACCGATCGGGACCAGGAACTCCTCCGGGCCCTGGCCGGCCAGGCCGCCGTGGTCATCGAGAACTCCCGGCTCGTCCTGGAGATCCAGCAGCTCTTCGAGGCCTTTGTCCGCGCGGCCGTCACCGCGATCGAGCAGCGGGATCCACCGACTTCGGGCCACTCCGCCCGCGTCGCCATCTACGCCATCAACCTGGCCCTTGCCCTTCAACGCGACCCACCGGATTCCCTGGCGGAAACGGTCGTCTCCCCCGAGTCCATCCGTCAGCTCCGCTACGCAGCCCTCCTCCATGACGTGGGCAAGCTCGGCGTGCGGGAGAGTGTCCTGACCAAGTCCTCCAAGCTCTACCCGTATCAGGATGAGCTGATCCGCCAGCGTTTCTTCCACGCCCGGCGCGCCCTCCAACTGGCGGCCGTCGAGGAATTCCTCGACCGGTGCGCCACGGCGTCCGCCCCTCCCGACGACGCCTCTCTGAGCGAGCTCGAGGAACAGCTCATGCACGTGGAGGAGGAACTGGACGACGCCCTGGAAGCGGTCCTGCGCGCCAACGATCCCACGTTCCCCGTGGACGGTCTCCGAGACCGCCTGCAGGAGATAACGCGACGGTACTTCCCCGGCCCGACCGGCGATCCCGAGCCCCTACTCCAGCCGCGGGAGCTCCACCTCCTCAGCCTTCCCCACGGCAATCTGGACGAGGATGAACGCCGGGAGATCGAGTCCCACGTGGTGCACTCCACCCGTTTTCTCGAGACCCTCCCCTGGCCCCGCTCCCTCGAGCAGGTACCCAACATCGTCGCCCACCACCACGAGAAGCTCGATGGGAGCGGTTACCCCTCGGGTTTGACCGCGCCCTCCATCCCCGTCGAGGTCCGGATCCTGACCATCGCTGACATCTACGACGCCCTGACCTCCTCGGACCGTCCTTACCGCGAGTCCCTTTCCCCAGAACGAGCCCTGGACATCCTCCGGGAAGAGGCCGCCAGGGGGGGACTCGACGGCGATCTCGTCTCCCTCTTCGAACGCTCGGGCGCCTGGCGGCTCTCCGGATCCGCCTGACTCCCTCCCCGCTCCCATGTGAACAGATGTCTCTCAACACGAAATATCTGTATATCTGCACAGGTTTTCATATATGATGGTTGAGATGACGGCACCGAGCCTTTCGACGCCCCGCCAGCCCGCCGCCGAGCTGCCTGTGACGGACGCCGAGCCGGACAGCGGAACGTGCGCGGGGACCTGCAGTTGCGGAGGCGTGGAAGCGGAGCCCACACCACCCCCCCGGTGTTCCGGTCGAGCCTTCACCGTGTTCGGCTTGGATTGCTCCGAAGAGGTGGAGGCCCTCCGCCGCAGCGTCGGTCCGGTCGCCGGGGGACCCGACCGCCTGAAGTTCGATCTGCTGGCGGGTCAGCTCTTCGTCGACGTGCCGGTGGAGGCTGTTTCCGACGAGACGATCCTCGAGGCGATCCGGCTGGCCGGTCTGAGGGGCGTGCCCGCCGAACACGGCGAAGACCTCTCGCCCGGATGGTGGCAACGGAGGGGACGCCTCGTGACAACGGTGGCCAGCGGCCTGCTCCTCCTGACGGGCGTCGGCCTCCACGCCGCCCGCTCGGGCAGCCTTTCCGCCGCCCTGGGCCTGATCCACGGCGTTCCGGCTCCCATGGCGGCGCGGCTGGCCTACCTTCTGGCCATCCTCGCCGGAGCGTGGTTCATCGTCCCCCGGGCCGGCCGGGCCGCCGCGGCCCTGAGACCCGACATGAACCTCCTGATGACCGTCGCCATCACCGGCGCCATCGTCATCGGCCAATGGCTGGAGGCAGCCGCCGTCGCCTTTCTCTTCGCCGTTTCCCTGCTCCTGGAGTCGTGGAGTGTCGGACGCGCGCGTCGCGCCGTGCAGAAGCTCCTCGAGCTGGCCCCACCCCTGGCCCGGGTCCGCAACCCGGGCGACGGGTCCGAGCGAGAGGTTCCGCCGGAACGCGTTCTTCCCGGCCAGCTCGTTGTCGTCAACCCCGGAGAGCGCATCCCCCTGGACGGAGAGGTCGTCGAGGGGCGGTCCCTGGTGGATGCGTCGCCGGTCACCGGCGAATCCAAACCCGTGGTCGTGGAGCCCGGCGCCACGGTGTACGCCGGAACCATCGCCATGGACGGCAGCCTGGTTCTCCGCGTCAGCCGGGAGGCGTCGGACACGGTGCTGGCTCGCATCATCCGGCAGGTCTCCGAGGCCGGACGCCGGCGCGCAAGAAGTGAAAAGTGGGTCGACCGGTTTGCCCTCGTCTACACCCCGGCCGTCTTCGCCGCGGCCGCCCTGACGGCGGTCCTCCCACCACTGGTAGGCCTCGGCTCCTGGGGTGAGTGGTTCTACAGGGCACTGGTTCTCCTGGTCATCGGCTGTCCCTGCGCCCTGGTCATCTCCACGCCGGTCAGCGTCGTGGCCGGCCTGGCCGCCGCCGCACGCAACGGCATCCTGGTCAAGGGCGGCGACCTCCTGGAGATTCCCGCCGGACTGGTCACCGTTGCCATGGACAAGACGGGCACCCTGACCACGGGACGTCCCTCCGTCGAACAGGTCGTTCCCGAGCCCGGACACACAGCGGAGGAGGTCTTGGCCGTGGCCGCCGCCCTGGAGCTGCGGAGCGGCCACCCCCTGGGCGCGGCCATCGTCCGGGCCGCCGCCGAGCGCGGCGTCGATCCTCCCCCGGGCGAGGCCGTCACCGCCCTTCCGGGGCGCGGGGTCCAGGGGCAGGTCGAGGGGCGCCCCGCCTGGCTGGGCTCCCAGCGCCTGCTCGCCGAGCGGGGTCAGGACACCGACGCCTCCCACGAAACCCTGACAACGCTGGCCCGAGGGGGCCGGACGGTCGTCGCAGTCGGCCGTGACGACCACGTGTGCGGCTTCATCTCCCTCGGCGACGTCCCGCGTCCCGAGGCGGCGGCAGCGGTGGGCGAGCTTCGGGAGCTCGGCATCCGCACCGTGGCCATGTTGACGGGCGACAATCCGGAAACGGCCTGGGAGCTGGCCCGGGCCGTTGGCGTCACCGAGGTCCACGCCGGCCTGCTGCCCGAGGACAAGGTCCGGCGCCTGGAGACCCTGCGCGCCCACGGCTCCCTGGCCTTCGTCGGCGACGGCATCAACGACGCTCCGGCCCTGGCCCTGGCCGACCTGGGCATCGCCATGGGTGGCGATGGCACCGATGTGGCCATCGAAACGGCCCACGTGGCCCTGATGACCGACGACCTGGCCAAGATCCCCTGGCTGATCCGCCATTCCCGCCGGACACTGGCCATCATCCGCACCAACATCGCCTTCGCCCTGGGCGTCAAGGCACTCTTCGTCGTCCTGACCTTCGCCGGCCACGCCTCCCTGTGGGCCGCCATCGCCGCCGACATGGGCGCTTCGCTCCTGGTCATCGCCAACGGCCTCCGCCTCCTGGGAAACACCCAGGAGCCAAAGCGCCACCAGATGCAGCCCGTCAAACCCGTACTGGAAACGTAAATTCCTGCACGCCGCAGGCGCCGCCGCCGGGAGAAACGCCGCAATGACGACGCTCTCCGCGGTCGTGCCAGGAAACCGCTTCACTCCCGGTCCACCATGCCCTCTCCTTCCGGACTCCAACAATGGGAAACTCTTCTCGGAGAAATCACGCCACACCGCCCTGCGGCATGCCCGGAACAACCCATGTTCCGCCCCGCCAATCCAAGAGCCCACGGGTTCCGGGCCTTTCCGTTGCGAGACCGCGAAGACCGTCGTCAGTGTGGGGTTTCGACCAAGGCGCCGCCGAGGCGTACTGGAGGTACGCCGCAGGCGCCGCCGCCGGGAGAAACGCCGCAATGACGGCGGTATCCGCGGTCGTGCCAGGAAACCGCTTCACTCCCAGTCCACCATGCCCTCTCCTTCCGGACTCCAACAATGGGAAACTCTTCTCGGAGAAATCACGCCACACCGCCCTGCGGCATGCCCGGAACAACCCATGTTCCGCCCCGCCAATCCAAGAGCCCACGGGTTCCGGGCCTTTCCGTTGCGAGACCGCGAAGACCGTCGTCAGTGTGGGGTTTCGACCAAGGCGCCGCCGAGGCGTACTGGAGGTACGCCGCAGGCGCCGCCGCCGGGAGAAACGCCGCAATGACGGCGGTATCCGCGGTCGTAGCAGGAAAGGCCCGGAACCCGTGGGCTCAAACGACACGAAGCGCCGCTCGTTCGGCGGCGCTCGCGGTTGGAGGAGACAGATGCGTCACGATCATCCGTCCACAGCCATGGTCTCAGACCGGGACGTTTCCCGCAGTGACTCCGGTCACAACGTTGCGAAGTGGACCAGTTCGAGCCAGGTGGCTATTCCGCGGTCTCGCGCTCCACGACCACCAGGGTGACATCGTCCGTCGGCGAGCCGCCCGAGTAACGGGAGACCTGCTCGAGGATCTCGGAGCATGCGGCATCGGCCCCGCCACCACCGACCCCCGCCACCATGGCCTTGAACCGCTCGACGCCCAGCTCCTCGCCCGAAGCGTCCTCTGCCTCGGTGATCCCATCGGTGTAGAGGATCAGCAGCTCGCCGGGCGCCAGTATCCCGCCCGTATCCGTATACCGAGCTTGGGGCAGGATCCCCAGGGGCAGGCCGTTGGAGGGCAGCTCCTCCACCCTGCCGTCGGCACGGCGGATCAGCGAGGGGCAGTGACCCGCGTGGACGGCGTGGAAGGCACCGTCGGCTCCCAGCTCAACGGCGACCATTGTGGCGAAACGGTTGTCGGCGGTCACGCCCGCCAGGTAGCGGTTGAGCCGCTCGGCCAGGGTGATGACCGGAACCCCCTCCTCTGCCAGCATCCGGGTCAGGGCGTGCAGGCCCGCCGCCAGCATGCCGGCGCTGACCCCCTTGCCGGAGACGTCGGTCACCGCGGCAAGGAGACCGCTGTTCCGCTGGACGACGTCGAAGGAATCGCCCGCGACCTCCCGCATGGGGAAGTAGCGGGCCCGGACCCGCCATCCGGCCACCTCGGGGAAGGACTCCGGATAGAGGTGCGCCTGTACGGCGGCGGCCAGGTCCATCTCCTGCCGCAGGCGGGCCTGCTCGATAGACTCCCGGGAGAGCCGGGCGTTCTCGAGGGCTACGGCCACCTGGGCGGCGAAGAGCTCGACCACCCGGGCATCCCCGGCCGTGAACGGCTCGGTACCGGTCCTGGCCTCCTTCTCGGCCACGGCCAGGATACCCAGGTGTTGCCCACGGACGGTCAGCGGCGCGGCGAGCACACCATCCTCCCGGCGGCCGGCAGCCCACGTCGCCGCATCGACGGGGACGGGAAGAACCCGCTCGCCGAAGGCCGCCACCGTCGACGCCTCCTCCGGCTCGCTGCCGAGGACGATCTGGGCCCGGCGCACGCCGAGCAGGCCGATCAAATGTGCGATGACCTCCTCGGCGATACGCGACGGCTCCAGGATGCCGCCGACGCTCTCGGCAATGGCCCGCACGGCCTCCAGCTCCCACAGCCGCGACCGCTCGTCGAAGCGGGAGCGCCGCAGCTCCGCCCGCATCTCCAGCATGTGGAGGACAACGGCGGCCCCCGCCGCAAGCTCCGCCCGGGGGGGACGGCCTCCGCGGAGAAAGACCGCCCATTGCGTGTCGTCACGGCCAAGGTCGACCGGTTCCCACAGGGGCCGCGCCGGATCCTCTCTCAGTTGGAGCTCCGGCGGCCAGACGACGGGCGGATCACCCGCGGCGTTGACGAGCACCGCCGCCTCGGCTCCGGCGTCCGCAGCCAGCGTCTCGAGGATCGCAAGGGGCAGCTCGGGGCTCAGGTGCTCCCGGATGGCGTGCCGCATCAGGCGGAGGAGATCAGTCTCCCCCATGATCCACAAGCTGGGCCAGGGCCGAGGAACGGTCGGGATAGATCCCAGCGTACTGGGCCAATCCCATAATCTCGAAGGTCTTGGCGATGGTGGGCGTCAGGTTGCAGAAGGCCAGCCGGCCGCCCCCGTCCAGGAGCCTCTCCAGGATCTCCAGGAGAATGGAGATGCCGATGGAATTGATGATCTTGGTGCCGGCCAGATCGACGAGGAGCGTCCTGTTCTGCTCCCCCAGCAACTTCTCGACCGCGTCGGCGATGGCCTGGCCGCCCTCGTTGTTGATGTAACCCGACGCCGAAATCACACCGATGCCGCCAGGCAAGGATTCCGTCGAGACGCTCAACTGCTCCTGCTCCATCATGATCCTACCCCCACGCGCTTCCGCATTCTGACGACCGTCATGCCCGGACGTGACCGGACATCGACCTGGTCCATCAGCTCTCCGATCAACGTGAGGCCCCATCCGCGCTTGGCGACGCACCCGTGAACGCGCGAGCTGCCGGCCTTGGGCACCGACGCGGGATCGAAACCAACCCCGTGGTCCTCGACCTCCGCCTGCAGGAAGCGCTGGCCATCGATGTCGATGGAATCGACGCGCACGAGGACCTCAGTGTTGCCCCCATGCTCCATGGCGTTGAGGCACGCCTCCACCGTCGCCACGGCCGCCGCCTCGATATCCTCCGGCGCCATGCCCAGATTCCGGCCGATCACCTCGACCGCCTTTGCCGCAACCAGCTCGACGTCCGGGATCAGCGGCAGATGAAGCTCCACCCCCATGATACGGCTAGAACTCTATCAGAATCCGGGTGAGGGTCCAGGCCAGATAGATGTGGTGGATGGGAAGGATCGCCGGGATCTGGACGGCACCGGCCACCAGAGCCACCGTGGCCGCCGCACACCCTGCAAAGAACGACACCCAGCGCACAGAAAGCTCTTTCATACACCAACCTCCACCCCCTAAAGAGCAAGGTGCGTGCCAGAGTTTTCCCCGTCTCCGGCGTCCCCATATGTTGCGAAATGCATCCTATCGCCCATGGAGACGTGGATTCAACCACATAACATGAAGGTTTTCAGGAGCCTCATGATGAGTCGCATTATGAATCATGTGGTGCAGTTCGCCTCAACTTGCGATACAGCGTGCTCCGGTCGATCCCCAGGATTCTGGCCGCCGCCCGACGGTTGCCTCCCACCGCCGCCAGCACACGCTCGATGTGACGCTGCTCCAGCTCCTCCAGGCTCAGGAGCGTTCCACCCATCCCCTCCTCCCGACGGCCGCCCGCATCGAAGGTCAGGTCCCGCTCCGTGATCGTCTCCTCCGGAGCCAGGGCGACGGCGGCCTGGATCAGGTTCTCCAGCTCGCGAACGTTGCCCGGGTAGGAATGGGCCATCAACTCCGCCATGGCGCCCCGCGAGAGTTTCAGACCGGGCCGGCCGAAGCGCTCGCCGTAGAGACGCAGGAAATGGCTGGCCAGGAGCGGGATGTCCGTCCGCCGCTCCCGCAAGGGAGGAATGGAGATGACCACGACCCTCAGACGGTAGTAGAGATCTCGCCGGAACTGTCCTTTCTCCACCATGGACTCGAGATCGCGATGGGTGGCCGTGACGAGACGCAGGTCAACGGGGATCGGCTCCCGGCCCCCGAGCCGCTCCAGCTCGCGTTCCTGGACCACCCGCAGCAGCTTGGACTGCAACGCCAAGCCGAGATCCCCGATCTCGTCGAGGAAGAGGGTCCCCCCGGCCGCAAGCTCGATTTTGCCAAGGCGCCGCTGGACACCCGTGGCCACACCTTCCTCGATCCCGAAGAGCTCCGCCTCCAGCAGCGTCTCCGGAAGGGCCGCACAGTTGAGGGGAACGAAGGGGCCCTGGGCCCGATCGGAGCAGCTATGGATCAGCTGGGCCACGCGCTCCTTACCGACGCCCGACTCCCCCCGCAGCATGACGGCCACATCGGTGGGGGCGACGCGCCGGACGAGCTCGAGCATCCGGCGGATCTGGCTCGACTCGCCGACGAAACCCTCTCGGCGGGCGTGGTCGCGGAGCACCCTGTTCTCATCGGCCAACCTCTGGCGGTCCCGCTCGATGGAGGCCACGCGGCGGGATGTGGCGATGGCGGCGGCTCCCAGACTGGCCAGGGAGCGCAGGAAACGCATATCGCCTTCGGAAAAGGGAATCTGTCCTTCCCGGGTTTCCTTGTCGCCCAGGGCGACGAATCCGAGCAACCCGCCCTGGGCATTCATGGGTGCCACGATGAGCTCCCGGGGGATCTCCAGGGACTCCCGTCGCACGTGGACCAGCTCACCCCCGGCGAGGCGATCCACCGCCGTACCTTCGAGGAGCTTCTCGACCATCTCCATGGGGCGCGAAAGGCCCACGTTTCGCTCCATGGCGAGCGCGCCGCCGGCGTGGAGGGTGACCACGGCTCCCGCCTGGGCGTCAAGGGTGCCGACCGCCCGCTGGAGCAGCTCCTCCACGAGCTCTTCCTCCCCGCGGACCCCCCCGATGGACAGGGAGAGGTCCACCAGGGTCTCCAGCTGCAACTGACGCCAGTTCCGGTCGAAGGTGCTCATCTCATGGGCCCGTTCACAGTGTAGCGCGGGCCGGAGCCCGTCCGCCGCCGCGAAACGGTTTCGGATCTCCTCAGGCGGGGCCCTTGCGATTTCCGTCCAGGTGCCAGCGGATCTGCTCCACCAGCCGCTCCAGGGGCTGGGGCCACTGGGAGACGATCAACAGGGAGGGAACATCGGGGATCGGGGAGCGTCCAAGGACGATGATGGCCACCTCCGGCGCCAGCTTCGAGATCCACGAGATGTCGCGGTCGACCCGCGCCACAACCACGTGGAAGGAACCTTCCAGCAACGCGACTCGCGCGGCTTCCTCGGACGTCACGGGGGCGGCCATGAATCCGTAGCTCTCCGTCAGGGTCTCGGCGATGGCGTCTGCCTCGCTGATGGAGTCCATAAAGACAAGAGCTCGGATGGGCATGTTGGAAACCCCCTCGATTTCGAACCGGTACGCCGGATACATCGAGCCTCCTCCAGAACTCTCTCACGCAATCTGGATGCCAACTTTCGACCACATTTCGACCTGCCCGGCGGAAGACGAACGGCTCACCTTGGTACAGGCTGTTCCAGAACGGGCGGCTTCCGGCTCCTTTTGTGGCCCCCAGAGAGGTGAAACCGTTTGACAAAGCGGGGCGCGACGCCCAGAATGCTTGCGGGCACCGTTACGACGGACGCAGCCCGGAAGAAAGCATGGAAACGAGGAAGGAGAGAGGAAGATGAAGACGAGAATCTGGTTGTCCCTGATCCTGGTTGCGGTCGTGGCCGTTGGCCTGACCCTGACCACCGCTTGCCAGAAGGCCCAAACCAAGGCCACAGAGACGGCTCAGCAGGCCACCGAGCAGGCCGCCGCCACCGCGGAGCAGGCCGGTGAGACCGCTGAGGCTGCTGGTGAAGAGGCTGGCGAGGCCGCCGAAGCCGCCGGTGAAGAGGCTGGCGAAGCCGCCGAAGCCGCCGGTGAAGAGGCTGGCGAAGCCGCCGAAGCCGCCGGCCAGGAGGCCGCGGAGGCCGCCGAAGCCGCCGGTGAAGAGGCTGGCAAGGCCGCACAGGAAGCTGGCGAGGCCGCTCAAAAGAAGGCCGAGGAGCACGCCAACTAGGCTGCAACTCCCCGCCTGAAACGACGACGCCCCGCCCCGGCGGGGCGTTTCCTTACCGGGAAGGGGCCCTTGACCGGGAAGGGGCCGGAAGGCTAGCCTGCACTCCTCGTACTGCCGTGATCTGCGGCAACGGGGGGTGTGTGCAATTCACAGCCGAATCTTTCGGGGACCAGGGAGGTCGCATGGCAAACGATATTCGGACAATCGGTGTGGTGGGCGCTGGCCAGATGGGCAACGGCATCGCCCACGTGGCGGCCCTGTCGGGCTACCAGGTCATTCTCAGTGATATCGAGACTTCAATCCTCGAGAAGGCCATCCTCACCATCTCGAAAAACATGGATCGCCAGCTCAAGAAGGGCCAGCTGACCGACGACGAGAAGAAGATGGCCCTGGGGCGCATCTCGACAACGACCCATCTGACTGATCATCGGGAGGCCGACCTGGTCGTTGAGGCCGCCGTGGAGAAGTTTGAGATCAAAGCCGAGATCTTCCGCCAGCTGGACGATGCCTGCCCGGCCACGACGATCCTGGCCTCCAACACTTCGTCCATCTCCATCACCCGGCTCGCTGCCGGCACGTCCAGGCCCGACCGGTTCATCGGCATGCATTTCATGAACCCCGTTCCGGTCATGAAGCTCGTCGAGATGATCCGCGGCTTGGAGACCTCGGACGAGGTGTACGACGCCGTCCGGACCGTGGCGGAGGCCATGGGGAAGATCCCCGTTCCCTGCAACGACTATCCGGGCTTCGTCTCCAACCGGGTGCTGATGCCCATGATCAACGAGGCCATCTTCGCAGTCTACGAGGGCGTCGCCACTCCGGAGGCCGTCGACCAGATCATGAAGCTGGGCATGAACCATCCCATGGGTCCCCTGACCCTCGCGGATTTCATCGGCCTGGACACCTGCCTCTACATCATGCGCGTGCTCTACGAGGGTCTGGGCGATCCCAAGTACCGCCCGTGCCCGCTCCTGGTCAAGATGGTCGATGCCGGCAAGCTCGGCAGGAAGTCCGGCGCGGGGTTCTACGACTACTCGGGAGCCTGATGCCGCTCTACTGTCAGCTGTGCGGCGCTCCCAACGCCGAGGGACACGAGTTCTGCGTCCGGTGCGGGGCCAAGCTCCTGATCGTCTCGGGCCCCTCCCCGGAGGCGGACCCCGAGCTGACAGAGGAGATGCTGATCCTCGAGCAACAGGAACTGGAAGAGCACATCCTCGAGCGGATCACCGCCCTGGAGGAGGCCCTTAGGCAGCTGGCCGGCGCGGTGAGCGGCATGGCCGAACGCACGGCTCAGGTGGAGCACAACCTGACGGTGACCCACGCGGGAATCGAGGTGCTGGGCCAGCTCCTGGAGTCCCACGGCGTCCTCTCCCGTGCCGAGCTGGCCGACGAGTGGGAGCGGTCGGCGGGCCGCGAGCTGGTTTCCCAGGACCTGGCTCGCCGCTTCCGGGACCGCCTGCCGCGGATCCTTTCCCAGGCGCGCCACGCCGGTCACGACTCCTTCCAGTTCCGCAGGCAGCTCCGGGTCCTGGAGCTGGCCCTCCTGGGCCGGCAACCCGAAACCGCTCAGGAGCAAATGATCGAGCTCCTTCGCTCGGCGCCCGCCAACGACGAGCTCTGGAGCATCCTCGGCGAGCTGGCCTTCGAGACCGGTGACATGGAGGCCGCCCTGGTTGCCTTCCAGCGCGTCCTTGAGCTCAGGGGGCGCCACTTCGAGACCCTGATCTACGTGGGCACCGTCCTCTCCGACCTGGGCCGCCTGGACGAGGCCGAGTCGGTGTTCCGGGAGGCCGTCGAGCTGGAGCCCGACTCCTTCCTGCCCCGCTTCACCCTGGGCGCCCTCGAGCTGAGCAGGGGACACTCCCTGAAGGCGCTGGAACAGCTGGGCGGCGCCCTCGATCTGGAGGAGCTGCCGCAGCTCTGGCACCTGGTCGGGATCTGCCACCTCAACCTGGGCCACCCGGGCCGGGCCGTCACGGCCCTCCGGCGGGCCGTCGAGATGGCGCCCAACTTCGAGGATGCCATCTACCACCTGGGGCTGGCCTACCTGCGCCGGGGATGGAACCGGCTGGCCCTGGACACCTTCCAGCAGGTCCTGGACCTGGACCCCCACCGGCTCCAGTACCAGGAGACCGTCCGGCTGCTGAGCCTCAAGCCGCCCACCGATCTCCCGGAGGAGGCCGGGCGTCTGGCCGAAGAGGCCGAGGCTGCCCTGGAGCGGGGCCGGCCCGAGGCCGCCCTCCAGCGTCTCGAGCAGGCCACCGAGATCGCACCGGGCAACACGGCTCTCCGTGCCACGGCGGCGCTGCTGGCTTCCTCGCTGGGCCGACCGCGAGCGGCCCTCCGGCACGCCCACGCCGTGCTGGCCGCGCCCGCGGAACCCTCCCCCTACACGGCCGCCGCCATCGTCGCCCTTCTGGAGAGCCTCCGCCACGCCGGCCGCCGGCTCGCCGCCCGGCGGCTGGCCTCCCGGCTCTACGCCACAGGTCCCGATAGCCTGAGCCGTGGCCTCGCGGCCTACGAGCTGGCCCTGGTGGAGGCCGAGCTGGGGACCGATCTGGAATCGGCTCGCCAGCTGGCCATGGAATCCCTCAAGATCACTCCCCGCGAGTTGCAGCACTACCCACTGGGCGCCCTGGGAGAGATCGCCCTCAAGCGGGGACACTTCCAGGAGGCCATCCAGTACCTGGAGCAGGCCGCGGAATCAGCCCCGAGGCCAATTCTCTTCCGCCAACTGGCCGTGGCCCGTCTTGCCACCGGCGACACCGGGGGGGCCGAGGCCGCCCTGGCCGCCGCCGAAGACCACCCCGCCGGGGGTCTGGACGAGGAGCTCCTCGTCCACGTCCACCGGGTGGGCGCCATCCTCGGCGGCCTGGCCCGCCGATGCCCGAGCAAACCCAACCCTTCCCGTGGAGGCTGAAATGCGCTGGACCCGAAGCTTCATCCATACACTGCGACAGGACCCCGCCGATGCCGAGGTCGTCTCCCACCGCCTGATGGTTCGGGCCGGAATGATCTCCAAGCTGGCCGCAGGTATCTACAACTACCTTCCCCTGGGCCTTCGGAGCCTCGCCAAGCTCGAGCGAATCATCCGCGAGGAGCTGGAGACAGCCGGCTCCACGGAGCTCCTGATGCCCGCCGTCCAGCCGGCCGAGCTGTGGCAGGAGTCCGGGCGCTGGTACAAGTACGGCCCCGAGCTCCTTCGGATCAAGGACCGCCACGATCGTGACTTCTGCTTCGGTCCGACCCACGAGGAAGTCATCACGGACACCGTCCGCAAGGTGCTTCGTTCCTACCGTCAGCTGCCCGTCAACCTCTACCAGATCCAGACCAAGTTCCGGGACGAAATCCGACCCCGCTTCGGCCTGATGCGCGGGCGCGAGTTCATCATGAAGGACGCCTACTCCTTCCACGCGGATGCGGCCGACCTGGACATCGCCTATCGGGCCATGGAAGCCGCCTACCGCCGCATCTTCGAGCGTTGCGGACTGGAGTACACCACCGTCGAGGCCGACACCGGCAATATCGGCGGCTCCGAGTCCCACGAGTTCATGGTCCTGGCCGGTACCGGCGAGGATGCCATCATGTCCTGCTCCTGCGGCTACGGTGCCAACGTGGAAAAGGCCACCACGGGGGAGATCCCCCCGGCGCCCGTCTGGCCCAAGGAGGTTCCTCCCGCCCCCGAGGCCGTCCCGACCCCGGACCAGAAGAGCGTCGATGACGTGGCGGCCTTCCTCGGGCTCCATCCCGCCCACTTCATCAAGACCATGATCTTCGAGACCGAGGAGGAGTTCGTAGCCGTCCTCATCCGCGGCGACCGCGAGATCAACGAGGTCAAGCTGAAGAATCTCCTCGGCTGCACCCATCTTGCCCTGGCTTCGGCCGAGAAGATCGACAAGGTCACCGGCGGCCCCCAGGGCTTCTCGGGTCCCGTCGGCCTCGAGGGCGTCCGCGTCGTGGCCGACCCCACCGTCATGGCCCTTCCCGTCGCCGTCACCGGCGCCAACACCGCCGACACCCACCTGGTGGGCGTCGTCCCCGGACGCGACTTCCAGCCGGCCGTCGTTGCCGACGTCAACCTGGCGGCCGCCGGCGATCCCTGCCCCCGCTGCGGCAAGCCCATGGTGGAGAAGCGTGGCATCGAGGTGGGCCACATCTTCAAGCTGGGGACCAAGTACTCGATTCCCATGCGCTGCACATTCCTCGACGCCGACGGCAAGGAACAGCCGTGCACCATGGGGTGCTACGGCCTGGGCGTCGGCCGCACCGTCGCTGCAGCCGTCGAGCAGAACCACGACGAAAAGGGTATCGTCTGGCCCCTGCCGCTGGCGCCTTACGAGGTCGTCCTCGTCCTGCTCAACGCCGACCGGACCGAGGTGGTCGAGGCCGCCGACCGGCTGTACGAGGAGATGCGTCGGGCCGGCCTGGACGTCCTCTACGACGATCGCTCCGAGCGACCCGGCGTCAAGTTCAACGACATGGACCTGATCGGATTCCCCGTGCGGGTCGTCGTCGGCAAGCGCGGCGTCGAGAACGGCGAGATCGAGCTCTCCCTGCGGCGGGACGGCCAGCGCCGGAGCGCTCCCCTGGACGAAGCCGTCGGGGCCGTGGAGGCCCTCCTCGCGGAGCTCCGCGCCGAGTTGGGCTGACAGAAACAAACGTCGGGGCCTCCGCCCTGGGTCACGCCACCTCTGGAATTGCTCATTCATTTCCAGTGTTGAACAGGTGTGAGATCCTGGTTGGGAGGCTCCATGACCGATCGTTTCCAGAACCCACTGTCCCAGGCGCCCAAGGGACTGGCGGCGGCCTCCGCCGTCAGGCTGGACCGGATGGTGGAGTACGCCTCCGGTTCCATCGTCAGCAAGAAGCTGTTGCAGACGCCCGACGGTTCGTTGACCCTCTTCGCCTTCGACCGAGGTCAGGAGCTCGGTGAGCACACGGCGCCATTCGACGCCCTGGTCCACGTGCTCGAAGGACGGGTCGAGCTGAGAATCGGCGGCATCACGGTGGCGGCCTGCGCCGGGGAGTGCGTGCTGATGCCCGCCGGTGTACCCCACGCCGTCAAGGCCGTCGAGAGCTTCAAGATGCTCCTGACCATGCTGCGCAGCGGCTGAAAACGGTGGGGCGCCGGCGAATCCGCGCCCTCGGCGAATAATCCGGCCTACCGCCGGAAGGTCCAGCGCAGCTTGACGACGAGCTCGTCGTCCATGGGCTTGAGGGCCAGATCGTCGCCGCTTCCAACGGGGTGTCTCCAGCCGTGATTCCAGACCACGAAGAGGTCGTTACCGGGCTGGATCGTCCAGCGGAGACGGGTATTGACGCCCAGGTCGCCCGACTCCGAGTCGTACTGGGCGAAGGCCGACAGCACGAGGTCCGGCGTGAAGGCGTACACGGTCTTGAGACCCCACAGGCGCTGGATGAAATCCCCCTCGGGGAGATGACCGAAGTCGTTCTCCGCGTTGAGCTCGAGCTGAAGGTGTCCCGCCGGGGTGGTGTAGGTTGCGAAGGTCTCCCACTGGGTCAGGCTGCCGGTGTAGAAGTCGCCGAACCAGACGGTCGCCCCCACCCGCCAGGGCCGGTGGCGCGACGATTGGGCCTCCAAGCGATAGCGTGTGAAGTGGTACTCACCGGCGGGAATGACGACACCGTCGGCGATCTCGAAGGGCTCGTCGAGCCGCTCGAACTGGGGCGCGATGTTGGCTTCCAGGTGTTCCCCCGACTCGGTCAGCACGTTGAAGGGGGCCGTGAACACCCGCCAGGACTCGGTCCGGCCGTCCAGGTCTTCGACGTAGGTCGCGAAAAGCTCAAAGAACATCTGACGGGTCCATGCGAAGGGACCGCGGATGGGACGCGGCTGATAGGCGCCGCCCCCCTGGTACCACCGGGTCCCGGGCCGGGGCAGGAAACCCAGGCCGGGATCCATCCCATCGCCGAACTCCTTGACGATGAGAAAGAGGTCCCACAGATCGTTGGGGTAATCGAGCTTGAAGCCCCATCCGTAGTGCTGGCCGTCCGGCACGTCACCTGAAGTGGTTGCCGCCCAGCCGCCGATGGAGAGGTTCTTGTCCCCCCGGAAGGTCGAGGTCCTCCACAGCGCGTCGAGACCGACCAGGGTGTTGTCGTGGACGCCGTCGGGATCGCCGTTGGTGAGAATGGTCCCGACGGTCAGGTGCTCGTCCACGTCGTAGGTCACCCGGCCCGTGAAGAGGTTGGCCTCCTCCGTCTCGCCGCTCTTGCCGGTGACGACGTCCAGGGCCCCGATCCCCCACCTCCCCGAGCGCCCCAGCACCTTGGCACCCGCCACAACGGGCACCTGGTTCCCCTCGTACAAGCCGATGCGGCGCGAAAAGAAGGGGACGAAGTCGTGGCCGAGGCCGGTGCCGAATTCAAACAGGTTGGAGCCCTCCAGGAAAAAGGTCCGTTTTTCCGGAAAGAAGAGGGGGAAACGCGTCAGGTTGATCTGGCGTGTATCGACCTCGGTCTCGGCGAAATCCGTGTTGACGGTCAGGACTCCCGTCAAATCCGGTGTGAAGTTGTAGGTGACGTCCAGGCCGGCGTCCCCCTGCACGGTGGAGTGGTTGGTCTCCAGGTCCGCCGTGGAGCGGACGAGGCCGTAGGGACTGACGGAGAGTCCCTTCCCCTGGCGGAGCTTGGCCATCCCGAGGAGCTTTCCGGCCCGCCGCAGGTCGAAGAGCGTGGCGTCCAGGATGGGGCTGGCCCAGCGGACGGTCGTCCGGTCCCGCGGGATCAGGCGCTCCACGTTGAAACCCCAGGCATCCTTCCCTGGGGTGAACCGGAGGGTCTGGGCCGGGATGATCACCTCGGCCGTCCATCCCTCGGCGGTCCGCTCGGTGCGCGCGTACCAGATCCCGTCCCAGTCCAGGGAGACGTCCTCTGAACCGGCGATCAAACCGTCCTGACGGGTGGCCGCCGCGTTGATCTGAAAGAAGAAGCCCGTCCGGCCGTCTCCGAAGGTGTCCAGCACCAGCGCCACGGAATCATCGCCGCGCATGTTGCCGTCGCGCTGCATGGTGTGCACGGCGATCCGCTCCGGGTGGGGATCCACGCACCGGATCCCGAGGTACAGCGCCCCGGCATCCACCAGGAAGCGGACTTCCGTCGCGTAGGGTGTCGGTTCGCCCGGATGGGGGTCCTGCTGCGTCAGGTTGGGGATCACCCCGGCGGAGGCCCAGGCCGGCTCGTCGAGCCGCCCGTCCAGATGGATCTCGCCCTCAAGCCCCCCCGCGCGAACCGCCGGAGGAGGTGTCGCTGCCATCACGGAAACAGTGGCGGTCATCACCGCCACCGTCACCGTGCCGAGAAGCGTTCGCCAGGTCGCCACAGCTCGCCGATTCTACACCCGTCCGCCGGGAGCCGGAGGCCCGGCAAAAACCCGATCCAGGCGGCCTGTGTCTCCCGTCACCATCACTTCGCCGACGGCTCGCCGAGGTTCCACCGTTTGTTCCAGGCTCCGGGCTGGCCGCGCAGGATCCGGTCGAAAAACTCCAACATCATCCGGCGGTGGCCGATCCAGTTCTTCCAGGAGCCGGCGATCCCGTGGTCCTCTCCGGGGAAGGTCACCAGCTCCACCTGCCGCCCGAGCGTCCTGAGGGCCGTGTAGAGCTGCTCCGACTCTCCCTCGGGCACGTTGATGTCCGCCAGGCCGTGGAGCAGCAGCAGGGGCGTCTCCATCCGATCCGCCGCGTACAGGGGAGAGTGCCCAGAAAACAGCGCCGAAGTACTCCATGGGAACGCGCCCGCCAGGGCCGTATCTCCGTATGTGTAACCCCAGGTGCCGGCACCCCAGTAGGAGGCGATGTCCGAGATGCCGTACATGGCCACGGCCGCGGCAAAGCGATCGCTGTGACTGATCAGGTACTCGGTCATGAAGCCGCCGTAGGAGCCGCCGTAGATCCCCACCCGCTTGCCGTCCAATTCACCGTGGGACGCCAGGAAGTCCCCGACCCCGGCCAGGATGTCCGCCGACGCCCGGGGCCCCCAGTCATCCACATGGGCGTCGGCGAATCCATCCCCATAGCCCAGGGCGCCCCGCGGGTTGAGGACGAGCACAGCGTAGCCGTTGCCGGCCAGCACCTGGTGCGTCCCGCTGAAGCGCCGCACCGTCGGGGTCGCCCCGCCGTAGTAGTAGACGATCAACGGCGCCGGTCCCGGATCGGCGTGGACGGCCGGCGGGTACCACCAAGCGTCGATGGTCTCACCGCCCGGCCCCTGGAAGCTCCAGTCCACCGGCCGCGAGAGCTTCCAGCCGGCGGCCACGGCCTCATTCGGTTGCTCGATGGCCCTCTCCCGGCCCGCTTCGAGGTCTGCCAGCCACAGACCGGCCGGCTCGTGGCGCGACGAGCCCACCCAGGTCACCGTCTGAAGATCCTCCGACACGGCCACGGGGCCGACCGCCTCCGCTGAGGCGGGAACGGTTTCCAGACGCCACGTACCAGCCCCACCGGACTCCCGGAGCCAGCCGATCCGCGTCCTCGATCCAATGGTCAAGCCGACGAGAAGGGTCTTCCCATCGGGCGCCCATCGCAACAGCTCGGCCCGGCCCAGGGTGGCCGCTGGCGCCGCGGGCCCCATGATCCGGCGGAAGCTGCCGGTTTCCCGGTCCAGCAGCCAGACGCGGCGGTTGTAGACGTTGTGCTCCGCATGGCCGGGGCCGACTTTCCCGGGGGGGCCGATGAAGGCGATCCGGCCATTCTGCGCGTCGACCGCCAGGGTCGTCGGACGTCCCTCCCATCCGCCCTGGAAGGCGGCCAGCACCCGGTCCCGGCCCGAGGCCAGGTCGAATCGGCGGATCCGGGTGGTGAACCAGGGCCGTTGTTCCATGGGCACCGTGCACAGGTAGACGATCCCCGTTTCGCCGGCGTCGAAACGCGCATCGTCCAGGGTCCAGTCACCGGCCGCCACCAGCCGGCGCCGCACCCCCGACTCCAGATCGAGCAGAAAAAGCTGTCGCCGGACCTCGTAGTCCGTCAGCTTCTCCCGGAGGGCTCGGCGCCGGCGCGGTGCCTCTGCGTCCTTCTTTTTCTCCTTCACCCCACGGGCCGACGCCAGCAGCAGCCAGCGGCCGGTCCGCGAGATCCGGACAAAGGCCAGTTCCGGCTCGGCGCGCACCACGGTCCGGAGCGTCCCGCTCCCCGTGTCGAAGATGACCAGATCGGCGCCGGAGCCGTTCTTGCGGCGGAAGAGCAGGCGCGGAGGACCCTCGCCGGGCAGGAAGGCCACGGGGGAAGCGGAACTCCCCCCCACCGAGGCGGCCACCACCGTCCCGTCGGAACGCAGGATGTCCATCCGGTGCGATCGTTTCGCCGCCCCCTGCTCCATCCACGAGATCCGCCGGGCGATCATCGAGCCGTCCGGCGACACGGCCAGAGGTCCAAGGGAACGGAGCTTCCGCGTCTGTCCCAGGTCGCTCAGGGGTGCCGGACCGTTCACCCCCCAGCTCAGGGCGGCCTCCTGGCCGGCGCCGGCCGTCGCCCGAACCACGGCCCTTGCCTCCCCGGCGATCTCCAGCCGGATCAGGAGGGCGTGCCGCCCCCGCCACAGGGGAACCGTCGCCGTACCCTTCCCGCGTTTCTGCCCATCGATCCAGATGGTTCCCTTCGCCTCCCCGGCCCCGGCCTCCACCTTCACGCTGGCCCACCGGTCGAGATCGAAGCGGGCCGTGGCCCAGTAGACCCCGGGCCCTTCCGCCTCGAAGCCGCCGTCTTCCAGCTGGACCGCGTGCCAACGGATTGCCCGTGCTGGCGTCGTCAACATGACCGTCTGCCCCTCCTCGGGCCGGGCGACACCGGGATCGATTTCGACCAATGGCTCCACCCCCGGAGCCATGGGACCCTTGCCGGACGCTCCGGCCGGCAGGGGTAGGGGACCCAGGATGAGGGCCTGTGGCGGCCCCTCGTCGGCCGCCAGGGCCGTGGCCATGGAGAGCGCCAACAACATCACCAACAACAGACCGGGACCGGACGATCGCTTCATGGAACCTCCCCGCCGTCCCCCGGACGGCACCACCGGAACGCTACCACGCCCGGCCCGCTCTGTTCACCGACCACTTCGTCCGGGGGGTTTGCATATCGTATACGTATTGTATACAATCCTCCCGTGGCCATCTGCCGTCCCGCCGCCGACCGCCCGCCACGCACCGTGGCCGAGACCGTCTACCGGGCGCTCCGGCGCGACATCATCACCCTGAGGCACCGCCCGGGCACCTCTCTGACCGAGCAGGAGCTGGCCGACCTCTACGGCTCCAGCCGGGTCCCCGTCCGTGAGGCGTGCCGGCGCCTTCAGCAGGAGGGGCTTCTGACGTCCGTTCCCTACAAGGGTTACTTCGTCAGCCAGATCTCCCTGCGGGAGATCGAGGACTCCTTCGACCTGCGCGAGCTCCTGGAGCGCCACGCCATCTCCCGGGCCGTCGAACGGGCCACGCCCGAGGAGATCGCTCACCTGGAGGAGCTGGCCACCACCGGCTACACCTACCATGACTGGAGCTCCTACGGTGAATTCCTCGAACGAAACCGCGAGTTCCACGTCTGCCTGGCCGCCCTCGGCGGCAACGAGCGCCTGGTCTGCGTCCTGGACGAGCTCCTGGGCGCCATGCAGCGCTTCTTCTTCCTGGGCCTCGACCTGGCCGACTACAGCACCCAGATGTGCCACGAGCACGAGGGGCTGATCGAGGCCCTTCGCCGGCGCTCCGCCGAGGATGCCCTGGAACGGGTCCACGAACAGATCGATTCCTCCCGCCGCCGGGTTCGCCGAGCCCTCGAGCGCGGTGGCATCGACCTTCCCCTCGATTCGGGCGGCTCCGGGAGTCGCCCGTCTCTTTCGCCCAACCCGCCCCGTCCGGGGCCTGCCCCGTGGGAGGAGTCGGAAGATGGATGATTTTGTCTACCTGGACAACGCCGCCACCACCTTTCCGAAGCCAGCGGAGGTCGTCGAGTTCATGTCGGAGTTCTGCCAGACCAAGGGCGTCAACCCGGGCCGGACGGGCTTCGACCTGGCCCTCGAGGCCGAGGAGATCATCGCCGGCGCCCGGGAGGCTCTGACGAGACTCTTCGGGGGCACCGATCCCAACCGGCTGGTCTTCTCCCACAACGTCACCGACTCCCTCAACCTGCTGATCAACAGTGTCGTCGAACCCGGCGACCACGTCGTGACCACGACCCTGGAGCACAACTCGGTCCTCCGGCCCCTCTACTACCACCGGGAGCTCGGGGTCAGCGTCGACTTCGTCCCCTTCGACGCCGGCGGATTCGTGGATCCGGACGCCGTGGCCTCCCGGATCCGGCCCGACACCAGGTTGGTCGTCATGAACCACGGCTCCAACGTGGTGGGCACCCTCCAGGACATCGGACGGGTCGGCGCAGCCTGCCGGGAGCGAGGTGTCCTTTTCGCCGTCGACGCCGCCCAGACAGCCGGAGTGGTTCCCATCGACGTCGTCACCATGAACATCGACGTCCTCTGCTTCACCGGCCACAAGTCCCTCTACGGTCCCACGGGCACCGGCGGCCTGTACGTGGCCGAGCACGTGGACATCCAGCCCTGCCGCTCCGGAGGTACGGGCGTCAAGAGCGCCCTCAAACGCCAGCCCGACGAGTACCCCTGGCACCTGGAGTTCGGCACCCTCAACACCGTCGGCATCGCCGGTCTCCTGGCCGGCCAACGATGGATCGCCGCCCGGGGCGGCGTCGAGGCCATCCACGCCCGCGAGATGGCCCTCTGGCGCCGCCTCCGGGACGGAATGGCGGCCATGGAGGGCGTCACCCTCTACTGTGCCGGTTCCGACGAGCGACATCTCCCGGTCCTCGCCTTCAACGTCGAGGGCCTGCCGGCCGAACAGACCGGCCAGCTCCTGGACGTGGACCACGCCATCATCACCCGCACCGGCCTCCACTGCGCCCCCCTGGTCCACGAGGGAATTGGCACCGCCCGGACCGGCGGCACCGTCCGCTTCTCCCTGGGCGCCTTCAACACCGAGGGCGACGTCGACCGCGCTCTGGAAGCCCTCGCCGAGATCACCCGGTATGCCCTGGCGGGTGCGCAGACCTGACCACAGGCCAACGCCCTTCTGGGCGATCGCTGGACCACGGTCTCGGCCAACCCAAGTTCTCGGAAGATTGCTCTCACTCGGACCGGGCGAGGCGGAAACCGATGTTGTAGTGGGCGTAATAGGGCGAGGTGCTGTACCGGTACGCCGACCGGCAGTATCTCGGTTCGTAAAGCCAGCTCCCGCCCCGAATGACGCGGGTCGTCCCCGAGGATGGTCCCTGCGGATCGGTTACCGCCTCCGTGGGGTAGTCGCCCCACCAGTCCGCCACGAGCTCCCAGACGTTGCCATGCACATCGTGGAGACCCCATGGGTTCGCGTTCTTCTGACCTACCGGATGGGTCGTGTTGGCTGCGTTCCCGCACCACCACATGTTCCCGGCGTAGGTTGAACAGGACGAACAGTCATCCATCCGGCACGTGGGGTCGTCCCCGAACGAAAACGGGGTCTGGGTACCGGCCCGTGCCGCGTACTCCCACTCTGCCTCTGTGGGAAGGCGAAACTTCCCCGTGCCCAGGTAGGCGTTCAGCCTACCGATGAAGCTCGACGGGGAACAGTCCGAACCGCTCGTTCCGCGAGACGTTTTCCTACCCGACACCGAAGGCAACGGGTCAAGCTCTGCGCTCCCTGGGACCGGCAAGCTCGTCATGCGGACTGGCCGCTGGTAAGTCCGATTGACACCTCGTAGAAGCGAGGGCGCCTCAATCCTCTTGTCCCGGCACTGCAGCGCCCGCAGGTTGGTGACGTGGTGATCGCCCGTCCGGGCGACGGACGGGAGGGCCAGCGCAGCTGCAGCCACGATCGCTGCGGTCCAGGCCAAGAGTGGAAGAGACCGGTCGCGGCGGGCTTTCATGCAAACCTCCGGCGCTTGGTGTCGGTCAGGCAAAATCCTTGATGGATTGAGCTTCAAATGATGGATGAAAAAAGGGGATGCCACGCGCACGAAACGAGCGTCATCGTGACGGCTGACTCGAAACATCCAGCGGCAACACTCGATGAATCGCTCCACGGACGAACCGCCAACATCTCGGCCGTCAGCGCAGAACATCCATCTCCGAAAACGACGAAACCCGGTTCCTTGGCCAACGCAGGGCTCCCCCTGACAAGCCTGCCCGCACTCTCTTGGCATGAAGATCTGGCGATCGCAGCCCTGGCCTCATCCGGTGAATCCAACCGCTGGCCAGGGGAACGGAGAACCCTCGGCTCCACACCATGGGAGCTTCTCGTGGTCCCTCGAGAAGGTCTGCGGACGGTTCGGTGAGTTTGTCTTCGCATACCATATCCACTCCATGGACTCTTTCAGCCCCCCGCTTCACAGGGGCACGGCAACAAGCGTGCAAACCCGGCGGTGGGTCCGGCCCGTACACGGCCCGGTTCACCGAAGCACTTCCTCCACGACCCTGGCCGGGAGCCGACCCGGGGTGAGCGCCTGGAGGAGGGTTCTGGCCTCGGCCCGGGCCTTCTCGGGGTGACCGGCGGCGAGGAGGGCCCTGGCGTGGAGGGCGCGGGCGAGGTCGAGGAGCTGGTGGATCTCGAAGTCGTCGGCGGAAGCCGAGCGGAGGCCGGGATCGATCCTCTCGAGGATCAGAAGGGCCTCGCCGGGGCGGCCAAGCCCCAGATGGGCAGCGGCCGCACCGATGCGAAATTCATGGAGGGCTTCGGGGTTGAGCTTGTCGCCCTCCCGCATGAGCCCGGGATCCTCGCTGGCCGTGCGGCCGAGACGCCAGCGGGCGAGGCAGGCGAGGGCCTCGCCGGCGGGCTCGTAGGGCCAGGAGCGGACGCGGCAGTCCGTCTCGGTGACCTCATCCCACCACAGGTGGGCGCGGGCGAGGATGGCCGCCGTCGTCCCCTCGTTCCAGGCGGCCCGGCGGCCACCGGTGCCGTAGTGGAACAGGCACCGGTCGGCCAGGGAACGATCGTCCAGCTCCACGGCCAGGCGGAAGAGCAGGAGGCGGCCGTCGAACTTCGCCCGCTGGGTGACCGGCGCGGTGACGGCCGGTTCCAGCACGGACACGGCCTCACGCAACCTCCCGGCGACCCCGAGCAGATGGCCGAGGCGGACCACGGCGTCATCGCTGTGCGTGTCCCGGACTGTCGCCCTCAGGATGCCGATGGCGCCATCGAGGTCTCCCGCCCTCGCCAGCGACCGAGCTTCCACGACGTCGAAGGCCACACGGTACGGGCGTTCGCTCAGGAGCGGCTGGACACGGGTACGGATTTCGTCCGCGAGTTGGCGGACCGATTCGGGGCTGGCTGCCTCCAAGTAGGACTGCAACCTGCCCAACCCTTCCAGGAAGGCACACCGCTCCCCGCGCAGGTCCAGACCCACGTTGGGACCGAACTCTGGATTGCCCCACCGGTCCACCGAAACGGTCATTCCGTCGGTAACCTGGATGAGGGTGCCGCCATCCTCCCGGACAACGAGGCGGGAAGCGCTCCCCATGAGGCTCTTCCTTCGCTGATCAAGGATGGTGTACCAGTCCAGGAAGGCCCCGGGGACCGAGCGCGTCCCGGACCGCAATCTCGCCCTCGGTCCCACGGATGAAGCCCGCAGTTCGGATGGATCGAGGGTGATCTGGCCGACGACGCGGGTGTAGATGGGCCGGTTCATCATCCCGCCGAAGCGTAAGACCGGGTGGCGGGCATCGGGAAGTGCCGCGAGCAACCGGAGGTGGCCCGGGTGCTCGAGGACGGTTTGCCACACATCCTTGGCAGGCCAGTAGATGAGGAGCTCACTGGGAAAGAAATGAACCTGCCGGCAAAGGACCACCAGCTCGTCCCTGCCGTCCTCGTCCAGGTCCTCGGCGTGGAGATCCGATTCGAGAAGCAGAGGGTAGGCGTAGGTCCATTCACGGATGACGTCGCGCAGGCGGACCGAGGTGACGACGCGACCGTGAAGATCGAAGACCATGACTCCGGCGGGCTCGGAGACCTCGTTGCGGGACTTGTCCACGTCCTTGGTGGTGATGACCAGCTCGTCCCTCCCGTCGCCGTCGATGTCGGCGCGCACCGTGCCGTTGACCACGGTTGCCAGGGAACGTGTCCACGTGGTGCGGCCGTGCGCGTCAAGGCCACGCACCTGGCCTCCGGTCACCTCGAAGCGGACCGTCTCGTTCCGGCGGATCTGCGAGTGGATCGCCGGGACGGCCACGGAGGCCGCCAGAAGTGCGGCAGCGGCGGCCACGGTCCGTCGCCGGGGACGGTACCGGTACCGCCGGCTCTCCATGGCTCGCTTCACCTCGGCGGCGCCCGGGCGCTGCGGCGGCTCGGGTTCGAGCATGCGGCGAACGAGCCGGGCCAGCCAGCGCGGCGCGTCGGGGATCGTCCGCCGTACCGAGGGTGCCCTTTCCTTCTGCCGGCGCATGAGGGTGGAAAGCGCGGTGGCGTCGACGAGCGGAACCTCGTTCGTCAACGACTGGTAAAGGGTCACTCCCAGGGCGTAGATGTCGGCCGCAGGCGTCAGCTCCTCGCCCGTGGCCTGCTCGGGCGCCATGTAGGCCGGCGTTCCGACGACCATGGCGGTCTCGGTAACGGTCAGGCCCGGCTCCAGGGACCGGGCGAGTCCCATGTCGCAGAGCTTGGCGTTTCCATTGGCCGTCAGCAGGATGTTGCCCGGCTTGACATCCCGGTGGACGATCCCCCGCTCGTGGAGGTGGGCCAGGGCCGAGGCCACCTGGCAACCGATGCGGACCGTTTCGCCCACATCGAGCTGTCCCTCCCCCTTGAGCCGGTCCCGGAGGCTGACGCCCTCCACAAGCTCCATGGACAGGAAGTGGAGGCCGTCGGTCTCGTGAAGGTCGTACACCGCCACCATGTGGGGGTGACCGCCCCGGGCGGCCTGGACCTCCCGGCGCATCCGCTGGAGACCACGGCTGTCCATCTGGCCCGGGTGCAGGACCTTGATGGCCACCGGTTGGTTGAGGCGGGCGTCCCGCGCGGCAAAGACCACGCCGGATCCCCCGGTCCCCAGCACACGCAGCAGGTGGAACCGGCCGGCCAGCATGTCACCCGGAGCCGGCATCCGGTGGCCGCGCGACCCCGGCCCCTCCTTCCCTCCCGGCGGCGTCCAGCTCGCGGTGCGATCGTTCAACCGAGGAAATCCTCCGTCGCCCGGAATGCCGGGCATGCGGCCCCGGCAACATTCTACTCCAGCGGGATTGGTCCTTCTCGTCTTCCCTCACCTCCCCACCCTCTGCCCCGTCTCCCCATCCGCACCTCTCCTGCTCCCTCCTCTTCTTCGCCCTTGAGGAACACCTGTCAACATGCCATCATGCGCTGATGCCGAGACGCGCACGTTCCCTCTTCCGCCGCATCGAGAAGGCCCTGGAGACCATCGCCCAGGGGTCGACACCCCTGGAGACCATCCGGGACACGGCTCAGTTCCTCGTCGAGAACTTTTCCGAGGATCTTCACATCGAGGGGGGCCGGATCTACGCACGGGAGGACGACGGCGCCTACGAGATCGTGGAGACCTTCGGCCGCGTGCTCCGGGCGCCCATCGGCCTGCGGATCGACCGGCATTACGCCGGCATGGAGCTTGTGTTGGACGAGGGCTCCGTCGTCATGGATCTCTCCGACGCCGAGCTGGACCAGAACCTGGAAAAGGCCATCGGAACCCGGGATCGTTTCGCCGCCATCGCCGTCGCCGACGGTGCCTACGTGCTCTCCTTCGACGTGGCGGCGGAATCCGGAGCCACCGACGACCTGTTGGCGACCCTCAACATCGTCCGGCTGGCCGTCAATCAGAAGCTTCGCGAGGAGCGGATGCTTGAGATCCTCGAGGAGGCGCGGCGGATCCAGACCTCGATCCTGCCCCGCCGCATCCCCGAGTACGGTGATTTCGAGATGGCGGCCCGCTCCATCCCGGCCGAGATCGTCGGCGGCGACTTCTACGACTTCATCACCCTGACGGAGACGACCTTCAACGTGGTCATCGCCGACGCCACCGGCCACGGCCTGCCCGCAGCCCTCCAGGTCCGGGACGTGTTCACCGGCCTCCGCATGGGTCTCACGCGAGATTACAAGCTGACCCGCACCATGGAGCGTCTCAACGCCATCATCCACCGCAGCCGTCTGGCGACCAAGTTCGTTTCGGTCTTCCTGGCGGAGCTGGAGGTCTCCGGGACCATGCTCTACGTCAACGCCGGTCACCCGCCGGGCATCCTCGTCCGGGGGGACGGCAGCCTGCAGCTGCTGCACTCGGGCGGGATGATCGTGGGTCCCCGCCTGGACACCCACTACACCCTGGACATCGTCCGCATGGAGCCCGGCGATCTCCTGGGCCTTTACACCGACGGCTTGACGGAAGCCACCGACCCCGAAACGGGCGAGGAGCTCTCCGTCGCCAGGCTCTCCCGCCTGCTGCGGGAGCACCGCACCGCCCCCCTGGGGGATCTGATGGATCGCGTCTTTCACGAGGTCCAGGCATTTTCGCAACGGGAGTTGCCGGAGGACGACCAGACACTCGTACTGGTCCGGCGGCGGTCCCCCGTCAAGGAGTCATCATGAGTCAGTTTACTCCCGAGAGCTTTTTCGATCTCGACGGCTGGGAACACCGGGCCGTCTTCATGGCGGGCCAGCCGGTCTGGAGCGCCCTTGGCCAGGAGCTCGCGCGGTACCTGGACGCATGGAGCCGGTGGAACATCGAAAGCGAGCTCCCCACGGGAGTCCACCTTCTCGGAGACCGGGTCTTCATCGGACCGGGATGCCGCATCGAGCCGGGGGCCGTCCTCATCGGCCCCGTCATCATCGGTGCCGGAGCCGAGATCCGCACCGGGGCCTACGTGCGGCAGAACGTCATCGTCGGTGAGGGCGCCATCGTCGGCGCCCACTCCGAGGTCAAATCCTCCCTCCTGCTTCCGGGCGCCCGTGCTCCCCACCAGGCCTACGTCGGGGATTCGATCCTCGGCCGCCATGTCAACCTGGGGGCTGGCACCATCTGCTCCAACGTCAAGAACATCGGCGACGAGGTCACCTTCCGGCACGGGGGCGAGACCATCCACACCGGGCTCCGCAAGTTCGGCGCCATCCTCGGTGATGGCTGCAAGACGGGGTGCAACACGGTGCTCAACCCCGGGGTCATCATGGGTCCCGATTGCGTCACCTACCCCAACGCGACCCTCCGGGGCGGTTTCTACGCCCCCGGAACCCTGGTCAAGGTGCGCCAGCAGCAGGATCTCGTCGAAATGGCCCGGCTCCGGAGGAAATGACAGCAAGAGGGCATGAGCCCACGGAAACACCCGGGAAACCCAACCTCCCCGGCAGCCCGTACCGGGCCTGAGGTATGCTTGAAGGACCGAGGCAATCCCTGACGGATCCTCCGGATTCGGTTGTGCACCCGTGGTCTGGCATGGGGCTTGCTTTTCTCCGGGGCGAAGGGAGACGGATCATGAGAAGGCTCCTTGCTGTAGCGATCATCCTGGCGGCGGCGGCCGGGCCGAGTCTGGCCTCGGATGAGGACGACCTGACCTCCTTGAGCTACATCTCCTACATGGAGCGTTACGCCACCGTCCAGTCGGCCTCCCACACGGACAGCGCCGAAGCCGTGATCAACATGCCCCTGATCCCCGGTGACCGGCTCGACACGGCCCGGGAGGCCCGGGTGGAGGTCCAGCTCGCCGATGGGTCGACACTCTGGCTGGACGAGTACACCTCGGTTTCCTTCGATGCCGTAGCCTTCAGCCGCGGCGACGCCAGCGACCGCACCGTGCTGTTTTTCGGAGACGGCACCATGGTCCTGGAGATCCCGGGCACGGCGCTGACATCCAAGGCGACCCGCGTCGATACGGCCTCCTCCACGGTGTACCTCTCGCGCCCCGGCCTCTACCGGCTGGAGGCCCTGCGCAACGGCGGCCTCCGTGTCGAGGTGTGGACGGGCCAGGCCGAGGTGGCGACCCCCGAGGGTGGAGCGACCCTCGAGGCCGGCTCGGCCGCCGAGGTCGCAGCGGGCAAGGTGGCGCGGGCCGAGGCCGTTCTGACCCGGAACGATGCCTTCGCCCAGTGGGTCGAGGCCCGCCGCCAGCCCGGCGGCGGGAACGCCGACCTCCATGTGGATGCACGGTACAGCCGCCAGGAAGCCATCCTCAACAGCTACGGCGGCTGGATCTACGTCGATGACCTTGGAGGCTATGCCTGGCAGCCAACCGTCAGCGTCGGCTGGACCCCATACACCTACGGCCGGTGGGGCTGGACCCCCGCCGGCTGGTGCTGGATCTCCTACGAGCCCTGGGGTTGGATGCCCTACCACTACGGAAGCTGGTATTTCAGCGTCGGTGTCGGCTGGGTGTGGAGCTGGGGATCCTGCTGGGGTCCCGCCTGGGTGGACTGGGCCTGGTGGCCCGGCTACGTGGGCTGGTGCCCCATGGGGTATTACGACCGCTGGTACTGGCACCGTTACCCCGGCCATTACCCCGGATATCCCGGCTACCCCACGACCCCCGGATTCCCGTCCCCCCACCCCGGAGCGCGTGACCGCGTTCCCGGGCCCTCCAACGGCGTCGGGCATCCCGGGGCCCGCCCTCCCATCCGCCCCGACCGCTTTGCCCTGGGCTTCGAGGGCCACGCAAGATTGAGGGATGTCGATCCCAGGGGATGGAACGTCGTCCGGGCCGACGACTTCACCAACCCCCACCTGCCCCGCCTGGTAACTCCAGGCCGCGACGTCTTCCCGCGCCTCTCGTCCGACGTGCGCGGCGTCGTCCGCTCGGGTCCGCTGCTGACGGCCCGCCCGACTGGCAGAAACGTCGGCACCGCCATCCAGCGGCCCTTCCGGGAGGTGGACACACGTTCCTCCAGGGACCTGACGCCCATCCTCGCCCGTGACACCTCCCTCTCCGCGGCCCGCGCCGGCGAACTGGTCCGGCCGACGACCCACTCCGGTCTGATTCGATCGGCCCGCGAGCGCTCCGGCCTCAGCGGCGCTCTGACCTCGGACAGCCGCCTCTCCTCCGGTAGTCGCACGACCTCGACGATTCCCTCCCGGACGGCGTGGTCCTCCGGGGGACTGAGCACCATGCCGCGCAACACGAACCTCTACCGTCCAACACTCCGGCGCACCAGCGACGGCTCGGTCGCTCCGGCGGCCGGGGGCCGTTCCGGGCTGAGCCGGCCGTCGTCCACCGACCCGCGACGCAGCGGATCCGTCCCGTCGGCAGGATCGTCTCCATCGTCATCGACGAGCCCACGGCCCTCCGGGAAAACCGTCCGGTCCAGCCCGACCGCGCGGGAGCCGATCCATCTTCGCGGCGGCTCCCTTGGGACGCCAACCAGCCGGCAGGAACCCGTCGTGGCTCCCCGCAGCAGGGAAGCCACCCGCTCCTACGGCGGATTCCTCAGGCCTTCCAGCCCGAGCACCCACTCCTCTCCAAGTACCAGCCGGCCTTCGTCCCGGAGCTACAGCCGGCCTTCCACGCGCACCTACAGCCGACCCTCATCCCGCAGCTACAGCCGGCCCTCGACGCGCAGCTACAGCCGGCCTTCCACGCGCACCTACAGCCGACCCTCATCCCGAAGCTACAGCCGGCCCTCGACGCGCAGCTACAGCCGGCCTTCCACGCGTAGCTACA
>CAZXNA010000007.1:31136-48155 GCA_964641295.1 uncultured Thermoanaerobaculia bacterium
AGCTACAGCCGGCCCTCGACGCGCAGCTACAGCCGGCCTTCCACGCGTAGCTACAGCAGGCCCTCCTCACGCAGTTTCAGCAGACCCTCGTCCCATGGATCCCGCGGATCGTCCTCCAGCCATCGCTGAGGGGTTCCTGTAGACTGCCGGACATGGAATTGCCCCTCGAGGTCGTGGATCGCCTGGTCGCCGCGGCGGCCGAGGTGCGTTCCAACGCCTACGCGCCCTATTCAGGCTATGCCGTGGGAGCCGCCCTCCTTGCCGAGGACGGCCAGATCTTCACGGGCGTAAACGTCGAGAACGCTTCCTTCGGCCTCTCCATCTGCGCCGAGCGCCACGCCGTGGGAGCGGCCGTGGCGTCAGGACGACGGCGCTTTGCCGCCCTGGCCATCGTCACCGCCTCGTCCCCTCCGGCAGCTCCGTGCGGCGCTTGCCGCCAGATCCTGGCCGAGTTCGGTGACTTCCCCATCATCCTCGCCAACACGGTCGGCGAGCGGCGCCTGGCCACTGTCTTGGAGCTGCTGCCCCAGGCGTTCAGCTCCCGGGCCATGGGCCGGGGAGGGTCCCCTCCGGGTTGACGGGGCGCTCCCCGCGACCCATATTTGAAGTGTCTTCGGAGACCGCGGGCGTTGGACGGACCCCGCAGCCGCGTAAACCACTGCAAGGGTCCGGGCGGGCATCCCGCCATCACGAAATCCCGCACCCGCGGGATTTCGTATTATCCCCGGATTGCTCATCAGATTTCGTCGCGAAGGGTGGGAAGTGCCACAGCCCTGGGCGTGCTCGGAGAATGAGCGAGTGGAGACCTACCCTGGGTACGTTGAGTGAGCGAATCGAGAAAGGGCCGGAGTGGCGGCCCATCCCGCCCTGCCGCAGATGGACGGTGACCCACCCGGGGTCAGCCTTCCGGCGATCCCCCAGTTGCCGAATATGCCAGCTGGTTGAGCAGCTCCTGGAGCTCCGGCCCCGTCGGGATGGTGTCCACGATCCTCAGAAAGGGATCCTCGGAGAGGTCGCCGCCGGCCGCCCCGCCGAGGGGCGCCGCCAGAAGAATCCCGGCCGTCGGATGCGAACCACGAATCCTCCCGTAGAGGCTGACGGCCGTGGTCAACGATCCGACGTCGAGAACCACAACCCGGGGCTCCGGGAGATCGTTCTGGGTCAGCGGATCGTTGGGCAGGGCGGCGCGGCAGCTCCATCCAACCCGCTCCAGCTCCTGCACCATGGCTTCCGCCCTCCACGGTCTGTCGGTGATCACCCACGCCGAGCGGCCGGCCAGACCCACGACCCCCAGCAGTGATTCCCGCAGGACGTTCAGCTGCGCCTCGATCTCCACGATGACACGCCGATCCTCCGACGCTTCCCGCGCCAGCTTCTCGGCCGAATCCGAAATGGCGTTCACCGCCAGGGACAAGGAGGCGTAGTCATCGGGTTTCCCCTTCGCCGCCGCCGTCTGGACCATCACGGCCGTCGCCAGATCGTGGCCCCTGCCAAGAACCTCACTCAACTGGGTGATGGAATCCTGCAGACCGAGGAGCGCATCCCCAACCCGTTGCAAGGTCTCCCGGGCCGCCGCCAGGGCCTGCCGCTCCGTCCGATCCCGCACGATGGCCAGGATCCGCAGCTCGCCGCCGGGGTCCAGGGACTGGAATTCCGCTTCCCACGCCAGGGGAAGGCCCCCCGGCCGGTGAAGCTCCCCACTCTTGTGGACCGTCGCCCCCCCCCGGAGCACTTCCAGATCTTCCCGCCCCAGGACACGCCAGCCGGCCTTGGGGAAGGGGCCCTTGCGATCGCCCTCTCCCGTCACGGCGCCGACCTGCTCGAGGAAGCGCCGGGCCGATGGGTTGGCCCCGAGGACGGTGCCGTCGGGCGCCAGGTCGACGATCATCTCCGATGAGCTCGAGAACACCCTTTCCAGGCGGATGCGCCGTTGCTCGGCCTCGCTCTCCTCGGTGATCGACCAGGTGGAAATGGGGCCGTCCGGGCGGGAATCACCCTGGTCTTCCAACACGACGCGCAGCCGCAACTTCCGCCCACCGGCCAGAAGCGTTGAGCTTGGGATCTCACGGCCCTGCAACACCTGTTCCAGAATCGGCACAAGCTGTTCCTGCAGCTGCGGACCGACGACTCCCAGCAGGGCCTTGCGGCGCGCCTCGACATCCGTGATGCCGAGCAACCGTACGGCAAGGGGGTTGATGAAGCGGATCCGTCCCGAGCCATCGACCTCGAGCAGACCCTGATCCACGACGCCAGCGATCCGGCGCACCCTGTCACGGAGCACCCCGAGCCTCCCCGCCAGGTGGTGGTTGGACAGGGCCAGGGCGAAACCGACGCCGAGGAACTCCACCAAGGCCCTCTCGGCGGGGTTGAAGTCCCGGGGGCTCGGCCAAGTCAGAACCAGGGTCGCCAGGCGCATGCCCCCGAGGTAGGCCGGTACGACCGCCATGGCCTCGATGCCGCGCAAGGTGGCACCGAGCTCTGCGACGACCTCGTCGGCGCCGGCGCTTGCAAGAAAGAAAGGCTCAGGCGGTGTTCCCGCCCGGCGCAGCATCTCCTCCACGACCCGGCGAAGCTCGTCGAGCGTCTCCTGACCCAGCCCCCGCGACCACTCGACCTCTCCAGTACGCCGGCCGGAAAAGACGGCGATACCGTTGGCTTCCGTCCCACGAAGCAGATCCCCGCCGACTTCCGAGTACAGACTGTCGAGGTCCTCGGCCCGGGCCATGCCCAGCAGGGTTTTCCGGTACAACCGCGCCAGGCTCCGATACTGATCGATCAACCCCTCCGACTCCTGCCGGACCATCACCTCGCGGGCCAGGACCACCAGCTGCCAGACATCGGCGGCGTCGTCCCAGGTGAACGGCCGCTCCCCGGGAGGCGTGGCGACGAGGGCCACCAGGTCGAGGCGCCCATCGACCACGAGGGGGCAGAGGATCTCCTGACCCGGCGCGGCATCCCAGGAGCGGGATTTCCGGATCTTCTCGAGCTCCTCCTCGTTGACGAAGGCGCGCAGCTGGGTATCCGGATCATCCAGCAGCAGGGGATTGCCGCGACCCGCAACGAAACGGAGAAGCCGCCCCCGGGTCCCGGAGGTCCCGCTCCCGAAACGGTCGAGGAAGGCCTCCAGCTGATCGGGGTCTTCCAGCATGGCCAGCAACTTGGGACCCCATCCCCGCACCGTGAACACCAGGTTGGTCTCCGGAGGAAGGTCCGAGGACCAGACGAGCCGCACCGCCGCCTCGTTCCCCCGGTACACGCGGAACCCCCCTGCACGCGGGAGGAGCTCCCGGATCGCCTCCCAAACCCGGCTCCAGAGCTCGTCGATACCGGTCGCCGTGGCGATTCGCGGGGCGAAATCCAGCAGGATCCTTCGGCCCCTGTCCCGGGCGGCGTACCGGGTGTGGTCCCGGAGGAGCACCAGCATCTCCCCTCCGGCGATCTCCCGGCCGTGGAGGTTGATCTTCCGGACCCCGCCGCCGATCTCGACGGCCACGGTCTCCTCGAAGCTTCCCTCCTCCGCAGCCCGCGCCAACGCCGCCCCCAGCCGATCCTCGTCCTTCCCGGTCGCCAGGCTTACCAGCTTCCTGCCCAGGAGATCCGCCTCTTTCCGCCGGAGCATCCGGAGGACCGACTCCGAAACGTCGAGGATCGTGCCCTCCTGTCCCACCAGCAAGGCGGGATCGGGCAGGGAGCTCATCAGGACTCGGGCGCCCGGTGCAGCGAACCCTTCACCTTCGAGACCGCCCCTGAGGGCGAGCCCCGCCGATACGATCCCCGTCACCGAAGCCACCAGCTGCACCGCCGGACCGTCTGGCAGAACCCCCGACGGCAGGACAACGGCGATCCCCCCGGAAGGCGGGCTTCCCCTGCCGATGGGGAAGGCCCAGATCGCCTCCGCACCGTCCTTCCCCTCCCGGACGACGGATCCAGGACTGCCGTTATCGCTTCCCAGCACGACCGTCTCAATGGCCTTCCGGCACTCGTCCTCATCGAGGTCGCCAACGGTTTCAACCAGCGGCTCGACGGCCTTCCCGTCCTCTCCGGGAAAGATCAGGAATCCTGCGCCCGGCGTCACTCCAAGGGCATGGAGCCGTTCGACGGCGTTGAGAAGGACCTCGGGAGCCGACGATGCCCTCAGGGCGAGCTGGCCGAGCTCTGCAAGGGTCTCCAGCACCGGTCGCGCGCTGCCCCCCATTTCTCAGCGCCTTTCCGCCGGCACCACGGAATCCATGGCCACCCCGGCATCCGGTCCATGGGTGTGGCGCGTTGGCGGCTCCGGGCAGGCCTCGGAACCCGGCACTCTCCAGTCGAGCCATGATCCCGGGACCGCTGTCCCTGCGCGTCGAGAGGTGGGCTTCTTCGTCATCGTGTGGGAATCCATTATAGTCCAGTCCGGGTCGGCCACCGCGGTCTTTCGACCATCGTCGTGCCGCCGTGGAGCGCGCCCATCCCGGGAGGACACCATGTCCGACGCCAAACAGAAGTGGCTCGACGAGCAGCGCACCCTCCGGCGCGCCCGCCGCCGTGAGGAGTACCGCCGGGGGCTGAGGCCCCTCTCCCTCGCCGCCTGGAACATCTCCAAGGAGCACAACGTGGGCAGCCTCGTTCGGACGGCCCACGCCGTGGCGGCGACCGAGGTGGTCCTGGTGGGCAGCCGGGTTTGGAACGTCGAAGCCGCGCGAACCGCCGAGCTCTACACGGACATCCTCCACCTTCCAGACGACCCGCAGGTCTTCCTCGATCACCTGGAAGCCGGCAACTGGAACCTGGTGGCCGTCGAGCTGGATCCCCGCTCGGTCAACCTGTTCGAAGCTCGATACCCGGAGCGTCCCTGTTTCCTGCTGGGCGCCGAGCTTGGAGGGGTCCCGCCGGAGCTCCTGGACGCCGCCTCCATCGTCGTCCAGATCCCCCAGTGGGGGCTGGTCCCCTCCCTCAACCTGGCCGTGGCCGGCTCCATCGTCGTCTACGACCACCTCGCCAAGCTCCACCGGGACGGCCGCCTGGACCGTCCCGAAGGCGGGCTGGTCAGGGAGGGAGGCGAGGCGTCAGGGGTGAAGAAGCAAGAGATGGAGGACGGAAGCTAGGAGGACAGAGGTGAAACTGGAATTGGGTGGCTTGGCGATCCAAACGGGGTCGGGAGGGCTCCGGCGGGATGACCGGGAGCCGCCCATCCTCGCTCCTTCTCCTCTTCCCCTCCTGCTCGGCGTCATCACGACTTCCAGCCGGAGGACGAGAGTCTCCTCACTCCTCACTTCCTCCCCATCATCTCTCCTGCTCCTTGCTTGTCAACCACTTGAATGACTGGTAGAGTTGGGGGTCCAAAGGAGGCTGAGCATGCGTTTGCCGTCCGTTTACAAGGCCCTTCCCCTCGTCACCGCCCTTGCGGTGGGGCTGATTCTGTCCGGTTGTTCCAGCACCCAGCCGGCGTCCGAAACCCAGGCCGCACAGGCCGTGGCGACGCCGACGCCGACTCCGGTTCCCGAGGAGACGGTGACGGAACCCACCAACGAGCCCGTTCCCTCCGTCGAGGTGCAGGAGGAGCTACCCGAGGACATCAAGGAGCTCAACCGCCGCGGCTACCTCAAGGATGTCTTCTTCGATACGGACAGTTACGAACTCAAGGCCGAGGCCAAGGCCAAGCTGGCCGAGAACGCCACCTGGCTCCAGAAGTACCCCACCGTCAAGATCCTCGTCGAGGGTCATTGCGACGAGCGCAACACCCGTGAGTACAACCTGGCCCTGGGGGAACGCCGCGCCAACGCCGTTCGCGACTACCTGGTTTTCCTGGGTGTTCCCGCGGACCGGATCAACACCATCAGCTACGGTGAGGAACGCCCCTTCGCCCTGGGGCATGACGAGTCTGCCTGGCATCTCAACCGCCGCGCTCACTTCGTCATCACCGCCCGCTGAGGAGGCAGCCGTGCGCAAGCTGTGGATCCTCCTTCTCGTGCTCCCGGCCATGGCCTGTACCTCCGAGCAGGACATCGCCATCCTCCACCGCCAGGTCAACGACGTGCAGCGCGAGATCCAGCAGATCAAGGCCTCGTCCGTGGACAAGCAGTCCCTCCAGCCAATGGAGTCCCGGTTGAGGCAACAGCTCCAGACGGCCAACGAGGCCAACGCCGAGCTGTCCACCCGGATCAACCGTCTCGAGGACGAGGTCGAGGCCCTCCGCTCCGCCCTGGAGGTGACCAACCGCCGGATGGACACCCTGTCCCAGCAGATCGCCGGCGTCCGAACGGCGCCTCCGGCCATCATCCCACCTGTGACGGCAGCTTCCGGAGCCGAGGACACCGGAGCTGGCGAGGCGGCCACCGGCGCCCAGCCCCCTGCGGAAGCCGCCGCGGGGACCGCCGCAGGCGCTTCGACGGGGGCAGCTGCCCAGGCCGCTGCGCTCCCTGACAACCCCGACCAGCTCTACCGCAGCGCCTACCAGGACTACATGCGGGGCAACTACGAGCTGGCCATCCAGGGGTTTTCCGAGTACATCAAGCGGTATCCAAAGACCGATCTGACCGACAACGCCCAATATTGGATCGGAGAGTGCTATGATGCGCTCGGCCAGGAGGACGAGGCCCTCAAGGCGTTCTCGATCGTCCTGGACAGGTACCCGACCAGCGACAAGGGTGCAGCAGCCCAGCTCAAGAAAGGTCTCGTCTATCTGAAGAAGGGCGATCAGGGGCAGGGCGTCGTCAACCTCCAGTATGTCGTTTACGAGCATCCCGGCACACCGGAGGCCGATCTCGCCCGCGAGAAGCTGCGGTCGCTGGGAATCACCATCCGCTAGGAAACGGTCTGAGAGCCGTACGAAAACCGAGGAGAGACACCGAATGGCAACGATCAAGGGAACCAAGAAACAGGCCAGGAAGCGCCATCGCCAGTCCCTGGAGCGGCGCATGCGGAACAAGTCGGTCCGCACCCGGGTACGCCACCAGATGCGGAAGATGCGCACGGCCATCGTCGACGGCGACGCCGAGGCGGTTCGTACACTGCTGCCCGAGACCATGTCCATCATCGACGTGGCGTGGCGCAAGGGCGTCCTTCACCGCAACACGGCGTCCCGGTACAAGTCCCGCCTGTCGCGGCAGGCCAACGCCGTCCTAACGACAGCGGACGCCTGAGGGAATGGCCCAGGCACTGCTCGAGACCAGCATTCCCGGTGCGGAGCTGGTGAGCCGTGGCAAGGTACGTGACATCTACACCACGGGTGAGGCGCTTGTTCTGGTCGCCACCGATCGGATCAGCGCCTTCGACTGTGTCCTGAGTCCGGGGATCCCCGGGCGGGGAATCGTCCTGACCCAGCTCTCCAACTTCTGGTTCCGGCGTTTCGCCGGAATCGTGGAGAACCACCTGCTGGTGACCCGGCTCGAGGACTTCCCCGAGCCCTTCCGCAGCCACCCCGAGCTCGCCGGGCGGAGCGTCTTCGCCCGCCGGCTCGAGCCCATACCCGTCGAGTGCGTCGCCCGCGGCTACCTGGCCGGTTCCGGTTGGAAGGAGTACCGGCAGAGCGGAGCCGTCTGTGGCATCGAGCTGCCGCGAGGCCTCCGGGAATCGGACCGTCTGCCCCAACCGATCTTCACGCCCGCCACCAAGGCCACCAGCGGTCATGACGAGAACATCAGTTTCGAGCGCATGGCGGAGATCACGGGACGGGAGCTGGCGGAGAAGCTGCGGGATCTGACCCTGCGGATCTACAGCGAAGCCGCCGCCCATGCCCTGGAACGAGGCGTCCTCATCGCCGATACCAAGTTCGAGTTCGGGCTGGACGACGCCGGCAACATCGTCTGGATGGACGAGGCCCTGACGCCGGACTCGTCCCGATTCTGGCCCGCCGACGAGTACGAGCCCGGCCGGCCCCAGCGCTCCTTCGACAAGCAGTACGTTCGGGACTGGCTTGAGGCCAGCGGTTGGGACAAGGAGCCGCCGGCCCCGGTCCTGCCCGAGGAGATCGTCCAGGGAACCCTACGCCGTTACCTGGAAGCCTACCGGCTGCTGACGGGGGAAGAGCTGGACCTCGATCCGGAGAACAACAGCGATCGATCCATCGTGGAGGAGAAAGTATGAGCACACCCACCTTCAGCACGGACGCCATTCGCAACGTGGCCATCGCCGGCCATTCGGACACAGGGAAGACGACCTTGGTTTCGGCCCTGCTCTTCGACAGCGGCGCCGTCAACCGTTTCGCCAAGGTCGACGACGGGCACACGATCACCGACTTCGACGACGACGAGATCGAGCGCGGGATCACCATCAACACCGCGGTGGCCTACTTCCAGCACAAGGACGTCAAGGTCAACCTGATCGACACGCCGGGGTACAGCATCTTCACGACCGAGGCCGTCCAGGGCCTTCGCGTCGCCGACACGGTCGCCCTGATGGTCTCGGCCGTCGGCGGCATCGAGGTCCAGACCGAGAAGATGTGGAAGAAAGCCGAGGAGTACGGACTTCCGGTCTTCCTCGTCGTCAACCTCATGGACCGTGACCGGGCGTCCTTCAGCCGTACGGTGGAAGCCCTTCAGAAGAAGATGGGGCGCGGCGTCGTTCCCCTCCAGGTCCCCATCGGGGAAGAGGCCGCCTTCAAGGGGGTCGTCGATCTGATCACCGGCAAGGCGTACACCTGGTCCGGCGACGAGAGTCGCGACGTGGAGATCGGCGATGTTCCCGCCGATCTGGTCGAGACCGTGGCGTCCGCCCGCGAGGCCTTGATGGAGATGGTGGCCGAGCAGGACGAGGAGCTGATGGAGGCCTACCTGGAGGCCGGCGAGCTCGACGAGGAGACCTTCCTCAAGGGGCTGGCCATGGCCATCCGCTCCCGCTCCCTCTTCCCGGTCTTCGCCACGGCCGCCGGCAAGAACATGGGGGTCCAACCCCTGATGGACGCCCTGGTCGACCTTGCCCCGGCTCCCGACTGGCGTCCCGTGCAAGCCCGGACCCCCGAGGGTGACGAGGTGGAGCTGCCCGTCTCGGCCGACGAGCCCGTTGCCGCCTACGTCTTCAAGACCTTCTCCGATCCCTACGCCGGCCGCATCACCATGCTCCGGGTCTTCACCGGCACCCTCAACTCCGACGTCACGGTCCTCAACCCCGTGCGGGAGGCCAACGAACGCCTCGGTGGCCTGGCCATCACCCAAGGCAAGGAGCAGCAGGCCGTGCCCCACCTGGCGCCCGGCGACATCGGCGTCGTCCCCAAGCTCAAGGAGACGCGTACCGGGGACACCCTGTGCGACGCCTCACGTCCCGTCGTCATCCCCTCCGTGCCCATCCCCGAGCCCGCCATCAGCTTCGCCCTGGAGCCCAAGTCCAAGGGCGACGAGGACAAGCTCTCCTCGGCCCTGGTGCGGATCCAGGACGAGGACCCGACCATCAAGATGGGCCGGGACCCCCAGACCAAGGAACTCCTGATCTCCGGCGCCGGCCAGCTCCATGTGGAGGTCGTCGTCGCTCGCCTCAAGAAGCGCTACAAGGTCGACGTCGTTCTTCACCCGCCCAAGGTGCCCTACCGCGAAACCATCACCGGCAGCGCCGAGGTGACCACGCGGCACAAGAAGCAGACGGGCGGCGCCGGCCAGTTCGCCGAGTGCAAGATCCGGATGGAGCCCCTCCCCCGCGGCGGCGGCTACGAGTTCGTCGACAAGATCTTCGGCGGCGCCATCTCCCAGGGCTACCGGCCCGCCGTCGACAAGGGGATCCAGGAGGCCGCCGAGAAGGGCGTCCTGGCCGGCTACCCCCTGGCCGACTTCCGCGTCACCCTCCTCGACGGCAAGGAGCACGCCGTCGATTCCTCGGAGATGGCCTTCAAGATCGCCGGGCGCAAGGCCTTCAAGGAGGCCGCCGCCAAGTGCAAGCCGACCCTCCTGGAGCCCATCATGAAGGTGGACGTTTTCACTCCCGACGAGTTCATGGGCGACGTCATGGGCGACCTCAACTCACGGCGCGGCCGGGTCCAGGGCATGGACAACGAGGAAGGCATGACCATCATCCACGCACTGGTCCCCCTGGCCGAGATGCTGACCTACGCCCCCAATCTGCGTTCCATCACCGGCGGTCGCGCGGACTACCACATGGAGTTCAGCCACTACGACGAGGTCCCCAAGCAGATCCAGGAGAAGATCATCGCCGCCAGCCAGAAGGGCGAGGAGGAGGACGAGGACTGACCTGGAGCGCCTCGCAACTCCCGAACACCGCCGGCGGGAAGAACGGTCACACGTTCTTCCCGCCGCGTTCTTTCCACCGGACGCCCCGATGACCTTCCACCTGGCATACTGGAGCTCCTCCGGCCATGACCAGGAGACCCGGCAGGGCCGCCTCACGGCCCCAGCCGCCGGTGCGCCACGGCCTTCCAGAGCAGGAGCCCCGCCGTCAGGATCACCACGGGAGCCCACGGCGTCGCCAGGAGCGCCGGCGGCTTCCAAACGAAGCCCAGCTCGTCCAGAACCCGCACGATGACGGCCACCCCCGCCGCGGCGGTGCACCAGCCGACCGCAAGCACCGCCACTCCCAGGAAAACCAGCCCACCACCGCCCAGGGCGGCGTCGATCCAGCGTTCCGGCTCGTCCGACGGCCCCGGTCCGGCCTGGACGCCGGCCACGCTGAGCCACAGGGCCAGCCATGGGACGAGCCAGGCACCGGAGCCGGGCAGCGCCCCGGGTCCCATGGCCCATGCCGCCGCGGCGAAGAGTCCTCCGGACAGCAGAACAACGGGCAACGCCGCGGCTGCCGTGAAGGCCAGGTCGGCCTGGCCACGGCCGACCGGCGCACTCCGCCACCACCAGGCCGGGCCGCCCAGCAGCCGCGCCGGGTAGGCGAAGCGCAGGGCGAGGGCCGCGGCCAGTAGGCCCGCCATCAACAGGTTGAGCACCGCCGCGATCTCTCGCCCCAGGGGGTCGTGGAGCGGCAGCGAGCGCAGGTTCTCCACGTACACCGCGCCGAGGCCCAGGAGGTAGAGGAGCTGGGAGGACTGGAGGGTATCGCGGACCAGGAGCCGGAGCCTGGCGGCCAGGAGCGCCCCGGCCGGATGGAGCGTCAGCACCCGGTCGAGGGGACGCCAGAGCCGGGATCCGCCCCGCGTGCCGCCCTCACCCCGGGCCAGACGCTCCCCGGCCCACCCACCAAGCCCCGCCCAGGCCGCCACCGCAAGGGCCAACAGGATCGCGCTTCCCAGCAGCGCCCCTAGGGCGCCACCCTTCCCCCCCAACAGCCTCCCTGGACCGTGGGCCTCCACGGCCCCGCCCATGGCGGCCAGCATGGCCAGGATGGCAGCGGGGTCCGTCGCCGCCGCGAGCCGCTCGGGGTGGAGCGAGCGCAGCCAGAGGACGGCGCCCACCACGGCCGCCGTCGCCGTGATCCAAGCGGCTGGCAGGAGCACCCGACGCGGCACGAGGGCCGCCAGGATGACCGCCACGAGGGTTCCAACCGCCGCCGAGCCGGCCAGCACCGCCGAGAGTACAACCACGGCCGTTCCCGGCCGGCCCGCCGCACATCCCAGGATCACCAGGGGCGGTGCCGCCAGCACCGCCACCCAGGAAAGCCCGGCCAGGGTGCGCCACCACCCGACGATCGCCCGCTCGGCCCGTGGCCGGGGGGTCGCGGCCTCGAAGGGCTCCGACTCCAGCCCCTTCAGCGCCGTCAGCGCCACGGCCACCGAGGAGGCCGCGGCCACGGCGCCCGTCAGCTGGAGCACCAGGAGCTCCAGCCGCAGCACCACCGTTCGCGCCAGGGGTGCCAGCAGCGGTGGAACCGACTCCAGCCGGAGCGTCAGCCGCGAGGTCACCCAGACCTCGGCGGCCATCAGGGCGATCCCCCCAACGACGGTCCCGCCGAACCGCCATGCCCCGGCCGATCGCGCACGGCGCCACGCTGCCAGCAGATCCAGGCGCAGGGTCAGGAGGAGCCGGCGAGGATCCATCCCTCGAGTTCCTCCACGTCGCGGGTGCCCGCCCGTCCGGCGGTAATCCGCCCCCGCTCCATGCGGAGCACCCGGTCCGCCAGGGCGGCCACGTGGCCGACGGTGTGTGTCGTCATCAGCACGGAGGCACCGTCGCGGGCGCAGCGGCCGAGGACCTCCCGGACCCCCGTCTGCGCCTCGAGATCCAGCGCCGTCATGGGCTCGTCCACCAGGATCAGCTGCGGGGAGTGCAGGAGGACGGCCGCAAGGGCAGCCCGTTGTGCCTGGCCGTGGGAGAGGGTCCCGGCCCGCCGGTCGAGCAGCTCGTCGATTCCCAGCTCCCCTGCCACGGCCTCGGCGGCCACGGCCGCCGCCTCGCCGCGGAGGTCGTAGAGGGCGGCCCGAAGGACCAGCAGCTCGCGGACCGTCAACTCGGCGGGGAGAACCGGACGGTCCGGCAGCAGCGCGAGCCGGCGGCGCGCCGCCACCGGCTCGGCAACGGGGTCGTGGCCGAACACCGCCACCGAGCCCGCCGCCGGCCTGACCAGCCCGGCCGTGACCCGCAGGGTCGTGGTCTTGCCGGCCCCGTTGGGACCCACGAGGGCCGTGATCTCCCCGCCCCGGACCTCGAGATCGAGCGCGTCCAGGGCCGTCACCGCCCCGAAACGAACCGTCACCGAGCGGAAGACCAGAGCGGGCGCCTCCGGAGCGGGTCCGACGTCCTTCGCATCCGTTTTCCCCTCCATGGGTTCATCGATCTCCACAGGCAGCCTCCAGCCGGAGAATACCCCAACGACGGCAGATCGGCGCACGTGGCACCCATCCGTGTGCACCTCCCGGGATCCGCCACCAATGTCTCCCAGGGGGCGGCAGGATGGGGCGTTCAGGGGAGATCCCGGGGGATGTGCCTGGGGGAGTCGCTTGCCTCACCGGGAAACATGGTGCCCGGCCACGCCTCGGTGGTGACCGGTCCGCTTCCCAGGTCCGCTCACCCTGGCCCGGGGGGCGCCACCACATGGCCAACGACCAATGACCATGGCGGGCTTCCTCCAGCCGGCTGAACGCACCAGGCCTACCCTGGCACACGAGAATCGCCAAATCACCAATACGGGGAAACGTACCAGTGGAAACGGAAACGGGAAACGGAGACATGTCGGCCACGCCGTTCGGCCACTGTCGGGTTGTTCTCCACCGCCCCAGGATGCCACCGTCCGGTCGAGTCCGTCCAATGTCCTGTTTCGCCGCGGCGGTTTCCACCGCGTCGGGTGCCCCGCCTGGACCGCTGCGCGGCTCTCCCTTTCCCCCCTTCACCGTCCCGGATGTTCTTCCGGAACGGCCGAGGCGTAGGTGCTGCGGAAGGGTTCGGGGATGGTGGTGGGGCGGCCAGTGGTGCGGTCGACGGCCACGTGAGTCGTGCTGCCGGTGGCCAGGAGGCGGCCGTCGGCGGCGGCGGTGACACGGTAGCCGAAGGTGCAAGAGCGGGAGCGGACCCGGCTCATGCGGGTCCAGACCTCGACGATCTCGTCATATCGGGCGCCGGAGAGGTAGCGGAGCTTGGCGTCCACGACGAGGAGGACGACGCCGGCCTGCTCCAGCTCCCGGTAGGGCAGGCCGAGCCGCCGGGAGAGCTCGGAGCGTCCCTCCTCGAACCACACCAGGTAGGTGGCGTGGTGGACGATGCCGGCGGCGTCGGTTTCGGCGTAGCGGACCCGGAAGCGGGTCGCCTCCCACCCCGGTCCCGGACGGTGCTCGGCTTTCATACTGACCTCCCGCGGCCCCTTTCGGGCCGGGCCCATCGTACCAGCTGTCAGGCCACAGCCCACCAGTGGACGCCCTCGTGGAGGCCCATGGACTCCAAGCGCGTCCGGATCAGCTCCCGGGCCCCACGGCTGGCCACGGCGGCGAGGACGAGCGCCCCGTCACGGGCGAGGGCGGGGATGTCGTCGGGCGGGACAACCTGGCGGCCCCGGACCTGCCGGCCGATCTTGCGGGGATCGATGTCGACGAAGGCCTCGACCGTGCCGCCCTCTTCCAGAAGGGATGCCGCCAGGCGCCGGCCCGTGGGCCCCGCGCCCCAGACGACGGCGCGACGCCCCCCGGCCAGGGGGCCGCGAAGCAGGTAGGCCGCCTTGAGCCGCAGGAAGGCCCGGGTGTCGTAGCGGGGATCGGTCCGGGTCAGGCGGCCGGGGTGTTCGCGCTGGAAGAGCAGCGGCTCCGGGACCTTGGCGAAGCGCACGCCGGCGTCGAAGAGCCGGAGCCACAGCTCGTGGTCTTCGGGCCAGGGCCCCTCCCGGTAGCCGCCGGCGGCCAGGACGATCTCGCGCCGGTAGAGGGTTCCCGGGTGAGGCAGTGGGCTCTCGACGAAGCGCTCCCGCGCCATGGCCCCGTGGTCCACCAGGCCGTTGAGCCAGGCCTCGTAGCGGCGGAACCCCTCGGCCACGTGGCGCCTGGGGAAGAATCGAACGCCGCAGGAGACGACGCCGGTCTCGGGGCGTTGGACCAGCAGGGTGACGCACCGCTCCAGCCAGCGGGGGTGGACAATGTCGTCGGCGTCCATCCGCGCCACCACGGACGCTCGGCAGGCGGCCAGGCCCCGCCCGAGGGCAGCCACCAGGCCGACACGCCCCGGGGAAAGCACCCGGACCCTCCGGTCGCTCCTCTCCCAGGCCTCGAGGAGCTCCCGGGAGCCATCGGTGGAGCCGTCGTCAACGGCCACCACCTCAAAATCCTGGAAACGCTGCCGCCCAAGGCTCGCCACACACTGATCCAGCCACGGGACGGCGTCGTGGACCGGCAGGAGGACGGATAGGAACGGCATGGCTTCAGGACCCCAGCTGGTGGACCTCGCCGAAGGAAGTTCGTTTCACCTAGCCCTCGGCAGCGGGGACGATGACCTCCAGGGCACCGGGCAGGACTTCAAAGCGGGTCGAGGGGGGCTCGAAGGTCCACTGGTTGCCGTCCAGGTGGCCGGGGATCGGCTCCTCGAAGGCCAGCTCGAGCCAGGGCGCCTGGAGCTCGTGGCTGCCGACCAGCTGTCCCAGGCGTCCCTGGAGCCCTGCCAGGAGGCGGATGATCCGCCGGAGGACCCCCATCCCCTCCACCAGGCAGGCGTCCAGGCGACCGTCGGCGGGCCGGGCCGCGGGCGTCAGGCGGAAACCGCCTCCCGTTGTTGGTCCGTTGTGGATGGCCAGGATGATCATGGAGCCCTCGTAGCTCGCGTCGGGCGTCGTGAGAACCACCTGCGGCGAGCTGTAACGGAGGAGGGAGGCCAGGGCCGTCACCAGGTAGGCCGCAATGCCGCGGACGAACTTGATACGGGCTGCGCGTCGGTTGATGTCCCCGGTCAGGCCGATCCCGATGGCGTTAACGACCACGTGACCGTCCACGGCGATCAGGTCGACCTTCCTGGAAACGCCCGCGAGAAGCGCCCTGGCGGATGCCTCCCAGCCCAGGGGAATCCCAAGGGTCCTGGCGGCGTCGTTGCCGGTGCCCCGGGGAAGGATCCCAAGGCGGCCCTTGTCGGCACGGTGAAGGCCCTCGGCGGTCTCGCAAATGGTGCCGTCCCCACCGACGGCCACCACGGTCTCGACGCCCTCTTCGGTCACCGCCCGCCAGGCGAGCTCGGTGGCATGGCCGGGGGCCTCGGTGAAGACCACGGGGGCATCGAGACCCATCTTCCGCAGGCGTGGGGCGACCCGTTGCCATTCACGGGCCAGCTTCCCTCCGGCCGCCGCCGGGTTGACGATGATCCTCATGCGGGAAGTGTAGCGGGGAACGCCCCCCTCTGTCAGGCCCCGTCGCTCCTACTCTGCCGTGGCAATGGCGTCGTAGAGCTCCTCGAACTGACGCGTGACCTTGTGGCTGCGTGCCAGGAAGGGCAGGGGGCGGCCCGCCTGGTGGGACTCCCGCACCTTGACCGACTGGGAGATGAAGGGCTCCAGGATCGGCCGGCCCTCGTCCTGGAGCTCCTGCACCAACCGCATGGGGAGGTTGGCCCGCTCCTGGAACTGGTTGACCACGATTCCGGTGATCTCCAGCTCCTCGTTGTGGTCGTCCCGGACCTCGGCCACGCTCTCCATCAGGTTGACCAGCGCCCGCCTGGAGAAATCGTCGCAGTCGAAGGGGATCAGGCAGCGCTCGGCGGCGATCAGGGCGGAGAGGGTGAAGAAGTTCAGGGCCGGCGGCGTGTCGATGAAGATGTCGTCGTAGCCCTCGATGCCCCGCAACCCGTCCCGGAGCTTGTAGATCTTGTACTTGGCCTCCAGCTTGGGCTGGAGGGCCTCCATCTCGGCGTTGGCGGGAATGACGTCCAGGTTCTCGAAGGGTGTCTCGTGGACAAAGGAGGCCATCCCTTCCTTGAAGAGACGGAAGCCCAGGGTCTGCTCGAAGAAGCCCGCCAGGTTGGGTTCCGTGCCGTCGGCGTCGCGGTCCAGCAGGTAGTGGCTCGAGTTGGCCTGGGGGTCCAGATCCACCACCAGGGTTCGCCGTCCCCGGGCCGCCCCGACGGCCGCCAGGTTGCACACGATGGTCGATTTCCCGACCCCACCCTTCTGGTTGAACACGACCCAGCGCATCTACACCTCCCGGGCGCCGCGGACCGTGCGCCTCACACGGGAGTATAGGGTTCATGCCGCGCTGCGTCAAGTCTCCTCCGCAGTGCGTCATTTTCCAAGGTCGCCCTGTGGTAGAGTGAGGTGGTGGACCACGACCGGAAAACCAAGCCGCCGAAGGACGTCAGCGGTAGCCATGCCGCGTTCACGGCCTCGTCGGCCCATCGCCGGCTCCGCCCGGCCCGGCCCCTGGCGTCACGAATACTCCTCTGGGGCACCCTTCTCCTGGCAGTCCTGATCCTCTACTTCCGGTTGCGCCCCATGCCGGCTCCGCCGACGCCCCCCTCTCCCACTCCGACGCCGACGGAGACGCCACGCACCCCCCCCACCACCCCGCCGATGCCCGGGACGGTGGGAGCACAGTATCTGATACACATCCCCGCGCCCACGAACCAGGACCAAAGCGCGCAACCCGCCCTCCGCACGCAAAACAAAACACAACGACACAACAACAAAAACCAAAGCGAAACAAAAAAAACAAATACAACACACTACACATAAACACCAACACCGACCCCAACAAGA
>CAZXNA010000008.1:0-46078 GCA_964641295.1 uncultured Thermoanaerobaculia bacterium
ACTACACGCTGCCCCTTGTGGACCAGGCCATCAGCGTCGTGCTGGGGGCGACCGTGGTGGCCTACAGCCTGTACACGGTGGCGCCGGGCACGGTCGCCAAGGTCGGCTCCGACCGCCTGATGGTGACGGTCCCCATCGTGCTCTACGGCCTCCTGCGCTACCTCTACCTGCTCCACCGCCACGAGCTGGGGGGCAGTCCCACGCGGGCGCTGCTGACGGACCGGCCGCTGCTGGCCGCGGTGCTGATCTGGCTGGCGGCGGCGGCGGCGGTCATCGGGATCCGCTGACCTCGCGGGCGACCCGGGAGGCGGTCTCCCGGGCGTTGCGGATGCAGTCGTTGACCGAGACGCCCCGGTAGGACGACCCCGTCAGGTACAGTCCCGTGCCGGCGGTGGCCGCCTCGGCCGTCTCGACCCGTTCCAGATGGCCGATGGTGTACTGGGCGATCCCCTCGGTCCAGCGGAAGATCCACCGGCGTTCGGGGGGCGCCTCGAGGTGCAGAACACGCCGGAGTACCTCCATGGAGTGCCGAAGGATCTCATCGTCCGGGAGACGGGCCATCTCCGGCCGGCGCGCCCCGCCCAGCATGGTGCGGAAAAGGAGACGGCTCCCGGGAGCCTGGCCGGGGAAGATGTCGTGGCAGTAGAGACAGCCGAGGATGCCGAGGTCATCGTCCCGCGGGACGAGGAAGCCGAATCCGCGCGCCGTCGGGCCGGTTCCCCCGGGGGCCGGGTGGTCGGTCATCACCACGGCGATGGGAGCTGTGGGAATGCCGGAGAGCGGTTCGGCGGCGGCCGGGGCCAGCTCCCGGACGAGGAGTACGGCGTCCCGGGCGGGAAGGGCCAGGACGACGCGCCGGGCGAGCACGGGGCCGGCCGGCGTGGCGAGCTCGAGGGTGTCACCGCGGCGGACGACAGACTCCACGGGGACGCCGGTCCTGAGGCGCTCGCCGAGCCGTCGGGCCAGGGCCCCGGGCAGCTCGGCCATGCCCTCCCGGAAGGTGGTCAGGGTCCCCGAGGGGCCGGAGGGGCCGCCGGACTTCGTTCCGGCAGCGCGGGCCTCGCGGATGCGGTGGATCAGGGCGCGGGTCAGGGAGCCGTGCTCGGCCTCCATGGCGGCCATCTTCGGGAAGGTCGCCGCCAGGGAGAGCTTCGTGGAGTCGCCGGCGTAGACGCCGGTGACCATGGCGTCCACGAGGACCCGGGCGGCGCCGTCGCCGATGCGCCGGCGGGCGAAGTCGTAGACGGACTCGTCCCCCCCGGGATGGCGGCGGGCGAAGGGCTCGGCCAGGACCCGTAACCGGGCGCCCAGGGGCAGGACGTCGGAGAGCAGGAAGGCCGGGGGCGAGAGGGGAACGCTGCGCGGCTTGCCCTTGCGGACGATGTACCGGGCGGCCGAGTCGTCGCCGGCCCGGACCAGCCGATCCTCGAGACCGGCCAGCCGGGCCAGCTCGAGGGTGTCCGGCGCATTGTCCAGGAATCCCTGGGGGCCCTTCTCGAGGACGAACTCTCCGTGGACGAGGGTGCCGACCTTGCCCCCGGGCTCCGGTCCGGCCTCCAGGACCAGAACGTCCTTGATCCCGTGGTCGGCCTCGAGCCACATGGCCGTCGCCAGTCCGGCGATGCCTCCTCCAACGATGACGACGGGATCTTCCATCCGCTCCGGCCCTCCAGGCGGAAGAGAATACACCAGTGAAGCATCCCAGGCGGCCTCGGGGAGGAGGCGGCAGGGGAGTTGGGAAGCAGGGAACAGGGGCCGTGGCATGTGGGCAGTGCAGTACCCTCCCGGGAGCGCCGCCCTGCAGCAGAGGGATGGTGAATCCTGCGGGTCAGCCCGGACCATTCATGGGTCGTTTGCTGCAAGGGGCGATACGCCGCACGTGGCAGCATCTTCTCGATTCGCTCGCTCAACGGGCCGCAAGCACACCTGCGCTCGCGAATCTTGCGGGAACACTGCCGTGGACGGTGCCTCGCCCCGTTCGTGATGAACCCTCATGAATGATCCGGGTTGGCCCGTTTCGTTCCATCCGAGTTCGCCATCGGGGGCTGCTCCACCGCCCCGGCGTCTCGCCACCGGCCGGGCGCCTCATCCCCGGGGGCAACGCGGATCGCCGCATGGTCGAGCGGCCGTCACGGCGGGGGCGGGGAGCTCTGTCTCACCTCTCTGGGTAGATGACTTTCCAGTCGCTCTTCATGTCGACTACCGTCCATCCTTCGGCCTTGGCTTCGTCGAGGGCCGTGTCGAGGTGGCCGATGGGGGATTGTCTGTCATAGGCATACTCGCGTTTGGCATCGGTATGGTGAACCAGCCCGCCGAAACGCGCACCGCTGGCGGCGGTCGTCCACTGGAGCATCTGAAGGTCGCCGTCGGAATTGCCGAAGGCGAAGATCGGGCGTCGGCCGATGTGCCGGTTGATGCCGACCGGCTTACCGTCTTTGTCGTCGATGAAGTTGATTTCGGGCAGGCGCGTGAGCACCGGTATGCCGTCGCGCATCTCGAACCTGGTCTTGATGCTGCTTCCGATGACCTGCTCGGGCGGCACGCCATACACCTCTTCAGCCCAGGGGCGCATGAATTCGATGCCGCCGCCGGAGACGATGAACGTCTTGAAGCCGTTGGCGCGCAGATAGGTGAGAAGTTCGAGCATCGGCTGAAAGACCATATCCGTGTAGGGACGGCCCGTTTCCGGATGTCGTGCGGTTGCAATCCAGTCCTTGACGTCTTGGGCGAACTCTTCCGTGGTGTTGCCGGCATGGGTCGCCATGACCAGCTCGAGCAGTGCTCCTTCCCCACCTGCAGCAACCGTCTTCATGTCGCCTTCAAGGACCGCCTTGAAAGGTTTCTTGTCTTTCCATTCCGGGTGCTTCGGCAAAAGGTCCTTCACCCGATCGATGACGAATGCGAGCTGGAAATACATGGGTTGCTCGGACCAGAGGGTGCCGTCATTGTCGAAGACGGCGATACGTTCGGGCTCGGGCACAAGATTGGGGCTCACAGGGTCGGTGACCCGGGCGACGAAGTCGATGATCGACCGCTTCGCCGACCCCTCGTTCCACGATGGGAGCGGGTCCACGACCTTGGACGCGGGCGTCACTTCCCCCCTCGGTGCACACCCGGTAACAGCAGATGTCAACATGACAATGGCCCACACGAACAGGAATAGGGTAGTGGATTTCCTGAGCATCATCTCGCCCTCCAAGCTCGAACCGGGTACCTTCCACCCAGCGGATGTTGAGGAAACGGTCCAGGAGCCACCGCGGCTCCCGGACCGACTGGGATTGTGCTTTTCCGGCGTTCTTCGTCCTAGTTACTGGGCGGAGCGAGTTTCTCTATGACCTGGTCGATACCGAAGCTGGCCGCCTTCTGCCGCGGCGGAAACTCCTGGAATGTCTCCATGAAGTTGGCCACGTACGCCTGAGCCCCGTACAACAGGTACACGCGGTCGAGCACCCAGTCGTAGTAGGTGTTCGACGTGATCTCGGCTCGTTCGTAAGGGTCACGGCGAAGGTTGAAGATCAGCGGCACCCGCAACGGCACGAAGGGCTCCATCCACACCCGGAACGTACCGGCGGTCTTTTGCTCCATGAAGATCAGCTTCCAGTCGTCGTACCGCAGTGCGGTCAGGTCACCGTCGTCAGAGAAGTAGAAGATCTCGTGGCGGGGGCTCTCGCCGGTCTCTCCCGTCAACAGGGGCAAAATGTTGTACCCGTCGAGATGGACCTTGTAGTGGCGGCCAATGGCGTCGTATCCGGTGAGCAGCTTTTCCTTGATCCCGGGTTCACCCGCAATGGCGAGAAAGGTCGGCAGCCAGTCCATGTGGTGGACGATCTCGTTGGTCACCGAGTCGGCCTTGATGTGGCCGGGCCAGCGGACCATGGCGGGAACCCGCCAGCCGCCTTCCCAGTTGGTGTTTTTCTCGCCACGGAAGGGGGTCGAGGCCGCGTCGGGCCAGGTGTTGTAGTGGGGGCCGTTGTCGGTGGAGTAGAAGACCACCGTGTTGTCGGCGATGCCGAGCTCGTCGAGCAACTTGAGGAACTGGCCAACGTGCATGTCGTGTTCGACCATACCGTCGCTGTACTCGTCCTGTCCCGAGATGCCCCGGTGCTCCGCCTTGACGTGGGTGCGGAAATGCATCCGGGTGCCGTTCCACCAGACGAAGAACGGCTTGCCGGCCTTGTGGGCCTGCTCGATGAAGGTGATGGCCGCGGCCATGGTCTCATCGTCGATGGTCTCCATCCGCTTCTTGGTCAGCGGGCCCGTGTCCTTGATGCGGCCGTCGGCATAGGAATGTATGACACCGCGTGGGCCGAACATCTTCCGGAACTTGGCACTCTTGGGGTAATCCTCGTTCTCGGGTTCCTCTTCGGCGTTCAGGTGATAGAGGTTGCCGAAGAACTCGTCGAAGCCGTGGTTGGTGGGCAGGAACTCGTCCTTGTCGCCGAGGTGGTTCTTGCCGAACTGTCCGGTGACGTAGCCCCGGCTTTTGAGCAGCCCGGCGATGGTTGGATCTTCTATCCGCAGGCCGAGATCCGCGCCCGGGATGCCGACCTTGGACAGCCCTGTCCGAAAGACACTCTGGCCCGTGATGAACGATGAGCGGCCGGCGGTGCAGCTCTGTTCAGCGTAATGGTCGGTGAAGAGCATCCCCTCGTTGGCGATGCGGTCGATGTTGGGCGTGTGATAGCCCATCAGGCCCCTCGTGTAGGCGCTGATGTTGGACTGCCCGATGTCATCCCCCCAGATCACCAGGATGTTGGGCTGTTCCTGGGCAAGGGCAGGTGTGGCCAGCACCACCCCCGCAAGGATGATGAGACCAAGACTGATCCGGAATACTGCTCCAAAGGGTGCACGTCGCATGTTTCTCTCCTTTTTTCCCATCACAAGGATGGACAGTCCTTTTTCAGCTGTGTTTTCCCTGGACTATAGGGCCTTTCGTCGGGCGCGTCAAACCCGGCGTATTCAATCTCATGAGGGACGGTTGTCGGGCGGCCGGGAATCCAACGGTGTCAGTTGAGCGGTCGAGGGAGACAGTAGAAAACGTCCATGGGGGTGCTCGTCTCGCGGGAGATCCCGGGAGCGAGGGGAGATGTCATGAGATCCGTGTGGGTGAGAGTCGTTGTCTTGATCTTGCCGATTCTGTTGGCGACGGGAGTGACGTGTGTCCTGGAGGCACAACCATCAGGGACAGTGCAGGAAGGCGGCAAGAAGCGTGTGGCGAAGTCACAGTCCCCGTTCCGGTTCATCGGGGAAAAACGTAAGGAATACGACGACCTCGAGAGCAGGGCGAGGAGAGTCTCCGCTGCCGACAGGCGGGCCTTTGAGAAGCGATCTGTGAACCTTGCCGTGGAGATCGTCGGCGATCTCCAAACCCTCGCCAGGGATATCGCTGCCAGGGAGAAGGCCGGAGAAGACGTCACGGCGGATCGCGGCCGGGTGACGTGATCCGGAACGTCACCGCCCAGGCGACTCGTCGGTGGATTTCGTCGTTCGCCCGTGGGTCAGGACAGAGGATTACTGGGACGTCTACTGGGACGTCACCCGTGAGGTCAAGACGAGGTTCGACGCCGAGGGAATCTCGAGTCCCTTTCCCCAGCAGGATGTCCACCTCATCGAGAAGAAGACGGAACGAGACGATGCATCCAACCCCGGCCCGGTCCGGGCCGACCAGCAACATCAGAGGCAACCAGGATCCGGTGGCCACGAGTGAACACCTTGCGGCGGTTGCCCAACCTGACGTTGGCGTGGTCGTGGAACCGGGAGTCATCGGATGCCGTGAACCGCCTTTCCCCCGGGGAACGTGGCGTCGCGTGTTAAAATGCGCATATGAGTCGTGTTCTCATCCTGGGCGCTGGCGTCTCTGGGCACACGGCAGCCGCGTTCGCGCGGAAGTGGCTGAGCAAGCAGCACGACGTCGCCGTAATCTCCCCGAATGCCGAGTACAACTGGATCCCTTCCAACGTTTGGGTCGGCGTGGGGCTCTTGCCGAAACGGAAGGTCGTCTTCCCCCTGGAGCCCGTCTACCGGAGGGCGGGGGTCGAGTTCCACCACGGGGCGGCCGTGGCGATCTATCCCGAGGGTGATGGGACCGGGCCGGAGCCCTTCGTCGAGTACATCCCCTCGGGTGGCGGTGAGCGTCGCCGTGTCACCTACGACTTCCTCATCAACGCCACCGGCCCAAAGCTGGACTTCGAGGCCACGCCGGGTCTCGGCCCGGAAGGGCACACTTTCTCCGTCTGCACGGCGGACCATGCGGAGGAGACGGCGAAGGCGTTCCAGGGGAAGGTGGAGCGGATGCGCCGGGGAGAGCGGCAGCGGTTCCTCGTGGGCGTCGGCCACGGCTCCGCCACCTGCCAGGGCGCAGCTTTCGAGTACATCGTCAACCTCGAGTTCGAGCTTCGCGCCAAAAAGGTCCGGGACCGGGCCGACATCCTGTGGATCACCAACGAGTACGACCTTGGGGATTTCGGCCTGGGTGGGCTCCACATCCGGCATGGCGGGTACGTGACGCCGTCCAGGATCTTCACCGAGTCGCTTTTCGCGGAGCGCGGTATCGCCTGGATCACCCGGGCCGCCGTTCGTCAGGTCGAGCCGGGCCGTCTGACCTACGAAACCCTGGACGGCGAGACCCGCGAGGCGGAGTTCGACTTCGCCATGCTGCTGCCGCCGTTCAGTGGTGTGGGCCTGCGCGCCTATGCGCGCGACGGCCGGGACATCACCGAGGCACTGTTTGCGCCCAACGGTTTCATGAAGGTCGATGCCGAGTACAGCGCCAAGCCGTACGAGGAGTGGCGCGCCGCCGACTGGCCCAGCAGGTACCGTTCGCCGGAGTACCCGAACATCTTTGCCGTGGGCATCGCCTTCGCGCCGCCCCACGCCATCTCGAAGCCCAGGAAGACTCCCGACGGCAAGCCGATCTTTCCGGCGCCTCCACGAACGGGTATGCCCTCGGCCATGATCGGCAAGGCGGTGGCGCGGAGCGTGGCCGATCTCGTGCAGGGGAAGGATCGTCCCCTGCACCGGGCCTCCATGGCCGAGATGGGGGCGGCCTGCGTCGCATCGGCCGGCGCCAACCCGTTCACGGGGACGGCGGCGTCCATCACGGTCTTCCCCATCGTGCCCGATTTCGAGCGGTACCCCGTTTACGGTCGTGACATGGACCGCACCTTTGGCGAGATCGGGCTTGCGGGGCACTGGATCAAGATCATCCTTCACCACATGTTCCTCCACAAGGCCCGCCTCCGTCCGGGGTGGAGCCTGATCCCGGAGTGATGTCATGACGGACTGGCAGAACCCGAGCTCCCCCGAAGCGAAACGCAGCCAGTGGCTCGACACCACGGTTCCCACGAAAACCACGGTGTTCTTCCGCACCTTTTTCCCCTGGCAGCTGCTCCGCTTCGCCGCCATCAACCTCAGGATGATGACCATCATCAGGTCGAGCCACAACCAGAAGGGTTGAGCGTAAAACCCCGTGCGATGGAGCATCGCCGCTGGAGCCCCGTCCCCGTGGGCTCGGCGGGGCTACTCCAGCCGACGCACGTGTTCGTGGATGCCGTCGCCCACCAGGGCGAGAGCGATGACGAGGGTGGCGATGGCCAGACCGGGGAAGGTGGCCAGCCACCAGCCGTCCACGAGAACCTTGTGCCCCTGGGCCACCAGGGAACCCCAGGTGGGGATGGAGGGCGGCACGCCGAGCCCCAGGTAGGAGAGGGTGGCCTCGGCAAGGACCAGGTCGCCCATGCGGAGCGCCGCGTCCTGGGCGACGGTCCCGGTCAGGTGGGGGAGGTAGTGGAGCCGCCAGATCTGGTGCCACCGGCTCCCCGCCGCCCGGGATGCAACGACGAATGGCATGGAGCGCAGGGAGAGGATCTGCCCTCGGACGAGCCGGGCCAGGGTCATCCATGAGGTGGCGCCGAGAACCGCCACGAGCATGGGAACCGAGGGGCGGAAAACGGCGACCACGAGAATCATCAAGAAGAGAACGGGGAAGGCCAGCAAGGCATCGATGAGGCGCATGAGGATTCCGTCGAACACCCGTCCCGAAGAACCGGCAACGATGCCCGCACCGACGCCGAGGATCAGGGCGAGCAGGAGGCTCGAAGCGGCGATTAGCAACGAGATCCTTCCGCCTTCGAGGAGCTCCCGCAGGAGGTCGCGGCCGTAGCGGTCGCTGCCCAGCCAGAAGGTGAAGCGGCCTGTGGAGACGATGGTGGCTCCGTCGCCGGCGGATTGAGAGAAGCTGGAACCGGTGCCGGGGGCGGTGGTCTGGGGTCTGAGGAGGACGCGGCCGTCGTCCAGCATCAGGACCTCGACCCGCGTACCGGGAGGTAGGAGAGCGGCATGGGCCGGGTCGGTCCCGGGCAGGCGCGGGAGCACCAGGGGCCCCAGGCCGCAGAGGAGGACCATGACGGTCAGGAGGGCGAGGCCCGCCGTCAGCCGTCCCGGCATGCGGCGGATCACGAGCTCCTCCTGGTCCTGGGGTCGACGACGACGTAAAGGATGTCCGCCAGGAGGTTGCCCGCGATGACGGCCGCGGCTCCGAGGAGGGTCGTCGCCAGGATGACGGGGATGTCGCGGGCCCAGGCGGCGGTCCACAGGAGCCGGCCCATGCCGGGCCAGGAGAAGATGACCTCGATGACCAGGGAGCCGGAGACAAGGAATGGGAGGGAGAGGCCCAGGAGGGTGACGAGGGGCAGTAGGGCCGGCCGGAGGGCGTGAATCAACAGGATCCTGCGGCGGGGGATGCCGCGAGCCCTTGCCGCCAGGAGGAAGCGGCTCTGGCGAATGTCCAGGAGGGCGGCGCGGACGTAACGGGCCGTGGATGCCGCCCCGGACAGGCCGAGGATGCCGGCGGGCAGGATCAGGTGTTGCAGGAGGTCGAGGAGCCGTCGGCCGGCAGGCAACGCGGCGGCGTCCAGGTCGTGCATGTGGGACGATGGGAGCCACCCCAGCTGGACGCAGAAGAACAGGATGGCCAGGCCGGCCAGCCAGAAGGTCGGCATGCCGTAGACGCCAAGGCTGAGCACGGTCGTCACCCGGTCGATCCAGCTCCTGGGCCGGGCGGCGGCGAGGACGGCCAGGACGATGCCCAGAATCAGGTCCAGCAGGAGCGCGGTTCCCGTCAACACCAGGGTCGGCGGGAGAGCTTGCGCCAGGAGCCTTCCCACGGGCTGGCGGTAGAGGAAGGAGATACCGAAGTCCCCGGTGACGGCCCCCTTGAGCCACCGCAGGTACTGGTATGGGAGGGGTTGGTCCAGGCCGTAGTGGTGCCGGACCGCCTCCCGGGCCGCCGGAGAGAGGTCGGGGTTGTCCAGGAGATCCGCCACGGAGCCGGGGACGGCGTGAACGACGACGAAGGTCAGGGTGACGACGAGCCACAGGATGGGGATGGCGATCAACGCCCGTCGCCCGATCCGTCCCATGGTGGGGTTCATGTCTCGCAGCAAGGGGTCCCCCGCGCAGGACCCGGCTGGCTCCCGGCCGGCGCCATCAGTGCCGCGCTTCGGAGACCCACCACTCCTCCAGGTTGAAGTAGGGGGAGGCGTCGTTGATCACGGCACCGTGGACACGCCGGTTGAGACCGTCCAGACGCTCGCCTTCGTAGAGGAAGGTGTACGGCTGGTCGTCCGTGATGATCTTCTGGACCTCGAAGAAGTAGGGCTTCTGCTCCTCGATGCTGTTGGCATGGGTGGCCTGGTCCAGGAGACGATCGACCCTGGGGTTTTCGTACCGGATGAAATTGAAGGTCGGCTGACCGGGGGGAGTCGAGTGCCAGACCGGAGCAAGGTCGACCTGGGTTCCTTCGCGCCAGGCGCTAACGTAGGCGTCGAAGCGGCCGCGCCGGAGCCGGCTCGTCAGGGCGCCCCACTCCACGAAACGCGGCTGAACGTCGATGCCGACACGCTGGAGCTGGTCCTTGATCAGAAGGCAGATGTCCTCCCGGACCTCGTTGCCGGCGTTGGTCAGGAGCTCGAAGCGGAAGGCTTTCCCCTGGCGGTCCAGTACGCCGTCGCCGTCCCGGTCCTTCCAGCCGGTCTTCGCCAGGAGGTCGCGGGCAGCCTGGGGGTCGTAGGGGAGGGGGCGCAGCTCCCGGTCGAAGGCCCACATGGTGGAGAGCACCGGCCCGATGGCGATGCGGCCGAAGCCCCGGAGCACGGAGTCCAGGATGGCGTTGCGGTCGATGGCCATGGTCAGCGCCCGCCGGACACGGCGGTCCCGGAACAGGGGGTTACCGTTGTTCCAGCCGACGTAACCGTAGCTGCGATCGGGGAAGACGATCAGCTGGAGCCTGGGGTGGACCCGCACGTGGTCGGCCTCCCGCGGCGGGATCGCTTCCATCAGGTCGATGGTGCCGGTCTTGAGCTGCACAAGAAGGTTGGACTGATCGGGAAGCACACGCCATACGATGCGGTCGAGGCGGGGGAAGCCGGAGCGCCAGTAGGTTGGGTTGCGTTCCAGGGTGATCTGCTGCTGCGGATCGTGGGCGGCAAACCGGAACGGGCCCGCGCTGAGGGAATGCCGGGTCCAGTCGACGTCCTCCCACGTGGAGAGTGGGATTTTCTTCCAGGCGTGGGAGGGCACGATGGGCCCGTCGTTGACGTTCATCAGCTGGTAGGGATTGGCGTGACGGAAGTGGAAGCGCACCGTATGTTCGTCCAGGGCCTCCACCGAGGTGATGTTCTCCTTGATCTCCGCGCTGGCCCAGCCGAGCTCCGGGGCGATCTGGACCTTCCAGGAGTAGACGACGTCCTCGGCCGTCACCGGAACACCGTCGCTCCAGCGGGCCTCGGGGCGGAGATGGAAGGTCAGGTCGAGCCGGTCGGGACCGAATTCCCACGAGGTGGCCAGGGAAGGGGCGAAGGACGGGGGGTGATCGCGGTAGTCGGGCTGCTCGACGGCCAGGGTGGGGTAGAGCAGGGAAAGGAGATCGTCCCCGAAGGCGATGCCCGTCAGGTAGGGGTTCCAGTTGTCGATGTCGGTCAGGGCGCCGATGACGACCGTGCCGCCCTGGCGGGGTCCAGCGGGCGTCTGAAGCGCGGCCGGAGTTGGGCGAACCTCCGGTGCCGGTCCGCGGCCGCAGGCGGCCAGAGCGAGCAACGCGGGAACCACCAGAAGACGACGGATCATAGGGTGCATCTTGGACTCTCCAGATTCATCGTAGCCAGGAACGCCTTCCGCGTCCATGGGCACGGCGGCTGGAGTACAATCCGCTCGTCGGAACGGTACATCGGAGGCGACCATGGGTGGTAGGGCACTGATTTCGGTTTCGGACAAGGACGGACTGGATCGGCTGGGACCGGCCCTGGCCGGCATGGGGTGGACCCTGCTGTCGACGGGGGGCACGGCGCGGGCCCTGCGGGAGGCCGGGTGCGAGGTGCTCGACGTGGGCTCGTACACGGGCTTCCCGGAGATCCTCGGCGGGCGGGTCAAGACGCTGCATCCGAAGATCTTCGCGGGGATCCTGGCTGCGCCGACGGAGGACCACCGGCGGCAGCTCCAGGAGCTGGACATCCCTGTCATCGATCTGGTGATCGTCAACCTCTACCCCTTCCGCGAGACGGTGGCCCGGGAGGGCGTCGGCCTGGCCGAGGCCGTGGAGCAGATCGACATCGGCGGGCCCAGCCTGGTCCGGGCGGCCGCCAAGAACCATGCGCGCGTGGCCGTGGTCGTCGATCCCGCCGACTACGACGAGCTCCTGCAGCGTCTCGAGGCGGGAGAGATGGACGAGGAATACCGGCGAAACCTGGCCCTCAAGGCCTACCGCCACACGGCGGCCTACGATGCGGCCATCTCGGCCCACCTGCCGGCCCTGTCCGGGGCGAATCTCAGCTTCACGGCCATGGTGGCCGAACGTCTCCTGGTGGCGGAGGAGGTCCCGTTGCGTTACGGCGAGAATCCCCACCAGTGGGGGATGCTGGCCCGCGTCCCGGGCCTGGGAGGCCTTGCCTCGGCGCGGCAGCTTCAGGGCAAGGCACTCTCTTACAACAACCTGGGGGATACCAGCAGTGCCTGGCGCCTGGTGTGGGACCTGCCCGGCGCCGGAGTGGCGGTGATCAAGCACGCCAATCCCTGCGGGGTCGGCCTCGGCGAGTCCATGGTGGAGGCGTTCCGCAAGGCGCGGGCCACCGATCCCATCTCGGCCTTCGGCGGGGTCGTGGCGGCCAACCGGCCGGTGGACGAGGCCTTCGCGGAGGCTGTTGTCGAGCAGTTCGCCGAGGTCGTCATCGCGCCGGCGGTGAGCGCAGCGGCCCGGGAGGTCTTCGCCCGGAAGAAGAACCTGCGGGTGCTGGAGTGCGAGGGCCCGGCCGACGATCCCCTGGTCTTCAAGTCCATGGACGGCGGGATCCTCCTTCAGGAGGCCGACCGCGGATTCGACGACGAGGAGTGGAAGGTCGTCACGAAGAAGGAGCCCTCGGAGGAGCAGCGGCGCGCGCTGGACCTCAACTGGCGGGTGGTCAAGCACGTGGGCTCCAACGCCATCGTCGTCGGCGGCCCCAACCAGGTGCTGGGGATCGGCGCGGGCCAGATGAGCCGTGTGGACGCCGCCAAGATCGCCGTGGCCAAGGCGAAGGAGATGGGCCACGACCTCGAGGGCAGCGTGGCCGCGTCCGACGCCTTCTTCCCCTTCCCCGACGGGGTCGAAGCCCTGGCCGAGGCCGGTATCCGCGCCATCGTCCAGCCCGGCGGCTCCATCCGCGACGCCAAGGTCATCGAGGCCGCCGACGCCGTGGGCCTCGCCATGGTCTTTACCGGCAGGCGCCACTTCCGGCACTGAGCGGCTGGCCGGGCGGTCGCGGGCATGGTCCGCTGGCTGCGCCAGCGGCCACGGGCCGCTCGGTACGGGGCTTACGCGAACCTTCGGCTCGCGGCGCCCCTTCCCTCGCGTCCCTGCGTCCCGGCCCGTGGGGCCGGTCCGCCCATGCCCGCGTGCTGCTGGGCGGGGAGGTCGTTTCTGCGGTGTTGGTGCGCCACCCCCCCCTGTATGGGAGGGATCGTGCGGAATCGCCCTCTCGCGGGCCGGAGCTGCGTCCGCTTCGTCGGGACGGCCACAAGGCCAGTCCCTCCTCACTCCCTCGCTCCGGCTCCGCGAGAGTACGATCCCGCACGATCACGTTGGGTGCTGCTGGGGGCGACGCGGCCCTGTGCGGCCTTGCGGCCGCAGCCTGCTGTGCAGGCCGGCGGGGTGGAGCCGGTCCGGCGCATCGGCTCGGGATTGCCCCTCGCCTCCGGCCGGCCCGTCTCCCGCCCCGCCGCAGTGCCCGATTCGTTGGGCGCGCTTCGATGGTGATCGGGCTGGCTGCGTCGGGGCGGTCGTGTCCTGGTTGGCTGGTGGCGAAGGGTGCTCAGGGTTGGTGTTCGATCGGATGCTGCGGGGGCCATGGAAGCTCGCTCCCTTCGGGAGCATTGCCCGGGGGACATTGCGGTGTCGAGGTGATGTACCGAATCGCCATGGGAGCTCGCCTGCTGCGCAGGCATTGCCCGGGGAAGCGGGGCGATCTCGGGGTGGTCCTGCGGGGCACGATGGGAGCTTGTTTCCTTTGGGAACATCGCCCGGGGAAGCTGGGGGGTCGAGGTGGCGTCCCCGGGGGCGATGGGAGTCGCCCCTTGCTGTCATTGCGAGGAGCGCAGCGACGAAGCAATCTCCCGGCCGAAGGCGTCGCATCTGGAGAGTCCCTTCCCACACGCCAAGGAGCAGCTCGCGCCCGGCGGCACGTGCAACGAAGAAACGGCCCGGCGTCAGCCGGGCCGTCCATGTCGCGTTCGCTGCTGCGATCAGTTGTGGTGGTGCTCCTCGAGGGCCTTCTTCATGGTGGAGCCGATCTCGGCCGGCGTGGGGGCGACGGCGATGCCGGCGGCCTCCAGGGCCTTGATCTTCTCGGCGGCGGTACCCTTGCCGCCGGAGATGATGGCGCCCGCGTGGCCCATGCGGCGTCCCGGAGGGGCCGTCTGACCGGCGATGAAGGCGACCACCGGCTTGGAGACGAACTGGGTGACGAACTCGGCGGCCTGCTCCTCGGCCGTGCCACCGATCTCGCCGATCATGACGATGCCCTCTGTCTCGGGGTCCTCCTCGAAGGCCTCGATGCAATCGATGAAGTTGGTACCGGGCAGGGGGTCGCCGCCGATGCCGACGCAGGTGGTCTGGCCCAGGCCAAGCTCGGTCAGCTGGTGGACGGCCTCGTAGGTCAGGGTTCCCGAGCGGGAGACGACGCCGATGCTGCCCTGCTTGTGGATGTGGGCCGGCATGATGCCCATCTTGGTCTTCCCGGGAGAAATGATGCCGGGGCAGTTGGGCCCGATCAGGCGGGTGGGAAGTCCCTGGAGGATCCTCTGGACGCGGATCATGTCGCGGGTCGGAATCCCCTCGGTGATACAGACGACCACCTCGATGCCTGCGTCGGCCGACTCGAGGATGGCGTCGGCGGCGAATGGCGGCGGCACGAAGATCAGGGAGGCCGTGGCGCCCGTGGCATCGACGGCATCGGCCACCGTGTTGAAGATGGGCACGCCGTCGACCTCCTGGCCGGCCTTGCCCGGGGTGACACCGGCGACGATCTTGGCGCCGTACTCGCGGCACTTCTCGGCGTGGAAACGGCCTTCCTTGCCGGTCAGGCCCTGAACGACGATCTTGGTTTCTTCATTGACCCAGATGCTCATGTCGACCCCCTCAATTCCCCGCCACGGCGGCGACGATCTTCTCCGCGGCGTCGGCCATGCCGTGACCGACGGTCAGGGCGAGACCGGACTCGTCCAGCAGGCGGCGTCCCTCTTCGACGTTGGTGCCCTCGAGCCGGACGACGAGCGGAATGTTCAGCTGAACGTCCTTGGCAGCCTCGATGACGCCGTGCGCGATCATGTCGCAGCGGACGATTCCACCAAAGATGTTGATCAGGACGCCCTTGACGTTGGGATCCGACAGGAGGATCCGGAAGGCCGCAGCGACACGCTCCTTGGAGGCGCCACCACCGACGTCGAGGAAGTTGGCGGGATCGCCCCCGTAGAACTTGATGATGTCCATGGTGGCCATGGCCAGGCCGGCGCCGTTGACCATGCAGCCGATGTTGCCGTCCAGCTTGATGTAGTTGAGGTCGTACTTGGAGGCCTCGACCTCCAGCGGCTGCTCCTCCTCCAGGTCCCGCAGCTCGACGATATCCTTGTGGCGGAAGAGCGCGTTGTCGTCGAAGTTCATCTTGGCGTCCAGGGCGATGACGCGGCCGTCCGTCGTCGTCACGAGCGGGTTGATCTCCGCGAGGGAGGCGTCGGTGTCGGCGTACGCCCTGGAGAGCGCCGTCATGAACTTGATGCCGGCCTTGAAAGCATCACCCTCGAGCTCCAGGCCGAACGCCAGCTTCCGGGCCATGAAGGGTAGCAGGCCGACGTCGGGGTCGAAGGGCGCCTTGAGGATCGCCTCGGGGTGCTCGGCGGCCACCTCCTCGATCTCCATGCCGCCGAACTTGGACGCCATCATGACCGGGAAACCCTCGGAACGATCGAGGACGACACCCAGGTACAGCTCGCGCTCGATGGGCAGGGCCTCCTCGATGTAGACCTTGTGGACGATCTTGCCCTCGGCGCCCGTCTGCTTGGTCACCAGGCGCATGCCGAGGATTTGCGATGCCGCCTCGACAGCCTCGTCGGGGTTGGCGACCAGCTTGACGCCGCCGGCCTTGCCGCGCCCGCCCGCGTGGACCTGCGCCTTGACGACGACACGGCCGCCCAGCTCCTCGGCGGCCGCCCGCGCGGCCTCGGCCTCGGTGACCAGGATGCCGCGGGGTACGGCGACGCCGTACTTGGCTAGAATCTCCTTTGCTTGGTATTCGTGGACTTTCATGGTGCCTCCTTCCCATGAGCCCGCGTATCCCGCGGGTTGGCGTATTGTGCACCGTTTCTCACAAGCTGTAAAGGAAGGAAACATCTGCGCCATTGCGCCATCGGTGCCGTTGAGGCACCATGGCAGGACCCATGGGCGGGGCGCTCCGGCCGCGGTCCCCGACGGCGGGTCCGCAGGAGAGACCGGCGGTGTCTGGAGGTGGCATGGAAGGGACGAAGAAGCATCGTGACGACGGTGGCCGGCTCCTCGAGCTGGTCCCCCACGGCCTGTACCTCATCGGCGTGGACACGGGACGGGAGCGCTTCCTCTACACGGCCTCCTGGCTGACCCAGGCCTCCTTCAAGCCGCGCCTGATCGTCACCGCCGTCCGGCGGGATCACCGGGGACACCGGCTGATCCGAAGGGCGGGGACCCTCGCCGTCTCCTTCCTTGGGGAGGACCAGCTGGAGCTGGCCGAGCTGGGGTTTCGCGGGGAGGGCGATCGCCTGGAGCGGCTCTCCTGGCACGCCTGTCCCGTGACCGGAGCGCCGGTCGTCGAGGGTGTCCTGGGCTACCTGGGGTGCCGCGTCCGGGGATGGATGGACGGGGGAGACCACGACCTGGTGCTGGCCGAGGTGGTCGCGGCCGAGGTGTTCCGCGAGGGCCCCCTGTTGACCATGGACCGGACGCCGTGGAGCTACAGCGGCTGAGATGCCGGCCCTGGGCCCGCAGTGTTCATGGGGGTTCATCGTGAAGGGGGCGAGGCGCCGTGCGCGGTGATGCCCCCGCAAGATTCGTCAACGCAGGTGTGCTTGCGGCGCGCCGGGCGAGCAAACGAGTCCGCACCGCCGGGTGTGGTGCACCGGCCCTTACAGCAGAAGGCTCGTGAATGACCCGCGTTGGGGCCCGGGCGGCGCCTCATTCGTCCAGATCGAAATCCTCGGCCAGGTGGAACGGCCCCGCGTTGTCTTCCCGCTCGAAGCAGCTGTGGAATGGGGCGTCCAGGACGGCCTCCAGATCGGGATCGAGGGCAATCAGCTCCTTCAGGGACAGGATGACGAAATTGGATGCGTCGTCGGCGAAGTCATCGGGCTCGGCACCCGAGAAGACGCGCCATCCGCTGTCACCGTCCCGGTCGGGCTCTTCCCGGTAGAGCCAGCCGATGGGCAGACCCTGATGGGCAACCTCGATGCTGACGATGGCCTTGAGCGATCTGTTTCCCATGGCGCTCCCTCCCCCGAACGGTCTCAGTTTACCGCCGTTCGGGGAGCGGCGGCGGAGCCTTCCCTTCGTGGGTCTCCGACTCCCGTATAGGTTCCGGTGGCCGGTTCGAATGCTGCGCAGTCCACCCCCCCGAGGCGCCCCCGTTCCAGGAGCGTGTTGGGGTACGTGATGATGTTGATGTTCTCAAAACCGCGCCGGCGGAGCTCGGGCGCCACGCCCTTCCCCAGAGGGGGCGTCAACTCCAGGTAGACGCTCCTGTCGCCGGGGCCGGCCCAGCCGACGCGAGGATGGGCCACCGCCTGCTCCAGGGTCATGCCCCGGTCCAGTACGTTGGAAAGCACCTCCAGCACGAAGCTCGTGATGAGCCCGCTGCCGCCCGTTCCAAGAACGAGGACGGGATCGCCCTTCCGGAGAACGATCGTCGGCGTCAGGTAGGACCGGACGTGGGCCAGGGGCTGTGTGTACTGGGGTTGGCTGGGGCTCTCGAACTGGAAACCCTCCATCAGCGAGTTGTAGAGGAACCCGAGTTCGGGGGGGCCGGCGTCGCAACCGAAGTATCGGCCGAGGGTCACCGTGATGGAGACGGCGTTTCCGGCGCTGTCCAACACGTCCACGTGGGTCGTGTGGCGATCGCCTTCGGGAACCGGTTCGGGCTCCGCCGCCGGACCGAGGGAGACCTTCCTGGTGAAGTCGATCGCCTGGGTCAGCGCCCACGGGCCCGAGGGCAGGCTCGCCCCGCCAGGGACATGGGCGGGGATCAGGTTCTGCCGGCTTTTCCGCAGCTGATCGTACTGCGCCAACCGGACGGCTTCGATCATCAGGTGGACATGATCCGTGGAATCGGAGTCCAGCAGGCTCCGGGGGAACCCCTCGAGGATCTCCAGGGCCTCCACCAGCGCCGGGCCGCCCCACGGCCTGCCCGGCACCAGAATGCGGTGGTCCCGGTAGTCGGCCTCCAAAGGCCTCGTTTCCCGGACAGACCGGGGAACCCTCCCCAGGTCGGCCCGTGTGATCCACCCCCCATGGGTCACCATGTCGGATTCGATGGCGGCGGCGATCTCGCCCCGGTAGAAATCTCGCCAGCCGGCGTCCGCGAGACGTTCCAGGGTGGTGGCAAGGGCCGGGAAGGCGATCCGGGTGTGGACGGGGGGCAGGTCGCCGTCAGGTTGAAAGTGAAGCAACGAGGCGGTCGAAGGACTGGCGAGGATCGCCGCGTGGTACTCGCCCATGGCGCCTCGCTGGTAGAATCCCAGCTCGAATCCTTCCCGGGCGATCTTGATGGCCGGCGCCATGAGCCGTTGGAGGCTCCACGTGCCGTACCGCTCCTGAGCCGTTCCCAAGACGGCGAGAATCGTCGGAACCGTCGAAACCCGGCGGCCCCACAGATGGCCCTCCCGCTTCAGTTGTGCCAGTTCCTCGGGCTGGACCCGCATGGGAACGAAGGAGGGGGAGTCGAGAACCACGTCGCCGTCCTCCTTCTGGTGGAGGACCATGACCAGATCGCTTCCCGGCCCGACCGAGGAGGGATCGGTGGGCATCAAGGCGAAAACCGTCGCCACGGCGGCGTCCACCGCCGTGCCGCCCTCCTCGAGGACCCGTGCGCCAACCCGGGCAGCCTCGGGAGAGCTGGCGACCACCATGCCGTGGGCCGAGACGACGGCGCGGGGCCGCACCGGACCGACCAGGGGTTCCCTGGGCTGTCCGGCGGATGCGACGCTCCGGTGGACGGTGGCGGAGCACCCTCCACCGATCCCGGCGGCCAGGACGGTGAAGGCGAGGACGAAGAGGCGTCGGGAGTTGGCGGCAGACATCGGTCCCCCTTGAGGATCGTTCGACGACGCCCCGATTGTACAAAAGGCCCGGGCGGATGCCCGGGCCTTCCAAGATCGCTCGATGGTCCGAGCTACTGTTCGGGCAGGGGCTCGAGGGTCAGGGGGTCGCGAAGCGGGACCTTGTGGATCTCGCCGAAGTCCGTCAGCTTGGCCGGATAGTCCGGGTGTCCCTTGATGATCTCGTCCACGTTACCGACCACCAGGATGATCATCTTCTCGGGGTGGAGGTGCTTCCTGGCCGCTTCGAGGATCGTGCCGGGATCGACGGCCGCCACCTTGTCCCGGTAGGTCTTCCAGTAGTCGTGGGGGATTCCCATGAGCTCGTCGGTGGCGAAAAGGGAGGCCGTCCGCTCGGCCGACTCGAAGCGCCGGGGGAAGGTCTCGGTGAACGAGTTCTTGGCGGTCTTCAGCTCGTCGGTCGTCACCGCGTCCGTCCGGAGCTTGCCGATCAGCTTCATGGTGATGGCCAGGGCGCCGGGGCAGGTGCGGGACTTGGACTGGAAGAAGGCCTTGAAGAAGCCGGGGTACTGGGCCGGGAAGCTGAAGTAGGAACCGGCGGAGTAGGCGAGGCCCTCATCGGACCGGACGCGCTTGGTGATCCAGGAGGTGAAGCCCCCGCCTCCGAGGATTTGGTTGCCGACACGGAGCGCGAACTCGTCGGGGTCGCCGAGGGAGACCCCGAGCTCACCGGCGGAGACCCGTCCTTGATTGACGTCGGGCTTGTTGACCACGTAGACGCCGGGCGCCGCGGGCTGGGCGGCCATGGGAACCGGCGGCAGGGGAGAGTCGCCCTTGGGGAGAGTGCCCAGGGTCGCGTCGAGGGCGGTCTTCATGGCCGCCCGGTCGAAATCCCCGGAAACGGCCAGGACGATGTTGCCCGCCTTGATCAGGGAGGCGACGAAGGTCCTGGCGTCGTCCACGGTGATGGAGTCCACCGACGCCTTGGTCGCCAGCCGGTTGATCCAGAACCGATCCCCGTAGACGAGGCGAGACCACTCCCGCCGCTCGATGGCGGAGGAGTCGTCGTTGCGTTTCTTCATCTCCTGGATCATGTCGTCCTTGGCCTTGGCGAAACGATCCGCCTGGAAGCGGGGGCGTGTCAGTACGTCCATCAGGATCTTGAGACCCTGACCCAGGTCCTTCGACAGGATGTTGAGGCGGACCGAGCCCGTGGTGGCGCCGATCCTCGTGGATAGATTGGCGGCAAGGAAGTCCAGGTCCTCGTCCAGCTGCTGGGCCGTGCGGTCGCCGGCGCCGCCGGTCCGCCACACCTCACCGGCGATGGCGTCGAGACCCTCCTTGCCCTCGGGAACCATGTAGGCCCCCCCCCGGAACAGAACCTGGATGGTCGTCAGGGGGAGAAGGCGGTCGGCCTTTGCGTAAACGGGGATGCCGTTGTCCAGCACGAAACGCATGGTGCCGGGCTCGGGGACGTTGAAGGTCAGGGGTTGGAACGTGAGCTGCTCGGGACGGGGCGGGATGCCGCCGGCGGCAAGGGCCGAGGTGACGAGCAGCGCGGCGATCAGGGCCGAAGCGAAAAGCTGTACGCGGCGCATATTACTTCTCCTCCCCGCTCTTGGATTGCATGGTGGCGAGCCGTTCCCTGGCCCTGGTGATGACGAGCTCCAGGGCCGGTTTGAACTGGGGAGGCGCCTGGTCCTTGCCGCCCTCGAGCTTTGTGATGATCTGCTGCAGTTGGGCGGGGTCGTTGACCTCCTCCAGCTGACGGAGCATCTGCTTGGCAGCCTGCTTGGCCTGGCCCGAAAGCTTGGCCAGCTCGGGATCTTCCGTGGTACCGGCCTTTCGGCTGTACCACATGGTGTTGGAGCCCTCCCTGGTGAAGTATTTCTGGGCCACACGTTGCACGTCGGCCGCCGTGACGGCCTCGATCCTGGCCGGTCCCTCGTTGAGCTCGTGCCAGTCGCCCTCGGCGTCGTAGACGAGGAGCTGGAGCAGGAGGTAGAAGTTGGACTGGAGACGGCGGTAGGAGTCGGCCAGGTTCTGGTTCTTGATCTTCTGGAGCTCGCGCTCGCCCACCGGCTCCTTCTTGAGCCGCTCGATCTCGGCCAGGAGTGCGTCCTCCACCTCCTGATGGGTGTGCCCGTCGGCCACCTCGGCGCCAATCTCGAAGGCACCGCCGTACTTCATGGAGTCGTTCCAGGCCCAGGGCTCGCCGGTCGCCAGATGCTGCTTCTCCACCAGGGACTTGTAGAGGCGGCCCGTCCGCCCCTCGAGGAGCGCGGCCAGGACCTCCAGGGCGTACTTGTCCTTGTGGACGAAGGGGACCGTGTGCCAGCGGATCTCGACCATGGGGTTGGCTTCCGCTTCCGCCGACATGCGCTTCTCCTGGATCTGGTCGATCTCTTCGGTGATCATCTCCGGCGGTTCCTGGGCGCCGCGGGGGATCCGCCCGAAGTACTTCTTGGCCAGGGCGACGGCCTGCTCGGGATTGAAGTCGCCCACGAGGGCCGCCGTGATGTTGTTGGGGGCGTAGTAGGTGGCAAAGAACTCGTTGGCCTGTCGACGGGAGATGGACTCCACGTCGGAGGGCCACCCGATCACCGGGTGATGGTAGGGGACGGAGACCCAGAACATGGAGCCGAACTGCTCCTCGTACTTCGCGATGGGGTCGGACTCCACCCGCATGCGGCGCTCTTCACGAACGACGTCCCGCTCCGAGTAGAACTCCCGAAACACGGGGTGGAGCAGGCGGTCGGACTCCATCCAGAACCACAGCTCCAGCTTGTTGGCGGGAATGGTGATGAAGAATGTCGTCATGTCCTCGTTGGTGAAGGCGTTGAGTCCCGAGCCGCCCGCCGTCGTGTACACCTTGTCGAACTCGTCCTTGACGATCAGCTTGTGCTGCTCGTCCTGGAGTTCTTTCATCCTGGCCCGGAGCTCCTTGAGGCGAGGGGTCTCGTTCTCCGGAGCGTAGATGTTGCCCTCGATCTCACCGCGGCGCTTGGCCTGGCGGAGCTTGGTGTACTCCCGCTCCATCTCAAGCCGCACGGCGTCGAGCTGATCCATGATCTTCTTCTCGGCGGCGTAGTCCTTGGTGCCGATGGTCTGGGTTCCCTTGAACATCATGTGCTCGAAGAGGTGGGCGATCCCCGTGATGCCCGGGCGCTCGTTGGCCGAACCCACATGGGTGACCCAGCCTCCGGTGATGGTCGGAGACTCGTGGCGCTCGACCATCAGCAGCTTCATGCCGTTGTCCAGCGTCACTTCCTGGACGGGTACCTTGGCCTCTTCCGCCGTCGCCGGCAGCGAGCCCAGGGCCAGTGCGAGGATGGCCAGGCCAGAGATGGCCCTTCGGTGGATCCTCATACGACTTCTCCTTCCTTGACTGCAGTTTGTTTTTCCCACGTCGGGCGTGGGGGCCGGAATACTATACGGCATCGTGCCGCGCAGGTTTCGCTCAGCGCAGGAACTCCAGGACCTCGCCCAGGGCCTCCTCGCCACCCTCGGCCAGGACCGAGTGGGCCGCGTCGGGAAACACGCGAAGGCGGGCGTGGGGGAGGGCCGACGCCAGGGCCGCCGTCTCCTCCACGCCGACGATGGGATCGCGCCCGCCGGCAAGCACGAGGGTGGGCGCTTCCATGCTCGCCAGGTGGGGCCGAAAGTCCCAGCCGGAGAGCATGTGGCGAACCTGGGTCCGTGTCCCCTCGAGATCGGCGGGATCGGGACCGTAGAGCTCCGCCACCTGCCGGACGAGGGCCGGGTGGCGCGCGTGGAAGGGTGGGGCGAAGGAGAGGGTGGTCAGCAGCTCGCCGAAGAGGGCGGGGGGCAGATGATCCAGCAGCTTCGAGAGGAGCCCCATGAGGGTCCTGCCATGGGTGGAGAGGTTGGCGGCGCAGGAGATCAGCACCATGCGGCGAACCATGCGGGGGAAGCGCCGGGCCGTTTCGAGGACGATGGGGCCGCCCAGGCTGGCCCCGAGGAAGGTGGTGGGGCCCAGGCCCAGGTGTTCCGCCAGGGCCGCCAGGTCTTCCGCCTGGGTGGCGAGGGTGAAGGGGGCGCCGCCGCGGGATGCGCCGAGGCCGCGGTTGTCCGGACAGACGACGAGGAAGGAGCGGCCCAGCAGACCGGGGAAATCTCCCCAGATCCGCCCCGTCGAGCCCAGGCCTCCGATGAGAAACAACGGAGGCCCCTCGCCGTGCGTCGAAAAGCCGATGGGCCCGTTGGGGCCGGAGAACACCTCGTGCCGTTCGTGCATCATGTCGGGCATTCTACCCGGGAGGGAGAAGGGTGGCGTGGGGCGGAGTGTGGTGGGACGGGATCGTGCAAGGGCGTTCTCTCGCGGGCCGTTGCTTCCGCCGGAGGCGGGTGCCGGGGAAACAGAGCGGCTACCCGCCATCGAAGCGCGGCAAGGCGGGTGTTCACGAGGGAAGGAGGTCGCCCCATGAATCCCCTGGCCAAGGGGGCGCTCAGGACCCACAATGTGGAATGGAGGGTTGGACGTGGAAGCTGCCATCGACCGGCACCGTGTTGTCAAGAAGGATCTTGCCCGGGTTCACCGGTCGGGGAAGATCGAGTGTATTGCCTGTGCGCACCGGTGCAAGTTGGCGGAGGGGAAGCGGGGGGTGTGCCTGGTGCGCTCCCGGTCGGGGGACGGTCTGCTGGTGCCATGGGGTTACACGGCCGGTCTGGCCGCCGATCCCATCGAGAAGAAGCCGTTCTTCCACGTGCTGCCGGGCTCCGAGGCCCTCTCCTTCGGCATGTTGGGGTGCGACATGCGGTGCCAGTACTGCCAGAACTGGCTGACCTCGCAGACCCTCCGGGATCCAGCGGCCTCGGAGTCGGTGCATCCGGTGACGGCCCGGGCCCTGGTCGAGGCCGCCGTGGCCCGGGGTTGCCGGTCCGTCGTATCGACGTACAACGAGCCGCTGATCACCGCCGAGTGGGCCCACGAGATCTTCTCCCTCGCCAGGGAGAAGGGACTGCTCACGGGCTTCGTCTCCAACGGACATGCCACCCCTGAGGTCCTGGACTACCTGCGGCCTGTGACCGATGTGTACAAGGTCGATCTCAAGTCGTTCCGCGAGGAGGCCTACCGGAGCCTGGGAGGACGGCTGGAGGCCGTTCTGGAGACGATTCGGGGTCTTGTGGACCGGGGTTTCTGGGTCGAGGTCGTGACCCTGATCGTACCGGAGCTCAACGACAGCCCGCAGGAGCTGCGCCAAATGGCCCGGTTCCTCGCGTCCGTGTCGCGGGACATTCCCTGGCACGTGACGGCCTTCCACCCGGACTACAGGATGCTGGACCGGGGATCGACACCGGCCTCGACACTGGCCATGGCGCGGGAGATCGGATTCGAGGCTGGTTTGCGCTTCGTCTATGCGGGGAACCTCCCCGGCCGGGTGCCACATGCGGAGGACACACTCTGCCCCGCCTGTGGGAAGGTCCTGGTCGAGCGTTGGGGCTTCCGGGTGCTTTCCGATGGCCTGTCGGGCCACGGGGGGCGTTGCCCCGGCTGCGGCACCACCATCCCGGGCAGGTGGTGAGACCTGGCCGGTCCCATGTTGGGCCCTTCGGAAGGTCATTCATGATTCGGATATGGAGTTTTGTTCTCAATACGTTCCGTCAACCCTTTCTCGCTTGAATTTCTTTTCACATGACGATAGAGTCATGCGCGGCACGGTACGGCCGAGACTCAATTGGAGGAGGAAAGCGTTGATGAAATCGAGGTCAGTCCCCGGGGAACACCGATCGTGTACGGCGAACCTCCGTCGATCGCACCGGCGTCTTCGCAGCGTCGTAGCCGCCACGTTGTTTCTGTCGGTTCTGGGGTTCGGCGGAGTCGGCTTCGCGCAGACCAACGGTGACTGCCTGACCTGTCACGAGGATCACGACCTCAAGGGTGAGCGCAACGGCAAGGAGATCTCTGTTTTCGTCGATGCTGACGCCTTCAAGCGGTCGGTTCACGGCGAGCTCCAGTGCATCGCCTGTCATGGGGATCTCGAGGGCTCGGAGTTCCCCCACAGGGAGACGGTGGCCCGCGTCAACTGCCAGTCCTGTCACGAGGACGTCGTCGATGAGCTCAGGACGGGTCCCCACGGTGGCTGGGCCATCTCCAAGGGCGACCCATCGGTGGGGTGCATCACGTGCCACGGTCATCACGACGTGCTGCCGCCTGGAGAGCCGGGATCGACGGTCGCACCCGACACCGTCAATCAGCTCTGCGGAAAGTGCCACGCCTCGGAGCGGCGGATCGTCGGCCGGAGCGCCCATGGCAAGAAGACCGGAGGGCGACGCAACGCGGCCTGCACCGACTGTCATCGTGGTCACTCCATGGCGCAGCCCAAGACCGAGGACGTCGAGATCGTCGTCTGCGGCAGGTGCCACCCCAACGAGGTCAAGGACCAGAAGCGCAGCGTTCATGCCAGGGCGGCGCTGAGGGGAGATCCGCTGGCGCCCAGCTGCATCACCTGCCACCAGCACCACGATATCCGGCCCGTGTCCGACCCGGATTCCCCCATCTCCACCGTCAACGTGCCCCTGCTCTGCGGGAGCTGCCACCAGGAGGGTACGGAGGTCTCCAAAAAGCGTCGTATCGCCCAGTCGAACATCCTCGAGAACTACTCCATGAGTATCCATGGGGAAGGCCTCTTCAAGATGGGCCTGACGGTGACGGCCGTCTGCACCTCCTGCCACAACTCCCACCTGATCCTTCCCCACGACGATCCACAGTCCAGCATCAACACGAGGAACGTGGCGAAGACCTGCACCCAGTGCCACGCCCGCATCGAGAAGGTACACGTGAAGGTCATCGAGGGCCGGCTGTGGGAGGAAGCCCCCAACAAGATCCCGGCCTGTATCGACTGTCACCAGCCCCACAAGATCCGGCGGCCCCCCCTCAATCCACGGCGGGTGGCCAACAAGGAGTGCATGCGCTGCCACGGTGACAAGAATCTCAGCGTCGTTCGTGACGGCAAGCGGGTCTCCCTCTATATCGACGAAGAGAGGTACAACCTCTCGAGCCACGCCAACGTTGCCTGCGCCCAGTGCCACACGGAGGTCAGCACGGCCCTGGCCCGGCCCTGTAAGGCCATCAAGAACCCCGTGGACTGCAGTGTTTGCCACGCGCAGGAGGTCAGCCAGTACAAGGACAGCACCCACGGAAAGCTGGCCGCCAAGGGCGATCCAGACGCTCCGAAATGTCTCAGCTGCCACAGCGCCCATGCCACCGAGAGCCATCTCCTGCCGACCTCTCCGACCTTCGCCCGGAACATTCCCAAGCTCTGCGGCCAGTGCCACTCCAGGGAGGGCGCCGCTGCCCGGCGGATCAGGACCGACGTGCCGGACATTGTCGTCAGCTACGAGCACAGCATCCACGGCAAGGGTCTCCTGGAGGCCGGACTGATCGTCTCGGCCACCTGCACGGACTGTCATACGAAACACCATGAGCTCCCGCCCGACAACCCCGAGTCCTCGGTCAACCCCAAGCGCGTGGCCGACACCTGCGGTACCTGCCACAAGGGAATCGAGGAGATCTTCAGCAAGAGCGTCCACTGGCCCGGCAACACCAAGACCAACAAGAAGCTCCCCACCTGCGAGAATTGCCATACCTCTCACACCATCAGCCGGGTCGATGTCAAGGGGTTCCGCACCAGGATGATGGACCAGTGCGGGAAGTGCCACGAGCACGAGGCCGCGACCTTCTTCGATACGGTCCATGGCAAGGCCTCGAGGTTGGGCGACGAGGGCGCCGCCAAGTGTTATGACTGCCACGGCACCCACAACATCCTGCCGCCCGACGATCCCAGGTCGACCCTCGGCTTCAAGAACGTTGTGGAGACCTGCGCCAAGTGCCACAAGGGCGCCCACCGGCAGTTTGCCGGCTACCTGACCCACGCGACACACCACGACCAGAAGAAATATCCCTACCTCTACTACACCTACCTGTTCATGACGAGCTTGCTGGTCGGAACCCTGGCCTTCTTCACCCTCCACACCCTCCTGTGGTTGTTCAGGCTGTGGAGGACGCGGGAACAGTGGGGTCACCTCAAGACGACCTCCCGCGACAAGTTCTACCTGCGCTTCAACAAGACGCAACGGATCATGCACGTCGTCATGATCATCAGCTTCTTCACCCTGGCCATCACCGGCATGACCCTCAAGTTCTCCTACATGGGGTGGGCCGTCACCATCTCGCATTTCCTCGGTGGATTCAAGGTGACCAGCTTCCTGCACCGGATCGCTGCCGTGACGCTCCTGGGGCTGTTCCTCTTCCACATCCGCCAGATCTTCCGGTTCAAGCGGGAGTCCGGAAAGAGCTGGCTCCGGTTCATCTTCGGTCCCAACTCCATGATGTTCACGTTCAACGACATCAAGCAGTTCTGGCAGAGTGTGAAATGGTTCCTGGGTTTCGGTGAAAGGCCCCACTACGGGCGCTTCACCTACTGGGAGAAGTTCGACTACTTCGCGGTGTTCTGGGGCGTGTTCGTCATCGGTGGCACCGGCCTGATGCTCTGGTTCCCGACCTTCTTCACGCGCTTCCTTCCGGGATGGATGATCAACGTCGCCACCATCATCCACAGTGACGAGGCCCTGCTGGCAACGGCGTTCATCTTCACGATCCACTTCTTCAACACCCACTTCCGCCCGGATAAGTTCCCCATGGACCCGGTGATCTTCACGGGGCGCGTCCCCCTGGAGGAGCTCAAGCACGACAAGCCCGGCGAGTACGAGGAGCTGCTCCGGATGGAGAACCCGGACGAGCGGATTGCCGGCAGCATGCCGAGGAAGAAGCTCCGGTGGATCAAGGCGTTCGGCTTTGCCGTTCTGACGGTCGGCCTCACATTGATCGTCCTGATCCTCTACGCCATGCTCTTCGGCTACCGTTGATCCGGCGTTCACCAGACGATTCGAGCCGGCCGGGCAAATGTCCGGCCGGCTTTTTTCAGCGGTTTCGAGGGAGAAGAACGGGCGCCAGGGCGCTCCGCCTGCCCGGGTCATCCATCGGACATCGTCGCGAAGGGCGGGAGGTGCCGTGCCCCGCGGTACGCCGGGCGAGCGAATCGAGAAGATGCTGTCAGGTGTGGTCCATCCCGCCCTGAAGCAGATGGACCATGGATGACCCGGGTTTGGGGGATTGGCGGGGTGTTGTGATTCCCAACGGGTGGAAGTCACTCCCTCATGGTCCTGCAGGGCAGAGGCGCGAGGGGTCCATGGGATTGATGGAGCAGGGGATTAGGGTACAGTTGCGCTTCGGAGTGGCCTCCGACAAACGATTGAATAAGCATGGAAAACCTTGCGAAATTAATCACAAATGGGTACGGTGGCGCACGTAGACGGTACGGGAAGGTGAGGAGATCATGACGGATCATCTCAGTGAGACGGGGACGGGACACGCCGGTGGCAGCGAGCTCCCACCGGTTCATCGGGAGGACCCCAAGGCCAGGGCGAAGCTCCGCCGGCTGGTTCTCGGGACGGTTGTTGTCGTCGTCATCCTGGTGGTGACGTTCTGGGCTTTCCTGAGGATCGGAACCAGCCCCTCGTTCTACGCGCGCTTTTCATGGCTGGGCGAATACGTGGCCTCGTGGAAGGCCTCGACCCACGCCGAGGTCCCCTGCTCCGAGTGCCATTTTGCTCCGGGTGCGGCGGGGGATATCCGCGCCCAGAAGGTGGCCCTCGCGCTGGTGGCGGAGAAGCTGACGGGTACCGGTTCGACCACCGCCTTCCATTCGGCTCCCGAGGCCGGATGCACCCGGGACGGCTGTCACGCCGACATCGTCACGGGTGGGACCATCCAATGGCGAGGCGTCCGTTTCTCCCACGCGGATCATCTGGGCAAGATCAAGCGCGGCCTCAAGCCGGCCTGTACCACCTGCCACCAGTCCCTGGTCCACGGCGCCGGCAAGAAGCCGGTCAGCACGGAAGCCTGCGCCATCTGTCACTTCCGGAAGCTGGGGTGGGAGGAGGATATCTCGCGGTGCCAGCTGTGCCACGACGTGACCAAGCTCCCCAAGGACCGGTACGACCACACGCTGGTGGCCAAGCAGAAGATGGAGTGCACGGGCTGCCACGCGGACATCAACCGGGGGACGGGGGAGGTGGACCGTGACCGTTGCGTCGTCTGCCACACGGCCGGCGACCGCGCCGAGAAGTACGGCGATGTCAAGCTGGTGCACAGCGTCCACGTGGACAGCCTGGGATTCTCCTGCACCTTCTGTCACCATCCCATCGAACACAAGGTGCATCCCCTCACCGTCGCCTCGGATTCCGACTGTGCCACGTGCCACCGTGACGTCCACACGGCGACGCGGAGCCTCTACGTCCGGGTTTCCACGGCCGAGCCGGGCGCCAAGCCGGTGCCCGATGCCATGGCCAAGGTTCACGTCCGTTGCGAGGGTTGCCACACGGCCACCCGGAAGACCCGCGACGGCGAGGTCATGACGGGGTCCTCCAAGGCGTGCGACGACTGTCACGGTCCCGGCTACGATGTCATCCTGAGGAACTGGAAGACCATGCTTCAGCGGGATCTGGCCGCCGCCAGGAGGGCCGTCAACGCGGCCCGGTCGGCGGTTCGTGGCCGCAGGGTTTCCAAGGACGCCCGGGAGCAGGCTGCCATGGCCCGCAAGAGGCTGCGCCAGGTCGAGGTCGGTCACGGCGTCCACAACGTCGTGTTCGCCGCCGTCCAGCTGGATCAGGCGGTCCAGGAGGCCAACGCCGCTCTCAAGGCTGCGGGTTCCGCTGAGCGCTTCCCGCGCATCGCCGACGCCAAACGGCTGACGGCCAACGAGTGCGCCCGTTGCCACACGGTGGTCCGCAAGACAGTCACGTGGAAGGGCGTCGCGTTCCCCCACGCCAAGCACGTCGAGGCCGTGGGCGACTGCGATTCGTGCCACACCCCCTACTCGGACCACGGCAAGATGTCCTGGGGCAAGGAGGCCTGCGGTACCTGCCACTCGGACGTGCCGGTGCCCCATCCCAGGAACTTCCGCTCCACCATGGGGCAGCTGGTCAAGAAGGTTGGCTTCGATTCCTGTCTCATGTGCCACAACACCAAGGACTCGCAGGAGACCTGCAAGCCCTGTCACGAGGGTGGGCCGACCGCGGTGATCAAGTGGAATGGAATGGCCCTGAGCCACGCCAACCATGCCAAGCAGGACATCGACTGCACGACCTGTCACACGGAGCTGAGCCACCATGGTGGTGTGGCCCTGACCCCGGCCGAGTGCAACGAGTGCCACGGCGTCACCATGCCCCATCCCGACGACTTCGCCGAGACCCACGGCGAGCTCTTCATGGAGCACAAACTCGAGCTCGATACCTGCTCGACCTGTCACGAGGGCGGGATGCCGGGAGAGTTCTGCCAGACCTGTCACGGCTGAGGCGTCGTTCTCCGGGTCTCCGGGATCCGGTGGAAAGAACTGTACGAAGGGCCGCAGCGCAAGGCTGCGGCCCTTGGTTTGATGGTTCTCGTTACTGGCTCAGTATTCCTTAAGGGCCGTGATCAGGTCGATGACGGCCTTCTTGGCGTCGCCGAAGTACATCAGGGTGTTGTCCGCCGCGAAGAGCGGGTTGGGGATACCGGCGAAGCCCGGGCTCAGGCTCCGCTTGATGACGACCACGGTCCGGGCCTTGTCCACATCGATGATGGGCATCCCGGCGATGGGAGACTTGGGGTCCGTGCGCGCAACCGGATTGACCACATCGTTGGCCCCGATGACGATGACCACGTCCGCCTGCTCCATGGTCGGGTTGATCTCGTCCATCTCCTTGAGCTTCTCGTAGGGCACGTCCGCCTCGGCCAGGAGCACGTTCATGTGCCCCGGCATGCGGCCCGCCACCGGGTGGATGGCGAACTCGACGGTCACCCCCTTGGACTCCAGGAGGTTGGCCAGGTCCCGGACCGCATGCTGGGCCTGGGCCACGGCCATGCCGTAGCCGGGGACGATGACCAGGCGCTGGATGCCGTCCATGACCATGGCCAGCTCCTCGGCCGAGGTGGACTTGACGGTCCGGTACACCTCGTCGGCGTCGGGCGTCTCGGAGGTCGGCCCCATGGTGCCGAAAAGCACGTTGGTCAGGGAGCGGTTCATGGCCTTGCACATGATCTGGGTCAGGATGATGCCCGAGGCTCCCACCAGGGATCCGGCGATGATCAGGACCGTGTTGTTGATGACGAAGCCGGTCGCCGCCGCCGCGAGACCCGAGTACGAGTTGAGCAGGGCGATGACCACGGGCATGTCGGCGCCGCCGATGGAGATGGTCAGAATGACGCCCAGGACGCCGGAGACCATGACCAGCGACCAGAACAGCTCCATGTTCTCCGGATGGAGGACCAGCAGGACTCCCAGGCCGATGGCCACCAGGCCGCTGAAGATCTTGAGGGTGTCCATGCCGGGGAACCGGTCCGACTTGAGGAGCAGGAGACCCGCCACGGCGACGGATGCCACGGCGGTGACCAGGGTCCAGGTGCCGAGGCCCGCGGCGACGGCGTACCAGACGCCGCCCACGGCGGTGGCCAGGGAGAAGCCGTACTTGACGGTCCTCTGCCACGGGGTCAGCTTCCACCTGACGGCGAGGAACTCGGCCAGCTTGCCGAAGGCCACGTAGGAGCCGAAGAAGGTCACCGAGCCGATGATTCCCGAGGCCACGGTGGCGATCTTCATCTGCATCTGTCCCGGGTAGGCCAGGGCCTGCTGTGCTGCGATCAGGGCCGAGCCGGCCACGAGGATGGAGGCGCCGCCGCCGAAACCGTTGAAGAGGCCGACCATCTCCGGCATGGAGGTCATCTTGACCTTGAGAGCCGCCACGGCGCCGATGACCGTTCCCACGGCGACACCGAGGAGGATGTACGACCACTCCTGCTTCTGACTGAGAAGGGTGGCGATGATGGCCAGCCCCATGGCCAGGGCGCCGGTGACGTTGCCGCGGACGGCGGTCCGGGGATGGGCCATCCACTTGAGGTCGAGGATGAAGAGGACCGCGGCGATGACGTAGACGATGTTGACGATGTTCTGACTCAACATGGCCGCCCCCTACTTCTTCTTCTGGAACATCTGGAGCATTCGGTGGGTGACGAGGAAGCCGCCGACCACGTTGATGGTGGCGAAGGCCACGGCCACGGTGGCGAGGATCTTGGACAGCTTCGGCTCATTGAGAGCGCCGGCAAGGACGAGGGCTCCGATGACCGTGATGCCCGAGATGGCGTTGGAACCCGACATGAGAGGCGTGTGGAGGGTTGGTGGAACCTTGGTGATGACCTCGAAACCGACGAAGATCGCCAGCACGAAGACCGTCAGTAACATGACCAGCTCGTTCATTGGCTTTCGCTCCTTTCCATGGCCGCTCCCAAGGACTCCAGAACCCCGGGATGCACGATCCGGCCGTCCCGCGTCACCATGGTGCCCGCGGTTATCTCGTCCTCCATGTCGAGGGCGAGTTTGCCCTCCTTGACCAGGTGGAGGAGGAAGGTAGTGATGTTCTTCGAGTACATCTGGCTGGCGTGGTAAGGCACCGTGGAGGGGATGTTGAGGGGCCCCAGGATGGTCACGCCGGATTCGACGACCGTCTCCCCGGGCCTGGTCAGCTCGCAGTTGCCCCCGCGCTCGGCGGCGAGATCGACGATGACGGAGCCGGGCTCCATCCCTTCGACCATCTCCCGGGTCACCAGGATCGGCGCCTTCTTGCCCGGGATGGCCGCCGTGGTGATGACCACGTGGGATCCGGCGACGACCCGCAGCATCATCTCCCGCTGCTTCTTGTAGAAATCCTCGCCCAGCTCCCTGGCGTAGCCGCCGGCGTCCTCGGCCTCGGCCGTCTCCAGCTCGAGCTCGACGAACTTGCCGCCCAGGCTCTCCACCTGTTCGCGGACGGCGGGCCGGACGTCGTAGGCCTCGACGACGGCGCCGAGCCGCCGGGCGCTGGCGATGGCCTGGAGGCCCGCGACGCCCGCTCCGACGATGAAGACCCGTGCCGGAGCGATGGTGCCGGCCGCCGTCATCATCATGGGGAACATGCGGGGGAGCGTGTTGGCGGCCAGGAGGACGGCCTTGTAGCCGGCGATGGTCGCCATGGACGAGAGGGCGTCCATGCTTTGGGCCCGCGTGATCCGCGGCATCAGTTCCATGGAGAAGAGCGTGACGCCGGCTTCTGCAAGGGCCCGGGTCGGCTCGGGAGAGCTCAGGGGATCGCAGAAGCCGATGACGGCCTGCCCCTTCCTCAGGAGTGCGACGTCGTCCCTCCAACGCTCGGGATTGGCGCCCGGCGCTCGCACCTGGAGGATCAGCTCCGCCCTGGCGAAGACCTCGTCGCGGCTCGCCAGGAGGGCCCCCTTTTCCTCGTACTGTGTGTCGGGAAACCCGGCCTCGGTCCCGCAGCCGCGTTCGACGAGAACCTCCAGGCCGGCGCGTGTCAAGGTCTGGACCATGCCCGGCACGAGCGCCACACGACGCTCCCCGGGGAAGGTCTCCCTCGGTACTCCAATGATCATTGTCCGTTTCCCCCTTCCATCCGGAGCCCGGGGGCCGTCTCGTTGCCTCTGGATCTTGCGACAACGGTTCCCTCCTGTTGAAGGAGGTATCCCCGGCACCCCGGCCCGATGTCCTTTGTCATCTGAGAGAATGTCGAAACCGCGTTGAGTATTCCACCCCCCTCGGGCCGGCCCCTTGACGCGGCTCGGAGCGAGTCCTAGGATGGACCTGCCCACCACACTGCGGTCTCGCAGAAGGAGCGAACTCATGACGACGAATCCGGAGAAATTGAAGGCGTTGGAAACGGCCATCGGTCAGATCGAGCGGCAGTTCGGCAAGGGCTCGATCATGCGGCTCGGCGAGCAGCCGGGCATTCGCGTCAACGTCATCCCCACGGGATCGATCTCCCTGGATGCAGCCCTCGGCGTCGGCGGAGTGCCCCGCGGCCGCGTGGTGGAGATCTTCGGCCCCGAGTCCTCGGGCAAGACAACCTTGGCCCTGCACATCATCGCCAACGCACAGGCCACCGGCGGGCTGGCCGCCTTCATCGACGCCGAGCACGCCCTGGACCCCGAGTACGCCGAGAAGCTGGGCGTCAACCTGGACGACCTGCTGGTTTCCCAGCCCGATTACGGGGAGCAGGCCCTGGAGATCGCCGAGACCCTGATCCGGTCGGGTTCCGTGGATGTCATCGTCATCGACTCCGTGGCTGCCCTGGTGCCGCGGGCCGAGCTCGAGGGCGACATGGGCGATGCCCAGATGGGCCTGCAGGCCCGCCTCATGTCCCAGGCCCTGCGCAAGCTGGCGGGAATCGTATCCAAGTCCAACACCTGCCTGGTGTTCATCAACCAGGTTCGCATGAAGATCGGCGTCATGTTCGGCAATCCCGAGACGACCTCCGGCGGGCGGGCCCTCAAGTTCTACGCCTCGGTGCGGATAGACATTCGCCGCGTCGCCTCCATCAAGCAGGGGGATCAGGTGACCGGCAACCGGACCAAGGCCAAGGTCGTCAAGAACAAGGTGGCCGCGCCCTTCCGGGTGGCCGAGTTCGACATCATGTACGGGGAGGGGATCTCCCGAATGGGCGAGCTCCTGGACCTGGGTGTCGAGAACCGCCTGGTGCAGAAGTCGGGTTCCTGGTACTCCTACGGGGACGTCCGCCTGGGCCAGGGGAGGGACGCCGCCAAGGCCTACCTCAAGGAGAACGAGGAGACCGCCGCGGAACTCGAGATGCGCCTTCGCCGCGAGCTCGACCTCCTGCCTGGCGTCAAGAAGCCGGAGCAGGCCGAAGAGGAGTAGCACGGACGCCGGCGCCGGCCTCCGGGGCAACGACCCGCCATGGTGGGGACCTTCCGCCGGCTCCGACCTTTGGTGCGCACTTCGGGCCGCGTGGACGCCGGCCACCCTCCGGCTGGAGCCACGCGAACGGGGACGTGTACGGCATGGCGGTTCCCGCCGGGGAGCGTAGCGGAACGCCTTCTTCCATGTTGGGGCGGATGCTCTGATCGGTGTTCCCATGGACTGCCGATCTTCGAGTTATCATCGAGACGCCGGTGTTGAGATCGTTGCCTTCCGGAAGACGCGAGGAAGGCGCGTCCCATTCAACGGAGGGAAGGCATCCGTGACTGGGTTCCGCCGTTGGGGGGGTGGGGTGGGAGCCGCCGAGTGGAGGTTGACGGGGCCGTGGGATCTCAAGGTCGCCCGGGGCGGCGTCCTGGGATCCGGCGGTGCTAGACTATGGTCGGAAGTGAGGGTAACGAATGAGACGCAATACCATTGGTTTGCTGGTGATGACCGGAGTGCTGATGACGTCCACCCTTTTGGCCCAGACCGGTGGGCCCGTGCCTGCGCCGACGCCGACCCCAAGACCGACACCGGTGGTTCCCCAGGATCCGGTGGTTCTTCAGTATGTGGAGCGTGCCATGGCGTGGTATCCGGGGTCGTCCTTCAAGGTCATTCGGGACGAAAGGCACCAGACGGCTTCCGGCAGCTACCGCCTCGTTGCAGTCAAGCGGGAATGCGCCAGCAAGTTCCTTTCGATGACCACGGCCTGGGTGGTGGACGAGGTGGCTGGAATGGTTTGGAACGGGAGCGTCGGCAGGATCCCTGCTGACCAGCTCAAGCAGTCCAATGGCCTCAAGGACTTCGTGGGACGCTACCTGCCCGTCGCCCTGATGCGGGCCATGCGGCTGAGGGTGAAGGTCGTGTGGGAGGGCTCGAAGATCCCCTCCGGGGCCCTGATCCCATTCAGCCTGGAGATTCAGTCGGGTTACGGGACCTATGGGAAACCCGGCGCGGTGACGGCTGACGGTGCCCTGGTGATCCTCGGGACGGCCATGCCGTGGAATGCCGACCCGGTGGAATACCGGAGGAAGCTCCTCCACGGGAACGACCTGGTCCTCTGGGACCACGATCCCAAGGGCGCCACCATTGACCTTGTGGAGTTCTCCGATTTCGAATGCCCGGGTTGCAAGGGCAAGTGGCCCCTGATCCACGAGGCGGTGGAGAAGTTCTCCGGCGCCGTGCGGCATGGCATGGTCAACTATCCCTTGACCCAGATTCATCCCTGGGCGTTCCGCGCGGCGTGCGTGGGCTGGTGCGTGGCGCAGCAGGACAGGAACCTCCTGATCCCCCTCAAGGAGCAGTTCTACTCCATGCAGGGCGAGATGGCCGTCTCCATGGTCGGGGATTTCGGAAGGGATTTCGTGGTCGGCCGCGGCCTGGACGAGGCGGCCTACGACGCCTGCTACCTCAAGCCGCCCTCCATCGACGCGGTGCACCGGCAGCTCGCCCTCTCCCAGGAGCTCAACGTCATGGCGACCCCAACCTACTTCGTCAACGGCTGGCAGATCCAGGTGCCCGCCAAGAGCTGGTTCTTCCCCTTCCTCGAGCGGTTGGCCGCGGGGAAGCAGCCGTAGCTCGGAGGGCCGGCCCGCCCCTGAATTCGCGAGGGGAATCGGACAACCCCTGCCAGGAAGACCGCGCGAGGTGATCGCCGCGGGAGGGCGGGTCAACGTGCTCCGGTTCCCTGGATCCATCGACGAAGGTCCCGATCCACCGCCGGGAGAGAAGAGGGCTTCGCCGGTCCTGCTGGGCCGGCAGCTTCGAAGCCGTTTGTGCGGCGCGTCTCTCGCCCCATGGGGGTGAATCCTGGGGGCGCGGGCCTCCGGGCCCGCATCCGGCCCCCGGGCACGGGCTCTTCTCCCACCCCGGGGTCCCATGGGTCGAGCCCACAGGTGGTGGACCCGGCAAGGACCGTCCCCTTGACAGCCGTTCCCCGGTATGCATAATTATGCGTTATGCAGTTTCTATGCTGCATCGAGCAAGGGGGAACACGGTGAAGATCATTCTGGCATTCTCGGGTGGGCTGGACACCTCGTTCTGCGTGCCCTACCTCAAGGAGACCCTGGGCGCCGAGGTCGTCACGGTGACGGTCAACACCGGAGGAGCTACCGCGGCGGAAATGGAGGCCGTTGCCGCCCAGTCGGCTGCGGTCGGGGCGGATGGGCATGTGGAGGTGGACGCCCGTGCGGCCGTCTACGAGGGCTTTGTCGCCACGCTGATCCGGGGAAACGTTCTCCGGGGAGGCGTCTACCCGCTGTCGGTGGCCGCCGAGCGGACCCAGCAGGCCGTGGAGGTCGCCCGGATGGCCAGCGAGCTCGGGGCGGATGCCGTGGCCCACGGCTCCACGGGCGCAGGCAACGACCAGGTCCGTTTCGACGTCACCTTCCGCGTTCTCCTCGACCTTCCGATCCTGACGCCCGTGCGGGAGCTGGGGATGACCCGGGAACGGTCCATCGCCTACCTGGAGGAACGGGGTCTCCCCGTCCCGGCCGGTTCGGCGCGCTATTCCGTCAACAGCGGGCTGTGGGGGACGACCCTGGGCGGCGACTGGACCCACGATCCCTGGAGCGCACCACCGGACGACGCCTGGGGGGAACCTGTTTCGTCGAGCGAGCTGGAGGCCGGGGAGCTGGTGATCTCCTGGGAGAAGGGCCTCCCCGTGGCCCTGGATGGATCGCCGATGGAGGGCCCGGACCTGGTGGAGGCCCTGGGCGCCCGGCTGGAGCCGTTGGGCATCGGACGCGGGATCCACCTTGGGGAAACGGTCCTCGGCATCAAGGGGCGCATCGGCTTCATGGCCGCAGCGCCCCTGGTGCTGATCGCCGCCCACAAGGAGCTGGAGAAGCTGGTTCTGACCCGGTGGCAGATGTTCTGGAAGGATCAGCTCGCCAGTTTCTGGGGCGACCGCCTCCATGAGGGCCAGGCCTTCGACCCGGTCATGCGGGATATCGCCGCCCTGATCGACAGCTCCCAGGAACGGGTGACGGGCGACACGCGGATCCACCTGGAGCCGGGCAGATACGCCGTTACCGGTGTCCGGAGCCCTTACAGCCTGATGGACCCGAAACTGGCACGGTACGGGGAGGAGCACTCCCTGTGGGATGGCGCCGAGGCGGCCGCCTTCGCCAAGATCGCGGCCATCCCCTCTCTGCTGGCGGTCCGCCACGGGGGAAACGGCCGCACATGATCAACGGCCGGCGCATCGTTCTGGACCGGATCGCCTCGTCGGTCCGGCACGCGGGGGTCACCCGGGAGGTCATCGTCGGCCCGGAGATCGTCTGTGAGGAGGGCTACGTCCTGGCCGTCCGGCTCCTCAACGACAAGCGTGTGTACAACCGGGTGGAGTCCGTGGACGGCCGTCTGGTTCCCCTCCGTTCGGGGGACATCCTGGCCGGCGTTCTCGGGACACGCCGGGCGCTCCGGGGATACGCCGGAGACGTGCCGGCGAGCCTGAAGGTGGGCGAGACCATCAACGTCCTCAACACAGGGGGCGTCCTGGGGCGGTGCACCGCGTCCAACCCGGATTTGGGACCGCCCTTCGAAGCCGAGGTTCTGGGCGCCATCCTGACCTTCCCCAGGCTGGGTGACCGGGTGGGGAGACCCGCCAACATCCACGATCAGGCGCTGGCGAAGGCCTCACGCCTGGAGTGTACGGCACCCATGGTGCTCATCGTGGGAACCTGCATGAACTCGGGCAAGACCGTGGCGGCGTCGGAGATCATCCGCGGCCTGGCCCGCGACGGCCGGAGTGTGGCGGCGGCGAAGCTGACGGGGGTCTCGCTCCGGCGGGACGCCCTCTCCATGATGGACTCGGGGGCAACCCTGGCACTGACCTTCAACGATGCCGGCGTCGTCTCGACCCACGAGGCGGACGTCCTGCCGACGGCCTACGCCCTCCTCAACGAGCTCCAGGTCCGGAGCGGGCCCGAGGTCATCGTCGCCGAGCTTGGCGACGGAATCCTCGGGGAGTACGGCGTGCAGACACTGCTGGCCGACCCGGGGATCCGTTCCCTGGTACGGTGCCTGGTGGTTTGCGCTCCGGACCAGGTGGGGGCCTGGGGCGCCACGACGATCCTGGAGTCCAGCTACGGCTTGCGGCCGACGGTGTTTTCGGGACCGGCCACCGACAACGAGGTGGGCAAGGAGTACATCTCCAACCAACTGGGCATCCCTGCCTGGAATGCCCGGCGCGAGGCGAAACAGCTCGTGGATACCGTGCGGGAGGCCCTCCATGGGTAGCCCGTCCGCCGGGTCGTGCCCGGTTCTCGAACGGAAGGGAGGCCGGTGATGGGCAGCCCCGCCAAGATTGCCGTCCTGGGAGCGGCCGGGTACGCCGCCGGTGAGCTGCTTCGCCTCCTCCTGCAGCATCCAGAGGTGGAGGAGGTGCGGGCCTTCTCCCGGAGCCATGCGGGCAGGAGCTTCGCCTCGGCCCATCCGGCCCTGGGCCACCTGCCGGAGGGGGTCTTCGAGGAACCCGATCCCGAAGGGGCCGCGGAGTGGGCCGACGTGCTGTTCCTGGCCCTTCCTCACGGGCGGTCCCAGGAGCTGATGGCCGGGATCCTGGCGCGGGAACCGGAGCTCGTCATCGACGTGGCGGCCGATTTCCGGATCCAGGACGAGACGCTGTACGGGCGCTACTACGGCGTCCATTCGGCGCCCGAGCTCGTTCCGGGATTCGTCTATGCCCTGGCCGATGTTCTCGGGAGACGGCTCGAGGGGCACCGGCGCCTGGCCGTGCCCGGATGTTTCGCCACGGCCGCCCTGCTGGCCCTCTGGCCCCTGGCGGCAAGCGGTCTCCTGGAAGCGCCCCCCGTGGTCTTCGCCGTCACCGGTTCCACGGGTTCGGGTGCCGTGCCGAAGGGGACCACCCACCACCCGGCCCGTGCCAACAACTTCTTCGCCTACGCCCAGGGAGGCCACCGCCACGAGGCGGAGATCACGGAGGCGCTGCTCGCCATCGGGGCGGGGGAAGAGAGCTCGGCCGTCCGGTTGCTGACCCACTCGGCGCCCCTGGTGCGCGGCATCCATGCGACGGCCTATCTGCGGCTGGCCTCCCCGGTGGCGAACCTCCAGAGCATGTTGGAGGACACCTGGGAGGGCCGCCCCTTTGTCCGGGTCCTGGCGGAGCCGCCGGAGGTCGAGGCCGTAGCCGGAACCAACTTCGCTCACCTTCACGGCGTCTCGCGCTTCGGCGGCCGCGAGGCCGTCGTGGACTGCGCCATCGACAACCTGATCAAGGGGACTGCGGGACAGGCCGTCCAGGCCATGAACCTGGCCCTGGGCCTCGAGGAGACGCTGGGTCTCCAATTCCCCGGACTGTACCCCTGCTGAGGGGTGGTCCGGGTGGGAGTGAATTCCATGGATGTGACACGGCATTTTCTCGGCACGGACACCTGGCCGGACCAAAAAATCTTCGATCTCCTGGAGCGTGCCCATGCGCTCAAAGGCGTGCCGGGGGGCGACGAGCTGGCCGGCAAGATCCTGGCCATGGTGTTCTTCAACCCATCCCTGAGGACCCGGGCCTCCTTCGAGGCGGCCATGCTGCGGCACGGAGGCCACGCCATCCTCCTGGAGCCCGGCCGCGGTGTGTGGGGCATGGAGACGCGGTCCGGGATCGTCATGGACGGGAGCGCCGCCGAGCACCTGGTGGAGGCGGCGGCGGTCATCGGGCGCTACGCCGACGCCGTGGCCGTGCGAGCCTTCCCCGCCGGGAACGATCTGGAGGAGGCCTTCGCGGACCCGGTCCTTCGGGGCTTCGCCGCCCACGCCGGCGTACCCGTTGTCAACATGGAGTCGGCCCGCCGCCACCCCTGCCAGGGCCTGGCAGACGCCATGACCATCGAGGAGCGCCTGGGCCGGCGTCCGGCCGGCGCCCGTTTCGTTCTGGCGTGGACCTGGCACCCCAACCCCCTGCCGACGGCCGTTCCCGTCAGCGCGGCCATCAACGCGGCGCGCCTGGGGATGGAGGTCACCATCTCCCATCCGCCTGGCTGGGAGCTGTACCCCGGCGACATGGAGGCCATCGAGGCCGTGGCGGAACGGTGCGGGGGGGCCGTCCGGGTGGTCCACGACCTGGACGCCGCAGTGGAAGGGGCCGACGTGGTCTACGCCAAGAGCTGGGGCCGGCTGGATCTCTTCGGAGATGCCGAGGCGGAACGGGCCGAACGGGCCCGGTACCGCCACTGGAGGATCGATTCCGGCCGCATGGGCCGGACACGGGGCGGAAAGGGCGTCTTTCTCCACTGTCTACCCATCCGGCGCAACGTGGTGGCCACGGACGAGGTCCTGGACGGGCCCTGGTCCGCCGTCATCGACCAGGCCGAAAACCGTCTTCACGCCCAGCGGGCGTTGCTATTGGAGGTGTTGGGATGAGCGAGGACCTGATCCGCGCCCTCAAGGGCGCCCTGGATTACAGTCGTGTCTACCGGCGGCAGACCTTCGTCATCAAGCTCGGGGGAGAGGTCCTGGCCGATCCCGAGGTCCTGGAGAACGTCGCCATGCAGGTGGCCCTCCTGGAGGCCCTCTCGGTCCGGGTCGTGCTGGTGCACGGGGGCGGCTCCCAGTCCAGCGAGCTGTCGCGCAAGCTGGGGCTGGAACCGGAGATGGTGGCCGGACGCCGGGTGACGACGCCGGCGGTCCTCGAGGTGACCAAGATGGTCTACGCCGGCCAGCTCAACGTGGACGTTCTCTCGGCGCTCCGCTCTCAGCAGGTCCGCGCCGTCGGCCTCTCGGGGGTCGATGGCGGCCTGTTGACGGCCGTGCGGCGGCCCCCCGTGCAGGTCCAGGATGACGAGGGACGCCGGAGGACCGTGGACTTCGGGGAGGTGGGCGATATCGCGGGCACGGACGTCTCGGTGCTGACGACCCTGCTGGACGCCGGCTACGTGCCCGTCGTCGCCTCCCTGGCCGCCGATGCCGAGGGCCGGGCCCTCAACATCAACGCCGACACGGTGGCGGAAGCGCTGGCCACGGGCCTCGGGGCGGACAAGCTGATCTTCCTGACCACCAGCCCCGGTCTTCTTCGCGAGCCCCGGGACTCCTCGACCCTCGTCGCCTTCGCCACGCCGGGCGACCTGGAGCCGCTCCTGGAAAGCGGCGCCATCGGCGGCGGGATGCGGCCCAAGATCGAGGCCTGCATCCGCGCCGTCCGGAACGGGGTGCGGCGGACCCACATCATCGACGGACGCACCGGAGATTCCCTCCTTCTCGAGCTGTTCACGGGGAGGGGCTGCGGCACCATGATCGTCGACCGGCGGGAGATGGAGGATTACACCTCCAAGGAGCTGCCGAGGAACGGAACCCATGGGTGAGGCGGCGCGGCTCCTGACGGAACTGGTCCGCGTGCCCAGCCCCTCGGGCCAGGAGGGGGCCGTGGCCCGGCGGCTCGAGGAGTGGGCCACCGGCCGGGGGCTGGAGGTCAGCCGCGACGAGACCGGTGTCCGCATGACGGTGCGGGGCCGGAGTCCAGGGCCCTCCCTCCTGATGGCATCTCACCTGGACACGGTGCCGCCCGGCGACGGCTGGAAGGTCGACCCCTACACGGGGGAGATCCGGGACGGCATCCTGACCGCCCGGGGCGCGGTCGACGCCAAGGCCTCGGTGGCGGCCATGGCCGTGGCGGCGGCTTTTCTCTCCTCGGATGGGGGGCCTTCCTCCGGTGAGCTGACCGTCCTGGCCACCTACGCCGAGGAGACGCGCCACACGACCATGCCCCGGGCCCTCGAGATGCTCGAGCGGGTTCCCTCGGCTGCCGTCGTCGGCGAGCCGACGGGCCTCCAGCCGGCCATCGCCCAGCGTGGCCTGCTGATCCTGGAAGCCCGGTGGCGGGGCGAACAGATCCATGCCGGCTGGGCGGCGAGCCTGCCGGGGCGGCCAGCCAACGCCATCTTCGCCGCGGCCCGGGACCTGGCGGTCCTGGAGACCCTGGACTTCGGCCGTGAGCACCCGGTCCTCGGGCATGTGACGGTGACGCCGACGGTGCTGACGGCGGGCGTCGCCCGCAACGTGACACCACCGCAATGCACCTGCGCCCTCGACGTGCGAACGACCCCGGCCTGGGGCCATGACGAGATCGTCGAGCGGATCCGCGGCGCCATGGAAGGGGAGCTGGCGGTGCTCTCCGACCGGCTCCTGCCGGCGGAAACGCCACCGGGCTCCCGGCTCCTCGCGGCCGTGATGCGGGTCCTTCCCGGCTCCCGCCCCTTCGGATCGCCGACGGCCTCCGACTGGGTCTGGCTGCGGCACCTGGACGCCCTCAAGCTGGGGCCCGGTGACTCGACCCGCTCCCACCGGCCCAACGAGGCCATCGAGCTGGCGGAGGTCGACCGGGCGGCGGCGGTCTACGAGGCCCTGGCGCGGGAGTACCTGTCATGACGGGCACATTGTGGGGCTCCGGTCGTCCCCTGGACGATCTTCTCGACGCCTACACGGTGGGGGAGGACCGGACCCTGGACCTGGCGCTGCTGCCCTGGGACATCCTGGGCTCCATGGCCCATGCCCGCGGCCTGGTCGGAGCCGGCGTGCTCTCCAAAGGGGAGTGCGAACGGCTTCACGGGGCGCTGGTCCGGGCCCTGGACGAAGCGGCTGCGGGACGGCTGACCATCGGGCCGGGGGAGGAGGATGTCCACTCGGCCGTCGAGCGCCACCTGACGGAGGAGCTGGGGGACCTGGGGCGGAAGATCCACGCGGGCCGTTCCCGGAACGACCAGGTCCAGGTGGACCTGCGCCTCTTCATCAAGGACCGCCTCGTCGAGCTGGCCGGCCGGGCGGGTGGTGCGGTCCGGGCGCTGCTGGGCTTGGCCTCCCGCCACCGGGACGTGCTTCTGCCCGGCTACACCCACATGCGGCGGGCCATGCCCTCCACCGTTGGCCTTTGGGCCGCCGGCCACGCCGACTCGATCCTGGAGAGCCTGGCCGTCCTGGAAGGGGCCTGGGTTCTGGCCGATAGCTGTCCCCTGGGCAGCGGGGCGGGCTACGGCGTGCCCCTCGACCTCCCCAGGGAGCTGGTGGCACGGCTTCTGGGGTTCGCCAGGGTCCAGCACACCGTGACGGCGGTGCAGTCCACCCGGGGAAAGCTGGAGACCACGGTGCTCCAGTCCCTCTGGCCCCTGGTCTACGACCTGGGGAAGCTCTCGTGGGACGTCATCCTCTTCTCTTCCGACGAGATGGGCTACCTGCGCCTGCCGGAGAGCCTGACAACGGGCTCCAGCATCATGCCCCAAAAGAAAAACCCAGACATCTTCGAGCTGACGCGGGCCCGGGCCGCAGCCTTCGACGGCATCGTCGTGGAGGCCATGGCTGTCTCGGGCAAGCTGCCCGGAGGCTACCACCGGGACCTCCAGCTGACCAAGGGCCCGCTGATGCGGGGCCTGGCCTCGGTTCAGGAGATGCTGGAGATCGTCGCGTGGGCCGTGCCGCAACTGGAAGTTGACGAGGCGCGGTGCCGGGGGGCGGTCGGAGGAGACCTCCTTGCCACCGATGCCGTCTTCGCCAGGGTGCGAGGAGGCGTGCCGTTCCGGACAGCGTACCGGACGGTCGCCGCGGAGGTGGCGGACGGCAGAGAGCCGCCGGAACTGGACACGGAGGAGATCCTTGTGGCACGATCGTCCACTGGAAACGCCGGCAACTTGGGTTTGGCGGACCTGGACCGGCGTCTGGAAACGGTCGTCCGCCGCTGGAACGCCCGCCGCAGGGCCTTCCGGGACCGTCTGGACGAGGTTTACAGCGGGAAGGTCCCATGAGCGCAACGCACCATCGTCGCCGGGTCATCCTCGAGCTCGTCCGTGGGCAGGAGATCGGTACCCAGGAGGAGCTGGCCGAGGCCCTGGCGGCCCGGGGTTTCCGCGTCAGCCAGTCGTCGGTCTCGCGGGACATCGCAGCGCTCGGCCTGGTCAAGAGCGGGGGGCGGTATGTACCACCTCCGCCGGGCCGCCCCCCGGCCAACCCCCTGGAGGAGCGGATCCGCGCCAACGTCCTATCCGTCGACCGGGCCGGAGACCACCTGGTGGTCCTCCACACACCTCCCGGTGAAGCGTCGGCGGTGGCCCTGGCCCTGGACCGCCTGGCGCCGGCCGGGCTCGTGGGGACCGTCGCCGGGGACGACACCATCTTCGCGGCGGTGGAGAACGCGGCGGCCGGAGAGACGCTGACCCGCCGCCTTCGCCACCTGATGGCCTGAGGCGGGCACAGCGATCGTCGCCGCGGCGTTGCCCCGCCGCGCCTCCGCCCGCCCGCACGGGAGCGAACGCCGGAGCCAAGGAGAACCTGATTCCGGGAGGCCCAGGAGAACCCGTCCCTCTCCAACGTTGCGAAGAAACCGTGCCGCCCGGCGCCAGCTGCTCCTTGGGGTGCTCTTCGATGGTGCTCCTGGGCGCCATGGAAACTCGCCCGCTGCACAGGCGTTGCCGTGGGGAAGGCGGTCCGTTGTAGCGGCGAGCGTCCCGCCCGCCGGGGTGGGGCCATTCCCGTGACGGTGCCCATAACGGTTACGGTGATGGTGTCGGGGACCGTGTCCGTGGCTGGGGCGGTGACGGAGTCCGTGCCACTGTCCGCTCCGTTCACCGGTGTCTCCGAGGCCTCCCGGCCCGTCACCGCGGGTGGAGCATCCGCCACAGCATGGCGCGGACCTGGTCGAGGAGTTCGAGGGCCTCGCCGGCCTTGTCGGCGTCCACCGCAGCGGCGCTGAGGAGCAACCGGAGGTGGACGTCGAGCTCCTTCGCGGAGCCGTAGGTCACCCGGCGGTGGTACGCCCGGTCGCCGCCCGCGCGTCCCTCCGCCTCGGCGATGTTGGCGGGCATCGAGGCCGCCGCCCTGACCACCTGATCGGCCAGCGACTTCAGCGGAGGCTTGAGCCCGAGGACGAGGCCGATGGCGATCCCCGCCGCCTCGATGGCCTTGCCGAGTGCCGGTGGATTCGATGCCTGGAGCGCGTGGGTCATGGTTTCCTCCCGTTCGTTCATGTCGCCCCACCCGCCGCCGGGACGTCCGGTGTCAAGGGTCGCAAAGCGACCGGCCGCAGGCCGGCTCTGCCCTTGACACCGGACGTCCCGGCGGCGACCCACCCCGGAGAACGAACGGGAGGAAACCATCCGCACGAGCGGAGAACGAGCCCGTGTCGGTGCGGGTGCGGGCGACCGAGCCGGTGTCGGTGTCTGTGCCAGTGTCCGTGTCAGTGACCTCCCCCCGGTCGGCGCCGGTGGCGGCGTGTTCTTCGTGGTGTTCATGCGAGGGGGTGTGGCCCCCGGGGCCACCGGTGTCAAGGGCGGGCCGGCCTTCGGCCGGTCGCTGCGCGACCCTTGACACCGGCCGCCCCGGGGCCGGTGGAGGATCGCATGAACGCCACGCCGCACACGCCGCGTCATCGGTCACCCCCCACCGGGCCGGCGGCGATCGACCGCGCCGTCGACGCCGCGAGCACGACTGCACGCAGCCGCGCGGCGGAGCGGGCT
>CAZXNA010000009.1:0-46075 GCA_964641295.1 uncultured Thermoanaerobaculia bacterium
ACCGAGCCGCCGCCCGATGTCTCATCCTGAAGCTGGGCATGTCAGGAGGTGTGAATTTCTCAAGGGGTAGGTGTCTCAACTACATTGGCACAGAGGGGACAGCCCACTCAACAGCCATGAAGGCCGTCACCATCATGAAGTCAACGCAAACACCGTTGAGCCTGTTTATCAACTGGTCGTCGATGAGGTGGTCATTGCCGGTGGCAATGATGATCTTTCGGAGAACGATGCCACAGAACATGCCCCACATGAACATCAGGCCAAAGCCCAAAGAGGAAAAATCCCTGGGCAGAACTGTTTTGAGGCCATAGCAGAAACACCAGGTGAAGAAGAACGCAATTCCCAGCAAAGCAATGTGAAAGGTCAGGGTGTCGAGGTTGGCCGGATGCAAGGTGTGCCGCCCAATGGGTTTATTCGAGCCCCTTGCCATGATCCCACTGAGGAAGGAATCGTCAAGCCCGGTTCCGGTTGAGTGTGCGGCCAGTCCTTTGCGCAACCCGTAGTTTGCCAGTGGAACCCCGACGAAGGCAGCCACAAAAAAGCCCATGGCGCCATAACTCACAGCCATGACCAGGACGTCCCGCGAGATGTTCATGACATGAGGGATGTCTGTTCGTGCAGCGTTGTTGACCCAGATCTGTGCCACACTCAGCGCCTGAGCCGGTCCACCGACAAAGCCGTTCAGCAGATTGACGGCGGTGGCGGTGTCGAGGCCTGCTCCGGTGAGAGCGTTGTATCCCCAGATCACAGGGATTCCAGTCAGTATCAGTACACCATAACCACCGGAGAAGGTGATCGCGAGCCACAGGACGCCCCGGGTCATTTCCCGGCTTTTCTCGCCTCCGCCGTTGGGTTTTCCGGAACTGATGCCGATCATGGTGAAGTTGGCGGTGAAAATGAGGGTCGTCAGCATGGCGAATGTATGGAAGTCGATCGGCACCCATTTCCCCGGACCCGGAAATCCGATCAGGCCCCGGTTGACGAGGACCATGCCGATCATTCCCGCAATAAGGCTTGAAGGAACCAGGTATCGTTGCAGGAACTTCACCTTGTAACGCAGGTAGACTCCAAGGGGAAGCAGGAGACTGGCCCAAAAAAGTGCGACCAGATAGGGTCGGAGTAGCTGTTCCATGATCTGAGCCTGGTACCGGACCGGCTAGCCGCAATGCGCCGGCTCGCCGCCGACGGCAATCACAGCGTGATGGGTCTCGTCCGCACCGTAGGCGGCCATGGTTTCCACAACGGCCCCACAGGGGGTCATTCGGGTCATGCTGTTTCTCCCCTTTTACGATCTCAAGAACCGACAACCCACGTGCGCTGCGCCGGGAAGCCGGCCTCGCTGAGCCATCCTGTCCGTCATGTGTTTCCAGTTTTTCAGTGCCATTGTCCATCCTCCCGATCGAAAGACCCGGCGCGAAGATCCTCGACGCCGGCGACAAGGGCATTTTTTTCGACCTTGTTCGAAGGGGTTCGCGGGAACGCGTCCACGTAGGCGATGAAACGCGGCACCTTGAATGATGCAAGGAGCTTCTTGCAGTGACCGATGATCTTTTCTGGTGGGACACTGTCCTTCGTGTACCCATCGTTGAGCTGCACGTAGACTTTGACTTCTTCTCCGCGGTACTCATCGGGTACCGGTACGGCGGCGGCCTCGAGCACCTCCGGCAATTGCATGACCGCCTGCTCGACCTCGAGGGCCGAGATGTTCTCTGAGCTGCGACGGATCATGTCCTTGATGCGGCCGATGATCTTGTAGTATCCGCGTGAAGTGCGCACGAAGACGTCACCGGTGCGGAACCAGTCACCGATGAACGCCCTCTCATTCGCCTCGGGCTTCTTGTAGTAGCCCTGGAAGATGCTGTCGCCACGAACCAGCAACTCGCCGGGCTCACCATCGGCGACGTCCACGCCCTCTTCGTTCACGATGCGCACCTCGCGGTACGGGGCGGGCACACCGCAGGTTTCGAGGATCTCCAGGTCCGGGATCTCGTCAGGCACCAGGAGCCCGCCGCCTATTTCGGTCATGCCGTAGGCGCTGCGGATCTTCCGTCCGAACCTTGCCTCTCCCTCGAGAATGGCCGCCGCCGAGATGGCGCCCACATGGAACTTCTTGATCGGGTGTTCCCGGTCCGTCTTCTTTTCCGGCAACTTGAGAATCGGCTTCGGAAACCATGCCCATTCAATCTTGTACCGTCGCGCCCAGTCCAGAAACCGGCTGGTGCTCATCCTGCGAGCGACGTTCACCGTCGCCCCACCGTAAAGGCCCCAGATCAACTGCCACTGGGGATCCATGTAGAAATACGGATGGTCGGTGAGCAGCGAACGAATCTCCGGGTTGAACATGGCCATGCAACAGCCGGTGATCAGCCAGTAACGTTGACTTTGCATGCAGCCCTTGGGGTATCCGGTCGTACCGGAGGTGTACTGGATGTTCAGCAGGGTATCACCGGTCAAAACCGCATCGGACACGAAACCCGGATCGCCATTCCTTAGCAGGGCGTCCCAACTGTGTCGTGGACGCCTTCCGGGATCACCACAGACGATGACGTGGTCCTCGGTGAGCGCGGCAGGACGCTTCTCCATGGACTCGAAGGCGGGCAGCATGGCTTCGTCGATCACAAGGAACCCAACATCGGCGTCGTTGAACAGGTAGTCCAACTCCCTGCTCGTATAGCGATTGTTTGTCGGCACCATCACCGCGCCCAGGGTGGCCAGAGCCAGCCAGGTCAGCGGGAACTCGATCCGGTTGGGTAGCATGACGGCCACGTGTGAGCCCTCGCGCACCCCCAATTCCTTCAGTGACGAAGCAAGCCGGTTGACATCCTCGTGCAATGCGGCAAAGGTGAGCTCGCGGTCGTCTTCGAAGAATCTCAGGGCGATTCGCCCGCCGAAGCGCTCCGCCGCGCGGTCGATCAACTCGCGGAAATGAGCGGGGAGTGGGGTGGCCTCGATTCTCCTCTTCTGCTTTTCATACAGCTCCAAGGGACCCTCACTCACGGTCCTCTCCCATGGCCCTCACACGGTTGAACTGGATCGTCTCCGGGCCTCCGTGTTCTGTCTCGTCGATCCTGCGCTGATATCGGTAGAACGATGCGGCGAGATTCACGGCGTCCGCCTTCGACATGTCATTTCCAGCGGTATAGGCGTCCATTTCGGTCTGGATCGCCAGCAGCGGGTGCTGGGCGATCTTCCCGGCGATTGCTTCCGCCCGTCTGAGCAGCTTCTCTTGCGGGACGATTTCATTGACCAGATGGTGCTCCAACGCCAGCTGCGCATCCATGTACTCGCCAGTGAGCAACATGTACATGGCCACGGTATGGGGCAGGTGACGTCCCAGACGTGTTGCCCCACCGGCTCCTCCCATGCCGTAGGTGATCTCTGGAACACCGAATCTTGCCTCTGGTGTTGCGATTCGGATGTCGGTGAGCAGCATCAGGTAGACAAACCCCTGACCCAGGCACCACAGGTCTACCGCTGCAATCACGGGCTTGTTGCGTTTCATTGTCGAGACCAGGTACGGCCAGTTGGGTACGGCGTTGATGGGCCGGGGTTCCGTGCGCAGATCGTCACCTCCGCAGAAGCTGCGGCCTTCCGCGCCGCTGAGGATGGCCACCTTCAGCTCATCGTCCATGAGGAAGTCGCTCAAATGCTCGAAGAGCTCCTTGTGCATCTGGATGTCCAGGATATTGAGCTTGCCGTTGTCGAATGTCATTCGTGCAACAGCTCCGTCCTTTTCATAGTGGACAGGCATATGAACCTCCTTGGTCTCAGTCCCGGTCCCGGAGGGCGCCACAGTGGCGGGCCATCTCGACGAAGAGAGCAGCGGTGACGGCACCGTAGAGCCGGCGATCTTCACGCGAGCGCCCCTGTTGTAGCTTGAGGTTGATGTGGTCCAGCTCGTGGGCGAATTCCGCCAGCTTGAACAGGTTCTCCGTGCTCCAGTCCGATCCGTAGTGTTTTAGCAACTTCACATAGCGCTGGCTGAGCGCCGTTTCGTAGTGCCTGGTCATCTCGGCCAACCGGGTGTCCCGGTCAATGGCGTTCCGCAACTCCAGATCCAGCCGAGCCGGGAATCTCGCTTCTCGCTGCATGCGGTAGTACTGAGAGAGCGTATCGATCAGTGAAGGCTGCAGGTTTTCCTCACTGAATGCACGGTCGATGATCGCAAGCAGCTCCTCCAGCCGCTCCTGGTAGATTTGGTACAACACAGCCTGTACCGAGGGAAAGTACTCATAGATCGATCCGACGCTCACGCCGGCAACATTCGCGATCCGGCGGCTTGTGATTGCGTCGAAGCCTTCCCGGGCGAGCACGTGCTTCGCGGCCGCGAGGATCTTCCGCCTGGTCCGCTTGGACCGGTCCTGCTTCGGTGCTCTGCGTCTCAGCAGTGATTGCTTCGGCTTGGTGGTGCTCCTGCCAGCTGTCTTCCTCAATTCTGCTCCCTTGAGAAGGCCAGATACAATGGTGCTGGTGACTCTCCCCACTGGCACCGCACTCACAGTTCGTGTGGGCCGAGCGGATGGAGAGCCCAAACCTTGTGTGATTCCCGGTGCCTCAAAGGCCGCGCCCCGTCTTCGCCGATGATCTTGCCAACATGCCCATCACGCGAAAGAATGTGCCTGTGACCATCTACATGCGTCAAGACTACCATCGATACGCCAGTGAGGCTCCCCATCTGCGCGGTGGGCCATACAGCTCACGCACACCATACAGGCCGTCGCCGGTTGCTTCGACGCGGTAGACCTCGTCCGTGAGATTCTCAACAAACGCTATGACCTGCCATGCTCTGTTGCGGGGCCCGAGCGTCAGCCTCAAGTTCACGAGGCTGTGCTGGGGTTCCTGGAACAGGGGCTCCTCGTACTGCGGTTGGGTGATCAGACTGAGGTCCCGTTTCGAGCGGTAAGAGTATTCGAGTTGGATGCCACCTGTGAGTTTGGCTCCGATCGGACCTTCGTAACGCCCGATGAAGTTGGCGCTGTACTTGGAGTAGTTCGGCGTGTTGACGCCTTCCAGTGGGGCAGTGCCAATCAGGGGGAGCACCGATCGGAAGACAAAGTCGCTTCGGACGATCTCCGAATCGAGGTAACCGAGGCCCAGGTTCAGTGTCAGGTTTGGTGTTGCCAACCAAGAAAGATCGATCTCCGCGCCTTGGGCGTCCACGTCGCCGATGTTCTGCAGCCTGGCGATACTGATGGTTTCTCCACCCTTGGCCGCATTCATCTGCACGTCCTCCCGAACGTAATAGAAAACCGAGCCGTTGAGCCTGAGCCGGCGATCCAGCCATTCGCTCTTGAGACCCAGCTCGTAGGCGAGGATCGTTTCCTCATCAAAGGGTTCGAGCTGTTCGGGCGAGGTGGCGAAGCCTCCGAAGAAGCCGCCGGTCTTGAAGCCGCGGGATATGCTGCCATAGAGCATCGCATTGTCGCTGAGTGACCATTCCAGCCCAATCTTGCCGGAGTAATCGGAAAAGGATTTCGTGTCGTCGGCACTGAGGAATGGCGCCGTCGACTCGTCCGGGAAACCAAGTCTCTGCTCTCCAACGAACGTTTTATCCGCGTTGGTATAACGCAACTCGCCGACCACGTTCCACGCGTCCGAAAGGTGCCGTTCGACATGACCATAGACAGCCAGAGTCTCGGTCTTCTGTGTATAGTCCTGGTAACTCCAGGTTGCTCCACCAAAGAACAGGGGAAGAACGCCGTCCGCCCCGTAAAGAGCCGTTGATTCGTCAAGTGTGTCCTCTGCGTAGTTGATACCTATCAACCACTTCCACTGGCCATTGTCATTATTGGAAAGGCGGAACTCCTGTTGCCAGGACGAGATGTCGGTGCCGTAGTCGATGTTCTGGTGCTCCAACAGTGTCGCGTCGGCATCGTTGTGCCGGCCATAATCGATGTGGTCGTACGCCGAGATCGAAACCAGCGAGTAATCACCGAAATAGAAGGAGGCAATCATGCTGGCGCCCTGCCACTGGGTGTCGAGTGACGGGAGAAAGCTCCGGCCGACCGCGGAGTCATAACGGGCGCCGCTGCCGGCATATAGCCCATAATCGTTTGGTGTGACTCCGGTGAGGGTGGCGCAGGTGTTGGGGTCGCTCCCATTTCCGGCGAGAATGGAATCGCAAAGCCCTCCACCGGGCAGGCCGAGCAAACCGGCGAGCAGACCGAGTGAGACTCCCGGCGCACCGTAATCCCCTGCGTTACCGATGTTCTTGTAGATGCCTATCGTGCGAAGAAGAGGCAAGTCGGACTTGTCGCTGCCGGCGTGAAGCTTGAAGTCCAGGGTGACGTTTTCGCTGGGGGCCGCGCTGATGATGGTGCGAAATGCCCACTTGTCCTGTTCACCATAGTCGAAACCGTCGGTCGTGCTCCTGTAATACGTGTCGCCGCTCTGAACGAAGCGAGCGGCCACACGTGCAGCCGCAGTGGTTCCAAGGGGAATCGTCAAACCTGTCTCGCCCTCCAGCCGGGAATACCTGCCGTAGCCCAAGGTCGCATATCCTTCTGACAAACCGCCGAGGTTGGGACGCTTGGAAATCACCTGAACCGCTCCGCCAATGGTGTTCCTTCCGTACAGACCGCCTTGGGGGCCCTTGAGCACCTCGACCCGCTCGAGATCGAACATGGAGAACTCGGCAGAAGCGATCGATGTTTGATAAACCTCGTCCACGTAGAACGAAGTCGTCGGGGAATCGTTGATTCGGAAGTTCTGTAGGCCGATGCCGCGCATGATCACGACCGGCATTCCACCACCCGAACGGTTCTGAATACTGACATTGGGAATGATCTCGGCCAGGTCCACTGCGTTCTCGATGCGTTGTTCCCTCAACTCGTCTCCGGAGAAGCTCGCAATGGCCAGCGGGACGTCCTGGGCACTCTGAGTCCGTTTCTGCGCGGTCACCACGATTTCCCCCAGCGCCACGGGGACGGTCACCTGCGCTTCGGGGCTGGAGCTTTCTTTCTCCCCTTGCGTCTCGGGGTTGGTCGCCTGTACTTCGGGGCTGGTGCCCTGATTCTCCTTTTGCGCCCCGGGGTTGCTCTCCTGCGCGAATACGACAGCGCTCAATGCCAGAGTCACCATCGCAACGGCCAGGTGTCCTGCCAATCTTCTCAGTTCCGCCTTCATGGTCCTCCTCCTCTCATCAGCTTTCACGTAGCTGAATTCCATAAATCAGAACATGCGCTCAGTTTTCAATACCAAAATAGACTGTCTACCCCCTTTCTGCCTTCAAATAATTTGAGCACTCGCTCAGTTTCTATTCTGAGATTACCAAAGGGTGGCGCAGTTTGTCAACCTCTCTTTTGGGGGTCCGGGACAGAGACCTGCGGTGCCCGCCCGCGGCGCCCCGGGACGGCCATCACCACGACTTCCACTTCCGCGATCTGGCCTCGCCATGGAGGAGCCCGGACGTGGCCTTCACCGGCCTGCCGATGGACCGGGTGGTGGCCTCGGGGCGCGCCGACCCCCGCAGGCCCACGCCCGGCGGCAACCACCTGCGCTGGCCCAACGGCGTGGACGACGGGAGCGGGATCGACCACGAGCCGGCCTTTCTGGACTCTCTGCGGTCACATCCGCTCTCGCCGCCGCCGCCGCTCCGGTCCGCCGCCCGGCTGCCCGGGCCCGATGCCCTGGGGGCCAGGTCAGGGTTGTGATCCGGGGGACCGCCTTCTCCGGGGGGCCTTCATGACCATGCTGCTACACTGAAACGGCGGCGGCGTGCGCTCTTCGGGCGGTGGTACGGCGCCGGGAAGGGCTGTTCCGGGATGCGGCTTCCTCTCTCCGTGGCTTTGATCTCCTTCAACGAGGCGCCGAATATCCGGCAGACCCTCGAGGCCGTGGAGGAGATCGCTTCGGAGATCGTCGTGGTGGACTCCCACTCCACGGACAGGACGCGGGAGATCGCGGAGGAGATGGGCGCCCGCGTCTTCGAGGAGGACTGGAAGGGCCACATCGCCCAGAAAAACTCGGCCCTGGAAAAGTGCACCCAGCCGTGGATCCTGGCCCTGGATTGCGACGAGGTGGTCTCGCCGGGGTTGCGCGACGCCATCGTCGCTGCGGTCCGCGAGCCCACCGCCGACGGATACCTGGTCAACCGGCGCACCGTGTACCTGGGCCGGCCCCTCAAGCACATGTGGCAGCCCGACTGGAAGCTCCGTCTGGTCCGGCGCGACGCCAACCCCGTCTGGGGGGGCTACGATCCCCACGACAGTCTGTCCATCGAGGGAAGCACCACCAGGCTTGGCGGTGGATTTCTGGAGCACTACTCCTACCGGGATCTCAACGACCACTTTCAGCGGCTGGTGGGCTATGCGCGGATCGCCGCCCGGTCGTATCACGAGCGGGGGAAGCGGTCCGGCGTGGGGAAGATCGTCTTCAGTCCCGTGGCCGGGGTCTTCAAGTCCTACGTGCTGCGGGGTGGATTCCTGGACGGGGTGCCCGGGCTGATTGCGGCGGCCAGCAAGTACGTCTACGTGCTGTTCAAGTACTGCTTCCTGTGGGAGCTGGAACACCGCCCGCCGGAGAGAAACGACTGACCCGGGCATCCTGCTCTGATATCTGATAGATGAAGGAAAACGGGCAAGGACGCCAAGACCCGAAGACGCGAAGCAGGGGATGGGAGACGTGAACCCCTCATGTCCTTCGTATCCACGCGACCGTTGGTGGTCACGCCGTCAATGGAGGGATCTCTCGTCCTCCGCGTCTTCGCCCCCTGGTGTCCTGGCGTTTTTCCTTGGTTCCCCCAATCCCTGGGACCCCCTCGTTTGCCGTGATTCCCGGAGGGGACCGGACGCCTCGCGGTCAGTAGCGGGCGTCGGGATGGTGCAGGACGACGGCCGAGACGCTGGCCTCGGGGGACATCATCAGCCCCTCGGTCAGCTCCACCCCGATGTCTTCGGGCCGTAGCAGCTCGAAGAGGACCCGCTGGGCCTCGAGATCGGGCAGGGCCGGGTAGCCGGGGGAGAGGCGAACGCCCCGGTAGCGCGCCCGGAACAGATCCGCGGTGCTCAGTTCCGGCGGGTCGGGGATCCCCCAGAGGGCGCGAACCCGGCGGTGGAGCCACTCGGCGGCGGCCTCGGCGATCTCCAGGGCCAGGGCCTGCAGGGCAAAGGAGTCCAAGAGGCGCCCCCCCTCCCGCAGCTGCCGTGCGGCCTCTCCGGCCCGCCGTCCGGCGGTGACGACGAAAAGGGCGACGCTGTCACCGGCCGCGGGGTCGGGATGGATCCAGTCGGCGGCGGACCGGTGGGGCGGCCTGGCCTTCCTCGGGAAGTGGAGTCTACCCAGCTCGCGGCCCGAGCTGTCGGCGAGGACCGCCGCGTCATCCCGGGAGAAGGCGCGGAGGAAGTGGAAGACACCGGCGGGGTGGAGCCAGCGGTGGGCGACGGCCTCGTCGGTCAGATTCTCCACGCGCTCCGCCAGCTCGGTGGCCTTGAGGTCGCCCTCCTCAAGGAGCCGCTGGACGGAGCCGCGAAGGCCCAGATGCTTGCCCAGGAGCGTCTGCCGGTTGACAAGGGGGAGAAGCTCGTCCAACGGGATCTCCTCCAGCACGTGGCGGGCCAGGTCCGGTGGTTGGGGAAGATCCTCGGGTGGCAGGGGAGTGAGGGGCTTGGCGTTGATGCGCGCAGGGACGTCCTCAGATGGGGCCGTTGCGGCGGGGAGAGACCGGCCGGTCTCCTCCTCTACCGCCTCACCTGCGGCCATGGCGTTGGCCAGGCGGAGGCCCTCCAGGGCGTCCCTGGCGTAGCGGACGGGGGCCGTGTGGGCGGGCGCGATCTTTTCGCGGACGAAGCGCGGGTTGAGGGCGGCGCCCCCCACGAGGACGGGAACCCGGACGCCCTCGGCCGCCAGGTCCTTGGCGGTGGCGACCATCTGGTGCGCCGAGCGGACCAGGAGGCCGGAGAGGCCGATGAGATCGGTGCGCTCGGCGCGCCAGGCCTCGATCAGCCGGTCGGAGGGGACCTGGACGCCAAGATCGACCACGCGCCAGCCGTTGGTGGAAAAGATCATGCCCACGAGGTTCTTGCCGATGTCGTGGACGTCGCCGCGGACGGTGGCCAGGAGGATGGAGCCGCGGTCCGCGGTGCCGGCGCCCTCGAGGTGCGGCCGGATCAGATCCACGGCGGCTTGCATGACCTCGGCTGAGACCAGCACCTCGGCCACGATCAGCTGGCCGTCGCCGAAAAGGCGACCCACCTTGTCCATCCCGGCCATCAGGGGGCCGTTGATGATCTCCAGGGGCTCCATGGTGTCGAGGAGAGCGGTGACGGTCTTGTCCAGGCCGGTGCGCTCTCCCTCGAGGACCATTCGGGTCAGGCGCTCGGCCGGCGGAAGCTGCTCCAGCTCGCCGGCGCGCCGCTCGCGGACGCCCCGGAACCGCTCGGCCAGGGCGTCGATGGCGGCGCGGTCACCCTCGAAGAGCACGGCCTCGGCCAGGCGGACGTCTTCGGGATCCAGGGTGGCCACCCGCACCAGCGCCTGGGTGTTGACGATGGCCGCGTCCAGGCCGGCCTGGACGCAGTGATGGAGGAAGACGGCGTTGACCACCTTGCGCGCCGCTGCGGGGAGGCCGAAGGAGACGTTGGAAACGCCGGCCAGGGTCAGGACGCCGGGGAGCTCCTCCTTGATCCGGCGGATCCCCTCGACGGTCTCGCCGGCCGATCCGGCGAATTTGGGGTCGCCGGTGGCGGCGGGGAAGACCAGGGGATCGATGAGGATCTCGGCCCGGCGCAGGCCGTGGCCCTCGAGGACCTCCAGGAGCCGCCGGGCGACCTCGAGCTTGCGCCCGGCGGTCCGGGCCATGCCGTCGTCCGGGTGCTCGTCGATGCAGCCTGCCACCACGGCGCAGCCGAAGCGCCGGGCCAGGGAGGCGATGCGATCCAGACGTTTGCCGCCGTCCTCCAGGTTGACGGAGTTGAGGACGGGACGGCCGGGGACCAGCTCCAGGGCCGATTCCATGACCTCCGGGTCGGTGGTGTCGATCATCAGGGGGACCCGGACGGCGCGGCGGATCGCCTGGACCAGGGCGGTCATGCGGGCCGTCTCGTCGGAGTTGGGGTCGGCCACGCAGAGATCCAGGATGTGGGCGCCGCGGCGGACCTGCTGGCGGCCGATGCTGGTGGCCTCTGCGAAGCGTTCCTCGTCGAGTAGCTCCCGGAACTTCCTCGAGCCCAGGGCGTTGGTGCGCTCGCCCACAAGGGTGGGTGGCCGCTCCTGACGGAGCGGGATGGCGAGACCGCCGGCAGCCCAGGCGGGCTCGTAGGCGGCGGGTTGCCGGGGCCCATGGGCGTCGGCGACCCTCCGGAGGGCGCGGATGTGGTCCGGCGTGGTGCCGCAGCAGCCGCCCAGGACGTTGATCCACCCCTCGGCGGCGAAGGATCCCAGCACTTCAGCCAGGTGCTCGGGGCTCTCCCCGTAGCGGCCGTCCTCGTCGGGCATGCCGGCGTTGGGTACGACCGAGAGGAAGCTCGGCGTCAGGGCTGCGAGGGCGCGAACGTGCTCACGCATGGGGCCGGGACCCGTGGAGCAGTTGAGGCCCACCCACAGGGGCTCCCAGGGCTCGACCATGACGGCCACGGCCTCGATGGTCTGGCCCCCCAGGGTTGTGCCGCCGGGCTCGATGGTGGCGGAGACGGCCACCGGCAGGCCGGGGGCGGCCTCCCGGCAGGCGATCAGGGCCGCCTTGAGGTTGAGGGCGTCCTGGGCCGTCTCGATCAGCAGGACGTCGGCACCGCCCTCGGCCAATCCCGCGGCCTGAACCCGGTAACCGTCCACGAGCTCCCCGAAGGTGATGCCGCCGGTCAGGGTCAGGCTCTTGGTGGTGGGGCCCATGGAGCCGGCCACCCAGCGGTGACGGCCGGGCGCCGCGTGCTTCGCAGCCGCGTCCCGCGCCAGCTCGGCGGCCCGGCGGTTGATCTCGCCGGCACGGTCCTCGAGGCCGTACTCGGCCAGGACCACGGGTGTCGCCCCGAAGGTGTCCGTCTCCACCACGTCTGCGCCGGCCTCCAGGTAGAGTTCGTGGAGCCGGACCACCGCCTCGGGCGCGTGGAGGACCAGCGCCTCGTTGCAGCCCACCAACGGCTTCCCGCCGTAGCTTTCGGCGTCAAGCTCCATGGACTCCAGCGCCGTGCCCGTGGCCCCATCCAGAAGGAGGATACGTTCGCCCAGGGCGCGGCGGAGTGCGTCGATACGGTTCACGGGGACAGTGTAGGCGATTCGGGGGTGGACGCGACGTTGTCGGCGCCGGGGAGAAACGCAACGAACCGCCCCGGAGGGCGGCTCGAATCACGGTGGTGGATACGTCCGGTCAGCCGCGGGCGGCCAAGAGGGCGGCGACGTAGTTGGGCTCGGTGGTGATCTCGTCGACGAGCTGGGTGTAGACCACGGTGTCGTTCTCGTCCAGGACGACGACAGCGCGGGCGCAGATGCCGGCCAGGGGGCCGTCCACCAGAAGGACGCCGTAGTCCTTGGCGAAGTTGCGGTCCCGCATCATGGAGAGGGTGGTGACGTTCTCCAGGCCTTCCGTCGTGCAGAAGCGGCCCTGGGCGAAGGGCAGGTCGGCCGAGATGACGAGGACGACGGTGTTGTCAAGGACGGAGGCGTCCTCGTTGAAGTGGCGGGCCGAGGCCGCGCAGACGGGCGTGTCCAGGCTGGGGACGATGTTGAGGATCTTCTTCTTGCCGGCGAAATCCGCGAGGGTCGCGTCGCTGAGATCGCCCGCCACGAGCTTGAAGTCGGGGGCCTTGGCACCGACGGCCGGCAGCTCGCCGTTCGTGTGAACCGGTGTTCCTTTGAAATGCGTGGTTGCCATGTGGAAGCTCCTTTTTCTCCATGTGTCGGCAGTTGTGAAGTGAAGCGCTGGGCTTCACATGGGCAACACCTTCGGGTCGTGCGATATTCCTCCACAGGACGCAGCGACCCCTTGCCCCCGGGGGCGGGGCCGGGGAGAATGGGGGAACCTTGGAGAGAGGAGAGTAATGCGGGCGATCGTCGTTGGGGGTGGTCTGGTCGGTTCCACGCTGGCGGGAAAGCTGGCGGCCGACGGCCATGACGTGGTGGTGGTGGAGCGGGACCGGGTCCTCCTGGCGGACCTGGCCGACCGGCTCGACGTCCAGACCCTGGCGGGCAACGGCGCCACGGTCCCGGTGCTTCTCGATGCGGGGATCGAATCCTGCGATCTCCTCTTCGCCACGACCAACTCCGACGAGGCCAACATGGTCGTCGCCCTTGTGGGTTCCGCCCTCTTCAAGGTGCCCCGCGTGGTGGCACGGCTTCGCGACTCCGGCCATCTGGAGAGCTTCCGCGCCCTGGCGGCGGAGGGCGGGGGTCAACGCCTGGCCATCAACCCCGAGCAGGCGGCCGTGGAACGGATCCTCTCCCTTCTCCCCGTCCCGGGCGCCGTGGACGTGGTTCCCTTCCTGGACGGGGAGATCCTGGTTGCCGGATTCAACATCGATCCGTCCAGCGACTTCTCGGGCCTTCTGCTCTCCCACCTGCGGCTGCTGTTCCCGGCGGTTCCCATGCTCGTCGTGGCCATCCGGCGGGCCGGTCGCTGGATCGTTCCCCACGGGGAGGACGAAATCCGTGGCGGGGATCTCGTGTACTTCGCCCTGGACCCCGGACAGGTGGACAACGTGCTCGTCCTGCTGGGACGGGAGCGGCCTCCGGGGAAACGGGTCATGATCGCCGGGGCCACGCGCATCGGCATTCGGCTTGCCCAGGCGTTGGAGGAAGAGGGCGTGCCGGTGACGTTGGTGGAGGAGCATCGAGCCGCCTGCGACGAGGCGGCGGCCCGTCTGGACAGGACACTGGTGATCCACGGGGTCCCCACCGATCGCGAATTGCTGGAGGAGGAGGAAATCTCGAACGTCTACGGCTTCGTGGGGTGCACCGAGGACCACGAGGTCAACGTGGTCTCGTCGCTGCTTGCCCGGCAGCTCGGAGCCGGCCAGACCTTCGCTGTGGTGGATAACCCCGCACTGGTGGGCCTGGTGGGGGAGCTGGGCATCGACGCCATCATCTCGCCGCGGATGCTCTCGGTCAGCCTGGCTCTTCAGTTTGTCCGGAGGGGCCAGGTGCGGGCGGTTGCGGCCCTTTTGGACGACCTGGTGGAGGTCATGGAGATCGAGGTGGCCCGGGGAAGCCGGCTGGCCTCGGGGCGGCTGGCGGAGATAGGTCTTCCACGCGGAGTCCTGGTTGCGGCCGTCCAGCACGGGGGCCGGATCTCCGTTCCCGCCGGGGGGGATCGCATGCAGCCCGGCGACCGGGTCCTGCTGATCACCACGGCGGACGCGGCGGCACGCCTCGACGGGTTTCTCGGGGAATGAGGGTGCGTTCGAATAGCATCCGGGCCGCAGGGTGGCGAGGGCGGACGGCGTGAACCTCCGTTTCGACGCCTTTCTCCTGGGATGGTTGAGCCTGCTGGCGGGGGCCTTCCTGTGCGTGCCACTGGTGACGGCCCTGTTCATGGGCGAAAGCGTGACGCCCTACTTGGTGGCCCTTGGTCTCGCTGGTGTGACCGGAGGCGCCCTGGTGCTGGGTTTCCGCAGCGCTCCGCGGAAGATCCGGCCGGCGGACGGCTTCCTCGTGGTGGGGGGCGCGTGGCTTGTGGTTTCCCTGCTCGGAGCGGTTCCCTACGTGGTGGCCGGTGTGCTGGGTCTGGAGGACGCCTTCTTCGAATCGGTTTCGGGCTTCACGACCACCGGCTCCACGGTGATTCCCGACGTCACGGTGGTGCCCCGGGCGTTGTTGTTGTGGCGGGCCATGACCCAGTGGGTCGGCGGCATGGGGATCATCCTGTTCACCATCGCCATCCTGCCGTTGCTGGGCATCGGTGGGATGCAGCTCTTCAAGGCGGAGGTACCCGGTCCCGTGGCGGACAAGGTCCAACCCCGTCTGGCCTCCACGGCTCGCTCCCTCTGGGCCATCTACGTCGGGCTGACCGGGCTGGAGTGGATCGCACTCCGGCTGGCCGGTGTCGACGGCTTCGAGGCCATCTGCCACGCCTTCACCACCCTGGCCACCGGGGGGTTCTCCACCCGGAACACCTCCGTCGGGGAGATGGGGATACCGGCGGTGGAGTGGATCGTCACGCTCTTCATGTTGCTGGCGGGAATCAACTTCGTTCTTCACTTCAAGATCATCACGGGCCGGTGGCGGGAGGTGCTCCGGGATGCGGAGCTCCGCTACTTCCTCGGGGTGGTGGCCGCGGCCACCGCGGCGGTCGCCCTGCTGCTGCACCGGCCGGGGGAAACCCTTCTGGGCACCTTGAGGGTGGCCGCCTTTGGCGTCGTCTCCATCCTGACCACGACCGGCTATGTCAGCGTCGACTTCGAGCTGTGGCCTCAGCTGGCCCTGCTGATCCTGCTGATCCTCATGGTGCTGGGAGGTATGTCCGGCTCCACGGGCGGCGGCATCAAGAGCCTACGCGCCCTCCTCTCATTTCGCTCCCTCAAGGTCATGATGCAGCGGCTGATCCATCCCCATGCCGTGCGCCCGGTCAAGTTCGGCGGCGTCGTGGTCCCGGAATCGGTGCTCTCGGGAATCTGGGCCTTCCTGACCGCCTACGCGCTGCTGACCTTGCTGGGCGCCAGCGTGGTGGCGGCCTACGGCTACGACCTCTTGACCTCCCTCTCCTCCGCGGTCACTGCCATCGGCAACGTGGGACCCGGCCTGGGTAGGGTTGGCGCCTACGACAACTTCGCCCATTTCCCGGCGCTGACCAAGATCGTGCTGGCCTTCCTCATGCTCTTCGGCCGACTGGAGATCTTCACGCTCCTGGTCCTGTTCATGCCCAGCTTCTGGAGGCGGTGACGGAGAGGGAACGCCTTCCGAGGCGTTCCCTCTCCGCCATTGAGAGGGGCGAAGCGACGAAGCAATACCTGGGACGTACGCGTCGCGTTTGCTCGTCGGTACCCTGTCGTGCGCGGCGTGGGTGGTTCTCCCAAAGGGGCGCCCGGCCCCGGGATCGCCGCGTCGCCGCTACGATCCCTTCCCGTGCCTCCGGAAGAAGTCCAGGGCGCGGAGGGGGCGGTGGGCCTCATCGCGGATACGGCGGTCCAGCCAGCGGACGGCACCGGGCGGCGGGGGGGCTTTGAGCTCCCCGGGCGGCGTGCGGAGGACGGTTCGCAGGAAGCGGACGGCGGTGGCGTCCAGGAGGGGCGTTCCCGCCGGGGCGCAATCACGGCACAGGGGGAGGAGATCGCTGGGATCCAGGTGAAAGGCCCCCTCAAGGGAAGTGCCGCACTCGCTGCACACGTCGAGCTCGGGCAGGACGCCGCCCAGCCGGAGGATCCAGGTCTGCGCGTAGGCCAGGAGGGCCGCGGGGTCCCCGCCCTCGAGGAGGGCGTTGGTCACCGAATGGGCCAGGCGGAAATGCCGGGGCTGGGCCTCTCCAGGTGAGCAGAAGCTGAGGAACAGCTCGGCAATGGCCGCTGCGGCGGTGCTGGCCTCGAAGTTGGACGCCAGGCCGTAGGAGGAGCGCAGGAGCTCGATCCGCCGGAAGGTGGCCAGCTCGGCGCCGGCCTTGAGCCACCAGGCGGCCCGGACCAGGGACAGGATCTGCGTGGCGGCGGCGGCCGGGGCCTTGCCGCCCCGGGCCCCTCGCAGGACACCCCGGACCAGGCCGTGTTCGTGGGTCAGGGCGGCGACGATCTGGTGCCGGTCCCGGTAGGGGATGGCGTCGAGGACCACGGCGTCGTCGCTGTATTCGCCCACGGTCCTAGGTTTCTCGGCGCGGTCGCCGGACGCCGGGCACCAGCAGGAGCGGGATGGCCAGGACGCAGATCCAGACCCACCAGTTGCCCAGGCGGACCCGGGGAGTCTCGGTGCTCAGGGGGGTGATGTCGCCGAAGAGGATTCCCGTTCTCCCGACGGGCAGATCCCGCACCACGTGGCCCCGGGGATCGACGAAGCCGGAGATACCGGTCAGGGCCGCGCGGGCGACCCAGCGCCGGGTCTCGGCGGCGCGGAGGATCGCCTGGGCGAAGTGCTGATGGGGGGCCCAGGAGTAGCCGTACCAGCCGTCGTTGGTCAGTGTGACCAGGAAGCCGGCGCCGCGGCGGACCTCCTGTGCGATCAGGGAGGGGAAGACGATCTCGTAGCAGATGGCGATCCCCACGCGGTCGGCGCCGACCCGCAGGGGCTTGGGGTCCCGGCCGGGCGTGAACCGGCCGACCTCGCGCACCAGGGATTTGGCGAAGGCGAAACGGCCGATGAAGGGCACGTACTCGCCGAAGGGGACCAGACGGATCTTGTCGTAGCGGCCGGGTTCCAGGCCGTCGGGGCCCACGGAGTAGACCGAGTTGGTGTAGCCGCCCGTGGGCGTTGTGCCGATGGAGTTGAGGAGGATATGGACATGGAGCTCGGCGGCCAGCTCCTCCACGAGCCGGCGGTAACGGGGATCACGCTCCAGGTTGTAGGGCACGGCCGACTCGGGCCAGAGGACCAGTTCGGCGTCTCCGGCCGCCGCCTCCCGGGTCATCTCCCAGACCTCCCGGGCGATTCTCGGGCCCTGGGAGGGGTCCCACTTCTCCTCCAGGCTCGTGCCCGGCTGGATGGCAGCCACGCGGAGGGTTGGGCCGGAGGCCGGCCCCGGCCCGGGAGCGGCCAGCGAGAACACCACGGCGAGGATGGTGGCCGAGGCCGCCAGGATCTCACCGGAGCGGCGGGAGGCAGCCCGGAAGACGGCCCAGCCGCCGGCCCCCAGGGAGGTGATGGCCCAGCCCAGGCCGCTGGCTCCCCAGATGGGCAGGGAGGCCAGAAGGGAGGGGAATGGGGCGACTGTGGCCGCCGTGGGATTCCACGGGAACCGATAGACGAGACTCTGACGGAGGACCTCGAAGGCGATCCAGACGAAGCCGAAGAGCCAGGGGCGAAGGGCCGGCGGCGCCAGATGGGTCAGTCCGGCGGTGCCAGCCCAGGTCAGGCCCAGGAGGACGGACATGCCCGCCAGGGCGGCCGCCGCGGCGAGGAGCGGGAGCCCGCCGTAGTTGTGCATGACAGGAAGGACCCAGTTGGTGGCGACGATCCAGTGGGCAGTGCCGGCGAGCCAGCCCAGAAGGGCCGCGCGCAGGGGGGAGCGTGAACGGTGGATCGCCTCCAGGAGGAGGCCGGGGAAGGCCAGTACGAGAATCGCCAGGCCCGGGCCGGGGAGGGCCAGGGCCAGAACGATCCCGGCGGCGAGGGCGAAGAGAGCGGCCAGCACGCGGGGAGTATACCCACACATCTCACCGACTTCCTGCTACAACGGCGGATGCGCCCGCCATGCACGGTGTATCGCCCCCTGTAGCAAGATCACGTGTGAAGAGTCCGGGCCAGGTCGAAACACCACACTGACACGCGCCTCCACGGTCTCGCGAAGAAGGGCGGTGAGACGTGCGGGCTTCCCGGGAACGACGCTCAACCCTCGCCGGGGATCGTGCGAACGGCCACGCGGCTCGGCCGGCCGTCGGTCTCCTCCAGGATGCGGAACTCCAGGCCGTTCCAGTGGTACGGCTCGGTTTCGCCATGGCGCCGGAGGTGGGCCACCAGCCCGCCGACGGACTCCACGTCCTCGGGGGGCTCCAGGGGCCGGAGCAGGAGACGTTCCAGCCGCCGCAGGGAGAGGTGACCCGGCACGGTCCACCCGTCGGTCCTCGAGTCGATGGCATTGCCCCGGTTCCAGTCGAACTCGTCCTCGATCTCACCGACGACGATCTCCAGGGCGTCCTCCAGGGAGACCACGCCCGAAAGGCCGCCGAACTCGTCGAGGACCAGGGCCATGTGCTGGTGACTCCGGCGAAAGTCCTGGAGGAGCTCGGCCAGAGGTTTGGTCTCGGGAACGAAGAACGGTTCGGCGACGGCTTCCATCCAGGGTTCGTTCTCGTCCAGGGCCAGGAGCCGCTTGGCGTGAAGGATGCCGACGATGGCGTCGGGAGAGCCGTCGACCACGGGGAATCGGCTGTAACCCGAGCCGACGACGGCCTCGAGGACCCGCGCCTTCGACCAGCTTCGGTCCACCGTGTGAACCAGCGGACGGGGGACCATGACCTCCCGGGCGACGGCCTTGGTGAAGCGGAGGACCGACTCGATCATGTGGCGGGTCTCGCTGCCGAGCTGGTCGTGGCGGTCAGCCAGGCGGAGGAGGAAGAGGAGGTCCTGCTCGGTGACAGGCCGCACCGCCCTTCCACCGCGCGTCAGGAGGCGGGTCAGCCCGGCCAGGGCCCAGGTGACGGGGAGCAGCAGGCGGTCCATCAGGTACAGGGGGCCGGCCACGGCGTGGGAGAGACCCTCGGCGTGGACCTGGGCCACGGACTTGGGGGTGATCTCACCGAAGATCAGGATGAAGAGGGTCATGATTCCGACGGCGATGGCCAGCCCTCCGCTGCCCGTCAGCCGCCGGGCGATGTCCGTCGCCAGTGCGGAGGCCAGGACGTTGACCAGGTTGTTGCCGATCAGGATGGTGATCAGAAGCTCGCGGGGCGCCCTATTCCACCGGTCCAGTCCCCGCCGTGTCAGCCCCCGTGTCCGCTCCCTGAGGGATTCCAGCCGCGTGATGGGTAGGGAGGTCAGCGCGGTTTCCGAGGCGGAGAAGAAAGCCGACCCCAGGAGGCAAAGCAGGATGGCCGCGACCTCCCTATCCATGGCTCCGTTCTCCTGGAGGCGGTTCGTCCATGGGTCGATCCTAGCATGCACGGCGGACGATCACTGTTGGGCTGGAGGGAGGGACGCTCGGGCGGTCCCCGGCGCCGGCTTGTGTATCATGGCGTCCACTGTCGATTATGGGAGGGGTTTCATGCGCGAACTGCTGAGCAAACAGAATCTGGATTACAAGGACCGGGCCCACGAGGTCGCCGAGAAGTACGTCCGCCCCCGGGCGGCCGAGCTCGACCGGACGGGGGAGTACGGGTGGGACATCCTGGAGGCCCTCAAGTCTTACGGGCTGACGGGGATCTGGATTCCCAAGGAGTACGGCGGTCAGGACGCCGGCGTACTGGACCTCTGCCTGGTGGTCGAGGAGCTCTCGCGGGCCTGCGGCGGAATCGGCGTCGCCTACGCCGTCAACGCCCTGGGCTCCTTTCCCATCATCCTCGGCGGCACGGAGGAGCAGAAGCAAAAGTACCTGCCGCCCATCGCCGCCGGCGACCAGCTGATCGCCTTTGGCCTCTCGGAGAAACCCTCGGGCTCCGACGCCGGCAGCCTGAGAACCACCGCCATCAAGGACGGCGACTACTACGTCATCAACGGCGAGAAGAAGTGGAACACCAACGGCGCCGTGGCCTCCACCTACACCGTCTACGCCCTGACCCAGCCCGATCGTGGAATGCGGGGGATCTCGGCCTTCATCGTCGAGCGCGACACGCCGGGCTTCGAGGTGGGCAAGCGCGAGGACACCATGGGCATCCGCACGGTGCCCGTCAACGAGCTGCACTTCCGGGACTGCCGGGTCCCAGCGGACAACCTCCTGGGCCACAAGGAGGGCGGCGGCTTCAAGAACGCCATGATGACCCTGGACCGCGCCCGTCCCGGCGTGGCGGCCCAGGCGCTGGGTCTGGCCCAGGGCGCCTTCGAGTGGGCCCTGCGCTACACCAGCGAGCGGCGGCAGTTCGGCCAGACCGTGCTCTCCTTCCAGGCGATCCAGTTCATGCTGGCCGACATGGCCACCCAGATCGAGGCGGCCCGCCACCTGGTGTACGCCTCGGCCCGGGCCATCGACGCCGGCGCCAAGAACATCTCGCGGCTGGCGGCCATGGCCAAGGTCTTCGCCACGGATACGGCCATGAAGGTGACCACCGACGCCGTGCAGCTCTTCGGGGGCTACGGGTTCTGCAAGGACTACCCCATCGAGAAGTACATGCGGGACGCCAAGATCACGCAGATCTACGAAGGGACCAACCAGATCCAGCGCGTCGTCATCGGCCGGGCCCTGACCCGCGAGCTCAAGGACCTGGCCGGCCACCTGGACGTCACCGTGGAGCACTTCCCCGAGTACGACGGCGGAGAGAGCTGAAGAGCTCTCCTCCGGATGAACATCGATCCAGCAGCGCCGGCCCTCGGGCCGGCGCTCTTGTTCTAGCCCGGATCATTCATGGGTCTTCTGCTGGGAGGGGCGAAGGAAGGGCTGCGGCGTGCGCGGGCATGGTCCGCCGGCTGCCGGTGCCGCGCCGGGATGGCCACGGTTCAAGGCTCGTCCAACCGAAGCGGGATCGTGCAGGGAATGCCGGCCTCCACCATTCCCAGGGTCCGGAACCTCACACCGGTCCCACATGGCAGACGCCTCTGTGGGGGGACGGGTTGCGCCCACAGTTTCACAGCGGCTCTCCCGGTACGGTGCTTCGCGCGGTCACGACGCCTTCAGCGTGATCACTGCGAGGAGGGCCGCCACGAGCGCGAACCATGCCACCAGGAACGCCGCCGAACGCCGTGCCGGCGCCGTTGCCGCCGGGACGACGGCCCTTCGCGAGGCTCGCCCCGCGGCGACGCCCACGGCGAGCGCCACCCCGCAGCCGATGACGTTCCACCACAACCAGGAGACCGAGGGAAGGAAAGCAGCGACCGCAAGGTTTGCGGCCACGCCGGCGATGGCTCCGGCAACCGCCGAACGGCCGTCCGCCCGCCGTGACCGCCAGGCGAGGAGGAAGAGGGCGAGTACGGGGCCGTAGAGGGCGCTTCCCACCCGGTTGACGATCTCGATGGTCGTCTCCCCGGCGCGGGAAAAGACGGCGCCAGCGCCGACGGCGACGGCACCCCAGAGGGCGGTCACCGCCCGGGCGGCGAGGAGCTGGCGCCGCGGGCGGTCGCGCCAGGAGGCTGGCAGGAGCTCCTCCACGGTCACCGCGGAGAGGGAGTTGAAGGCCGAGTCCACCGATGAGAGAGCGGCCGCGAGCATGCCGGCCACGGCGATCCCGAGCACCCCGCGGGGCAGGTAGGTGACCAGGAAGCGCGGTACCAGGGCGTCGGGTGGCAGACCGGAAAGGGAGGCCGCGAAGGCGGGATCCACGACCAGGAGGCGGGCGAGCATGACGCCGAAGAGGCAGTAGGTGAGCACCAGCGGAAAGCGCACGACGGAGGCGGTCACGAGCGCGCGCCTGGCGGTCGGCTCGTCGGCGGCGGCGAGGATCCGCTGGGCCTGGGTCTGGTCACAGCCGTAGTAGGACAGGTAGAGGAAGAAACCGCCGACGAGCATCGGCCAGAAAGCGAAGGTCGCGCCGTCGGTGACGCCGTTGTGGGCGAGGTCGATGGCGGCCAGGCGGGTGGGGTCGATCCCTGCGAGCAGGCCGCCCTCGCGTCCGAGACGGGCGCCGAGCACGACCGTCGCCACGAGGGTGCCGCCCCACAGGAGCACGAACTGGAAGACGTCGGAGAGCACGTCGGCCACGAGGCCGCCGAGGGTGGTGTACGCCACGGCGACTAGGCCGACGATGAGGAGGCTGGTGTCGAGCCCCCAGGAGGTGCAGGCGTCGACCACCAGTGCCGAGGCGTAGAGGATCACCCCCGCGCCGAGGCCGCGGCCGGCCAGGAAGAGCGCGGCGAGTGTCCGCCGGGCGCCCCGTCCCAGCCGGTGCTCTACGGCCTGGTAGACCTCGACGCCGCGCGCCCGGCGGAGAAGCGGGACACCCCACAGGACCAGCGCCGCCATGGCCAGCGGCACGGCGAGCTCGTACTGGAGCCAGACGAGCCCGCCGCCGGCGCGTAGGGCGACGAAGGCGGGGGCGCCCACCAGGGAGATTGCCGACACCTGGTTCGCGGCGAGACTGATGCCCAGGGCCCAACCGGGCAGGCGTCTACCGCCGAGATAGAAATCGTCCATCCGCCCCTGGCGGGCCGCGATCCATGCCGAGAGCAGCACCATGCCCGCGAGCGAGCCGATCACGATCGCCGTATCGAGGAGACCCATGGTCCCAGGATACGGCGGCCTCGTCGCCGAAGGGGCAACCGGATCGGAAGCGGACGGGCAATGCGCGGGAATGCCGCTCGCGACAGGTGTTGTGAAGAACCCGGATCCGCGCCGACCCCTGGGCTGTTGTGGGCCCAGACCTTGTTCCGGAACACCGAGTTCCGGACCGCCAGGTGGTGTCCCGAGGAGGTGAGGCTGACGCCCCCCTTCCTTCCGCCGTCGAAGTCCAGGTTCTCCAGGATCAGGCAGGGGCTGTCGCGGGGGCTGAGGGTGCCCTCGATGACGGGAAAGGCGCGTTCCCCATCCCCCCGGATCCAACAGGGCTCCGACGCCGTTCAGGCCATGGGAAGAACGACGTTGCCCGTGCAGGAGCCCCCGTGGGTCTCGACGACGCCTCCCGGTGCGTAGCTGATGTGGCCCGGGATGGTCACCCCGGGCTTGGCCGGCCAGCCGTAGGGGAGGCGGTGTCGGTGGCGGCCGGGTCGTTCCTGTCCATGTGGTACCAGCCGGCCACCTCAGAATCCGGCCAGCCGGACGGCGGAACGAAAACTTAGGGCTGCGCGCGGAAGAGCCCCCCGCCGAAGGTGGTGACCCAGACGACTCCGGTGCCCCCGGGCTCGAAGAAGATCCGCACGGGATGGGCGAAGGGGAACCCCTCCACGCGGGCAAAGACCGGCGTGGGATCGCCCAGGTCGTGAGTGACCCAGAGGCCCCGGCTTTCGGTGGAGAGGTACAGCGTGTTCGGATCCCCAGGGTCCACGGTGCAGGACTCCACCCGGTAGAGGTCGCTGATCTGCTCCCAGCTCTGCCGCCTGTCGGTGGTCCGGTAGAGTCCTCCCACCTCGTTGGGGTAGGCCCCCCAATGGGAGAAGACCGCCACGTACCAGGTGTTCTGTGAAGGATCGTTGGGGTCCACCACCAGGTCCTTCGTCCAGCGGAGCATCCTGGAATCCGACCGGTCGGTCCAGGTGGCGCCACCGTCGGTGCTGACGAAGACCCCCGAGCTGGTTGTGAACGCCCCCGAGGCGTCCCGGCGCCCCGAGAAGGTGCACACCAGGGTTCCGTCGTCCAGCACGTGGAGGGTGAAGGGGTGTCCCTCCGTGCGGGGGGGGTCCGCCAGGCGGGTCCAGGCGGCCCCCGTACCGCTGCTCAGATCATGGGTCACCCAGATGCCGCCCTCTGTACTGTGGACCACGCTGGCGTACAGAGTTTCGCCGTCGTTGGGATCGAGAGCCAGCCAGACCACGGGATGGCCGAAATCGTGCAGGATCTGCCAGCTGGCCCCGCCATCGTCCGAGAACACGACCGCTCCGGTTCCGGCGTCGATCCTGTTGTCCTCCAGGTAGGTGCTCTGGTACAGGTCGTGCACCGACGAGGTGGCGGCGAAGAGCCTCCCGGACACCGGGTGCTCCACCACGTGGTAGGTGGAGTTGTGGGGGAGGCCCAGGGAGAAGCCGCTGGTCCAGCTGTGGCCCCCGTCGGTGCTCCGGATCCCCCGGATGTCCGTGAACGCGGCCACGAGGGTCGTGTCGTCCACCCAGTGGAGCCACCAGACGCTGGTGTCCTCGGCGCCGATGCCCCGGTAGGCCAGGCCCTTCGGCGTCGGGCTGCCGGGCGGGTTCTCGTCGGCGGGGTCCACGTAGGCCTGCCGCCATGATCCCCCGCCGTCGTCGGTCACGTGGATGAAGCCTAGATCCGTGAGGACCGCCCTCCCCGGGTCCACGGGCGAAACGGCGAAACCCAGGGCGTATTCGCCCCACCACCAGTCGGTATCCCCGAGGTACCCGCTCCAACCCGTGGTGATGTTGGCGTTGTTCTCGGTCTGGAAGACGTTGGCCCACGTGCTGCCCCCGTCGGCGGACTTGAGCACCGCCGGAGCGGACAGGGTTGTGTTGCCGCCGGCCACCCACACTGTATCGATCTGCCCGGGGGCCGCCGCCACGAAGAAGGGCAGAACATCGTTCGGTATTCCCGCGCCCACCGCCATCCACGAGCCCCCGTCGCTCCAGTCCATCCTGTAGACGTTCTGGTAGCTCCACATCTCCCCGCCGGTGATCAGGGGCCACACGTCGCCGGCGCCGAGGGTCACCGCCCACAACCGCACCGCGGCCCCCACACGAAGACCTGCGAAGCTCACCATTTCCTCATCCGACGGGATGCCACCCACGGACGAGAGCGAGAAGGTGGCGCCCCCGTCGGTGGAGACCAGCAGACCATCCCGGGCACCCGTCAGGATCGTGCTTCCGTCCCAGAAGACCCCGGCCACATGCTCGTCGTGCGCCTGGTGTACCTGGTGGAAGGTGGCCCCGCCGTCCGATGAGAAGTAGAGGGTGTCGTAGCTGGAGATCAGGAGCCGCTGGGTGGAGGCCGGATCGGCCCAGAGTGAGTACGCCTCCCCGCCGGTGGGGTCGGACGCCAGGGGAGACCAGCCGGTCCCCCCGTCGTGGCTCACCACGGGGATCCGGAGGTCCTCGCGAGCGTCGATGGCGTACAGCACCAAGGGGTCGGAAGTGAACTGAACCGGGGTCGCGACGCCGCCCTGGAGCCGGCTCGACCGGAGCATCCGCCAGGACTGTCCGAGGTCTCCGCTTTCGTACACGCCGCCCATGTCGCTGGAGACGTAGAGCCGGCCGGGATCGTGGAGGCTCGGAGCCGGCGAGAAGAACGCTCCGCCACCGCCGATCCCCCGGGATTCCCAGGCAAGCGCGGGGAGGATCCGCACGGCCCGGCGCGCCCTCGGTCCCGCCGAGCCGGCGTCGGCCGGCCGGATGATCCCCGGAAGACCGGTGACGCACAACACGGCCGCCCCCACCAGCCAACACCGCACCTTCATGACGGATACCTCCACCTGTAGGGTGCAACAAATGTACCGAGCACGCATCGCGGCGCAGTGACGGCGCTCACCTGCTCCGGCCGGTGTTCCCGCGCAATGCCGGGCCTTGCGTATTTCGTGGAGTCCGTCCGCCCATTGCTTCGCGCTCCGGAAAACGCCAACGCCCGGTTGACCGTGGAGGCCTCCGATGAGGAACGGTCCTTCGGCCGGCTCGGCCCCGCACGCGTTCGCGTGACAGAGCGCAAGAGCACGGCGTTGCCGGCCGTGCACGCCACGCTGTCGGAGCTGACGCGCCCGGGCACGCCCAGCGCGCTCCAGGGGCGGCTGAGGATCTGCCGGGTCTGCCGGAGAGTCGTGGACGGTGTGAGAAGCCGGACGATGAGCGGACCTCCGGTTCTCTTGTCGCCCGTTTCCTGCAATCCTCGCGTCCACCGCGAGGAAGGGGGCTTGGGAGCTGGCACCCTGCAACGCCGCGTATTGACACCCGGTCCTGCCGTTGTTACCATGCCCTTCCCCTCTGTGGAGGGGTTGATCTTTGTCAGACCGGAACACGAAGGACGAGGGCGGGTCCACAAGAGCCCCACGAGGGTCACCCGTCGATAGCCTGTGCAGGCGCGTAGCTCAGCTGGTTAGAGTGCTACCTTGACACGGTAGAGGTCAGCGGTTCGAGTCCGCTCGCGCCTACCACTTGACTGCGCAGGCGCGTAGCTCAGTTGGTTAGAGCGCATCCCTCACACGGATGAGGTCCGCGGTTCGAGTCCGCGCGCGCCTACCACTATCGAAAACCCCGGCCTTCGCGGCCGGGTTTTCTGTTTTGGTCCGGATGATCATGAGGATCCGGGCCCCGAGAAACGAGGGTTTGAAATGTCACGGACGATCCACATCACGTTGCCGGATGGCTCGAAGAAGGAGTTCGAGGCTGGTGTGACGGTCTTGCAGGTGGCCGAGGCCATCGGCAAGCGGTTGGCCAAGGAGACGGTGGCCGGCCTGATCGACGGCCGCCTCGTGGACCTGCGGACGCCCATCGAGGAGGATGTGGAGCTCAAGATTGTCACTACCCGCGACCCCGAAGGCGGGGAGATCATTCGCCACTCGGCCGAGCACGTGATGGCCGACGCCGTCAAGCGGCTCTGGCCCGGCACGCCCATCGATGCCGGGCGGCAGGACCACTCGGAGAAGTTCCAGTACGATTTCCGCTTTCCACGTCCCTTCAAGCCGGAGGACTTCGAGCGGATCGAGGAGGAGATGCGCCGGATCATCAAGGAGGACCTTCCCTTCGAGCGGATCGAGGTCAGCCGGGACGAGGCGCGGCGCATCATGGAGGAGCGGGGCGAGGATATCAAGCTGATCCGGCTCGAGGACATCCCCGAGGGCGAGACCATCACCCTGTACCGCCACGGCGATTTCCTCGACCTGTGCCGTGGACCCCACGTGCAACGGACCTCCCAGATCGGCGCCGTCAAGCTGCTGGAGGCGTCGGGCGCCTACTTCAAGGGCGACGAGCGCAACGAGATGCTCCAGCGGATCTACGGGACGGCCTTCCCCAGCAAGAAGGAGCTGGACGCCTACTTCGCCCGCCTGGAGGAGATCCGGAAACGGGATCACCGGAAGCTTGGACGGGAGCTGGACCTCTTCTCCTTCCACCCCGAGGCGCCCGCCAGCCCCTTCTTCCACCCCCGCGGAGCCATCATCTACAACGCCCTGGTGGACCTGATGCGGGAGAAGTACCGGCAGTACGGCTACGAGGAGGTCATCACCCCTCAGATCTTCGATATCTCCCTGTGGAAGCGCTCGGGTCACTACGACAACTACCGGGAGAACATGTACTTCGCCGACGCCTGGGAGAACGTGGAGGACCGCAAGTATTCGGTCAAGCCCATGAACTGCCCCTCCCACTGCCTGATCTTTGGTAACCAGGCGCACTCCTACCGCGACCTGCCGCGGCGGCTGGCCGACTTCGGCCGCCTGCACCGCTACGAACGCTCCGGCGTCGTCACGGGCCTGACCAGGGTCCGCTCCTTTTCCCAGGACGACGCCCACATCTTTTGCACGCCCGAACAGATCGAGCCGGAAATCACGGCACTCTTCGACCTGATCTTCGAGATCTTCGAGATCTTCGGTTTCGAGGAGATCGAGATCTTCCTGTCGACGCGGCCCGAAAAGGCCATGGGCGAGCGGGCCATCTGGGATCACGCCGAGACCGTGCTGGCCCGTTGCCTGGACGACCGGGGCGTCGCCTACACCATCAACGCCGGGGACGGGGCCTTTTACGGACCCAAGATCGACTTCGTCGTCCACGACGCCATCGGCCGTGAATGGCAACTGGCCACGATCCAGCTGGACTTCCTCCTGCCCGAGCGCTTCGACCTGAGCTACGTGGACACCGATGGGACCGAGAAACGCCCGGTCATGATCCACCGGGCCATCCTTGGATCCGTCGAACGCTTCTTCGGCGTCATGCTGGAGCACTTCGCCGGGGACCTGCCGCCCTGGCTGGCGCCGGAACAGGTCCGGGTGCTTCCCATCACCGACGCCGTCAACGACTACGCCGAGTCCGTTGCCGAGAAACTCCGGGCCGCCGGGATCCGGGCCAGCGTGGACCGGCGCTCGGAGAAGCTGGGTTTCAAGATCCGCGAAGGGGAGGCCATGAAGGTTCCCTACCTCCTGGTTGTCGGCGGCCGGGAGGCCGAGGCGGGAACCGTCGCCCTTCGTCTGCGCCACCGCCGTGACGAGGGGGTTCATCCCCTCGACGCCGTGCGCGACCGTATCGTCGACGCCATCAACACCCGGTCCCGCGAGCTGTAGCGGGCCGGAACTACAAGGAGGCACCATGCCGAAGCTTAAGACCCACCGGGGAGCGGCCAAACGCGTCAAGCGGACGGCCAGCGGGCGGTTCAAGCGCCACCACGCCTACCATTCCCACATTCTTTCCAAGAAGAGCCGGAAGCGGAAGCGCAAGCTGCGTTCCGCCACCATGGCCAGTGATCCCGACGCCAAGGTGCTGCGCCGCATGCTCCCCTACGGCGCGTAAGGAGACGGAGCAATGAGAGTCAAACGTTCCACCCACCGCAAGGACCGCCGGAAGAAGATCCTCAAACTGGCCGAGGGGTACTGGGGAGGCAAGTCCCGCCTGCACCGCATCGCCAAGCTGCAGGTCGAGAAGTCCCTCGTCTACGCCTACCGGGACCGCAAGCAGCGGAAGCGCCATTTCCGCTCCCTGTGGATCACCCGCATCAACGCCGCCGCACGTGAGAACGGCATGAGCTACAACACCTTCATCGCCGGGCTCAAGGCCGCGGGTTGCGGCCTCGACCGCAAGGTGCTGGCCGACATGGCCATCCGGGATCCCCAGGGCTTCACCCAGCTCGTCGAGCTGGCCAAGCAGTCCCTCGGTTGAGGCCCGCCGTGGGCCTGCAACGAATCGAGGAGGTGCGCCGCACCTTCCTGGCCGAGCTGGAAGCGGCCGGGAAGGATCCCGATGCCGTGGAGCAGCTGAGGGTCCGCTACGCGGGCCGCCGGTCGGGGCTCCTGCTGGAGCTGACAGCGGTGCTGCGAACCCTTCCGTCCGAGGAGAAGCGGGATTACGGCCGGGCCCTCAACGAGCTCAAGAAGCTCGTGGAGGGCAAGCTCAAGGAGGCCGCGGCCGCGGCCAAGGCCGGGAGCGGGAAGCGGAAGGCCGGCGAGGTGGACGTCACCTTGCCGGGCCGGCCCCTGCCCCGTGGGGCCGAGCACCCCGTCCACCTGGTCCGGCAGCGCATCGAGACCATCTTCCTCCGCATGGGCTACTCCGTGGAGGACGGCCCCGAGGTCGAGGACGACTGGCACAACTTCGAGGCCCTCAACATGCCGCCGGACCACCCGGCCCGCGACGACCAGGATACCTTCTACCTGCCGGGAGGCCGGCTGTTGCGGACCCACACCTCACCGGTGCAGACACGTGTCATGGAGCACCGGAAGCCGCCCATCCGCATCATCGTTCCCGGCCGCGTCTACCGGCGGGACTCGGACCTGCGGCATTCACCAATGTTCCACCAGATCGAGGGTCTCGTCGTCGATGAGGGAATCACCTTCGGCAACCTCAAGGCGGCGCTGGAGACCTTCCTCCACGAGCTCTTCTCCGGGGTGGACGTCCGGTTCCGGCCCAGCTACTTCCCCTTCACCGAGCCTTCCGCCGAGGTGGACATCACCTGCATCTTCTGCGGCGGCTCCGGCTGCGGCGTCTGCTCCCGTTCGGGCTGGATCGAGATCCTGGGTTCCGGGATGGTCGATCCCCGGGTGTTCGAGAAGGTTGGTATCGACGCCGAGCGGTACACGGGCTTCGCCTTCGGGCTGGGCCTGGACCGGGTGGCCATGCTCCTCTACGGCATCCCCGACCTGAGGTTGCTCTTCTCCGGTGACCAGAGACTGACGAGGCAATTCGCATGAGGTTCGATCTTGCATGGCTCCGTGACGAGCTGGAAGGGGCGCCCGCAGCCGACGTGCTGGCGGAACGCTTGACGGATTGCGGCTTCAACGTCGAGGTGCGCGAGCCGTCCGGAAGCTCGGAGATCTGGGACGTGGACGTCACCACCAACCGGCCCGACGCCATGAGCCACCGGGGACTGGCCCGGGAGGCGGCGGTGGCGACGGGCGCCACGCTGAAGGCGCTGAAGGTCGAGGTCGAGGAGTCCGGTGAGCCGGCTTCGAGCCTGGTCTCCGTCGAGATCGAGGCCCCGGAGCTGTGCTCCCGCTACGTGGCCCGGGTCATCCGGGGCGTCCGGATCGGCCCCTCCCCCCTCTGGCTCCAGGAGGGCCTGGAGCGTTGCGGCGTCCGGCCCATCAACAACGTGGTGGATGCCACCAACTACGTTCTGCTCCGGCTCGGGCAGCCGCTCCACGCCTTTGACCTGGAGAAGGTCCAGGGGCGGCGGATCGTCGTGCGGCGTGCGTCCGAGGGGGAGGTTCTCCTCACCCTGGACGGTGTGGAGCGGCGCCTGGACCCGGAGGTCCTGGTCATTGCCGACGTCGAGAAGGCCTCGGCCCTGGCCGGCATCATGGGGGGCGCCGACAGCGAGATCGGCGAGGGGACCACGGACGTGCTCCTGGAGAGCGCCTGGTTCGAGCCCATCCCCATCCGGCGCGCCGCCCGGCGTCTCGGTCTCCACACGGAGGCCTCCCATCGTTTCGAACGCGGCGCCGACCCCGAGATGGTGCCGGTAGCCGCCGACGTGGCCGCGGCCCTGATCGCCGGCCTCACCGGAGGAACGGTCTGTCCGGGGAGGGTCGACGTCCAGCCGCGACCGTGGTCGCCCGCATCCCTGGAGTTCTCGGTGGCGGCCCTGTCGGCCTTCACGGGGCTCGAGATCGATGGGGACGAGGCCGTGCGCATCCTCGACGGGCTGGGTTTCGCTCCCAAACGCCGCGGCGATGTCGTCGCCGTCAGCGTGCCGTCGTGGCGGGTTGACGTGCAGCGGGTGCCCGACCTCTACGAGGAGATCATCCGGCACGTGGGCTATGGGAACGTCCCGGCCGTGCTGCCGACCCTTCCAACGGCCCCCGGCGAACGCCACGGCGCCTGGTCTCTGATCGACCGCGCCCGCCACGCGGCCGTGGGAGCAGGCCTGGCCGAGGTCGTCACCTACGCCTTCATCGGCTCTGCCGAGGACGAGCGGGTTGCCGCGCTGCCCCTCGAGATGCCCGATCCCCTGCCCCTCGACAACCCCCTGGCCCGGACCCAGTCGACCATGCGCCGGGGCCTGCTTCCGGGGCTTCTGAGCGCCGCCCGGACCAACATCAACCAGGGTGAGACCTCCCTGGCCCTCTTCGAGGAAGGGCGGGTCTTCGGGCTTGTCGGTGGGGAGCCGGTGGAGCGGGAGCACCTGGGTATCGTCCTGGCGGGACGGACCGGCGGCTGGGACAACGGGGAGAAGGTCGGCTTCCTCCACCTCAAGGGCGTCGTCGACGAGATCGCCTCGAGGATCGGCTTCGCCGAGCTCCTGTGGGAGCGTGGCGGCGCTCCCTGGCTGGACGAGGCACAGGGTGCCGTCCTGAAAGATGAGAACGGCGCGGTGGTGGGGCTGGCCGGTCTGCTCTCTCCGGAGATGGCCGGGGCGTGGGATCTCAAGCAGCCCCTGTACGTGGCGGAGCTCGACCTGGCCACGGCGCCCGAGGGGTCGCCCGTGCCACGCTTTGCGCCACTGCCGCGCTTTCCCGGCATCGCCGCCGACATGACCGTCGAACACGACCGCGAGTTGAGCTACGCTGAACTCGTCGCCACCGTGCGGGAGCTGGCGGAAGAAACCGTTCAGGAGATCGGCCTGGTGGCGCGCTACGAGGGCAAGGGGTTGCCGGAGAACGCGGTACGGACGACCCTTCGGCTTCTCTACCGCCACGCGGAGCGTTCCCTGACCCAGGACGAGGTCAACGCCGCCCAGGAGGCCCTTCGCCAGGAGCTTTCCAAACGGCTCGGCGTCGTCTTCGCATGAGCCTCGATCGGTACAGGAGGAGGAAACATGGCCGTCAATTCCGTGCTCAAGCAGCTTGAAACGCGGCTCGATGAGATCATCGGGCGCTACCGGAAGGCCCTGGAGAAGATCGAGAAGCTCGAGGCGGAGCTGAAGGAGGCCCGTGAGGCGGCGGAGAAGGGCGCGGCCGAGCTCGCAGCCAGGAGCGACGAGCTCACCAAGGCGGTCACGGCCCGGAAGGCCGCCGAGAAGCGCGCTTCGACCCTGGAGAAGAAGCTGGCCGCGGCGGAGCAGACCGTGACCGGTCTCCGGGAGGAGGCGGGCCAGGGGAGCGAGGCTGCCGAGCGGATCGCCGAGCTGGAGAGCCAGCGCGACGAGCTGGCCGGGCGGCTCCGCCAGGTCCTGGACCGCATCGACACGGCCCTGGAGTCCTTCGAGGACTGAGAACGGTGCCCATGGTCCGGGGAGGCACGAAACCAGTCATTCCCGGAAGGATGGGCGGAGCAGTGCGGCATCGCGTGCCGTAGCCACCGGGGCCGCCGGCGGTATGGGTCACTCGCCGCGGCGCTTCTTCCCGAGCCAGATGTTGATGGGGTTGTCCCTGTGGAGGAAGGCGATCGGCGGTTTCTGGCGGCGGCCGATCTCATCGAAGATCCTGTTGATCCGGGGGTGCCTTGGGTTGAGGCGAAGACCCGAGTTGAGGGCCTCCACGGCGGCTTTCCGGTCGTCCCGCTCCAGGTAGACCAGGGCCAGGTTGTAGCGGTGGTCCGGATCGAAAATGTTGGACTTGATGGAAACGTTGCAGTACTGGACGGCCTCGGCGTACTTGTGTCGTAGCTTGGCCAGGCACACGCCGTAATAGGAAACCGCGCCGGCCGCCACCCGCTTTTCCTTGATACCGCCCGAGGTCATGGCCGGCAGATACTCCTCGAAGATGGCGATGGCGTCCTGAAAGTGCTCCTGCCGCGTCAGCTCGATGGCTTCGGCGATCTTCTCGTGGGCGAGGTTGGTATCCGTTTCCGTCATCGCGCTTCCACGCCGTAGTATAGCGTAATCGACATCAGGGAAGATCCTCCGTTTCGGGGACCCATCCCGCTCCATGGGAGGCAGCGACGCGGAGCAATTCCCGGTGGACCCCCGGTGTTCCGCAGAGGACGTCGCCGCTCTCCAGGAAGCGGTTGCCCCCGGTCATGTCGCTGACCGACCCGCCGGCCTCCCGGACCATGAGGGCCCCGGCGGCGATGTCCCAGGGGGCCAGCTGGAACTCGAAGAAACCGTCGAAGAGACCGGCGGCCGTGTACGCCAGATCGAGGGCGGCGGCGCCAGCCCGCCGGATGGCCTTGGAGCGGAGGAAGACCTCCCGGAAGATGTCCAGGTAGGGGTCGAGGAGCCGGTGGGCGCGGAACGGGAAACCCGTAGCTAGGAAGGCGCCCTCGAGGCCCGCGCGGGAGGTGACGGCACACGGCCGCCCGTTCCACATGGCGCCGCCTCCGGCTGCCGCCGTGAAGAGGTCGTTCTTGACGGGGTCGAAGATGGCACCCGCCAGGAGCTCGCCATCGCGCACGGCGGCCACGGAGACGGCAAAGTGGGGAAACCCGTGGACGAAGTTGGTCGTTCCATCCAGCGGATCGACGATCCAAAGGTGTCGGCCACGCTCCCGGACGCCGCTCTCGCCGCTTTCCTCGGCGACGATGTTGCAACCGGGATCGGCGGATCGAAGGAAGGAGAGGATGGCCTCCTCGGAGGCCCGGTCGGCCTCGGTGACCAGGTCGTTGCGCGCCTTCTCGCCGACCTGGGACGGCTCGAGCCGGCGCCAGTAGCGGAGCGTCTCCCGGCCGCCCCGCCGGGCCGCTTCCACGGCCATCTGCAGCAAACCGGCGGGAGTCGTTGGAATACTGTCGGTGTCATTCATTGTTCATGCTCTTGGAGGTCAAGGAGATGCAGCAACAGGGAGGCGACGGGCCCATCGATGGTTTCGACCGGCGGTGCCGGCTGATGGTGGAAACCGTCGTCGACATCATCCAGTCGGATGAGGAGCTCAAGCTCTGTGAGGGGCTGCGTCTCCTGGAGGCGACGCGAACCGCCCTGGCACGGGTGGACGCCGCCTCGGTCCAGCGCTTCGACCTGGAGGTCCTGCCCGACATCCGGCGCCGTCTCCTGGAACGCTTCGGCATCGATCCCTGGGCAGGGGAGCCGGCCAACTAGACCGCGTGTCTCACCGCGTTCCGTTGGGAGGGCGGAGAGGCGCCGCGCCATGTTGTGTTCGCGGCCCGGGGGCCGTGCAGCGGCACTCTTCCATGCACCGATCAGCCCGAGGCGAGAACACGCCGCAGTGCGCTTCACCTCTCCGGCCGCAATAGCGATGTGGTGATGCATGCGGGCTGAACACGGAGCCGCCAGTTCCTGGCTCGGAGGGCGCATGGCAGCTACTGCGCGGTCGGGAAGAGATCCCGGTACTCCGGCAGGCTCCGGAGGAGGTCGTCCGGCAGGTTGGACTCCAGCTCGACGGTCACCTGATCGTTCTCGTCCGCGGCGATTCCCGGAAGGGTGGCCGCCACCTGGACGCCAACCCCGGGTTGAGCTCCAGAGAGATCCAGCGTTGCACGCTTGGAGGCCTTCAAGGTCCCGTCCGGCCCGTGGACCTGGACCAGGACCGTCAGATGGGGGAGCGGCGTCGTCCCCTTGTTGGTCACGCGAAGGTCCACAAAAAGCTTCGGGTTTCCTTCGGCGTCGTGGATCGTTGTCGTTCCCACGGGGATGATCTCGTGGGCCATGCGGACCTTGGTCAGGCGCTGTTCGGGTGTCGAACGGGAGCCGCAGCCAAGGTTGAACAGGAGGATGACGGCGAGAAACGGTATCAAACGAACAGGTTTCATGACGGACTGCCTCCCCGGTCTTCGAGTTTACCACCCCGGGAGTCGGGGGTGGTCGTCCCGTCCGGGCAGACCTCGGCCAGGATCCTCCGGATGAATTCGCGGGTCTCACGGTAGGGTGGAACACCTCCGGTTCGCTCGACGGTGGTGGCGCCGGCGTTGTAGGCGGCCAGGGCCAGGACCAGTGAGTGGAAGCGGTCCAGGTAGAGACGGAGGTGCTCGGCACCACCCCGGAGGTTCTCCCTGGGGTTCCAGACGTCCCGGACGCCGTGATCCCGGGCGGCCGCCGGCATCAGCTGGGTCAGGCCCTTGGCCCCGGCCCTGGAACGGGCCGTGGCGTCGAAGTTGGACTCGGCGTGAACGAGGGCTGCCAGGAGTCGCGGGTTGAGGCCGGCCTTCCGGGCCGCCTCGGCGATCTCTGCCCGGAAGGGAACCGAGGGGGGCAACTCCTGGCCCCGCCAGGCCCAGCGGCACCCGCCCTCCCGGGGCAGGGGAGGGGCGTTCTCCTCGGGTACCTCGTCCTCGATGACCCGGTCGATGCGCGTGGCGGGAATTGTCAGGCTCCCGCCGCCGGGCAGGGTGAGGACGATGTGACTGTTCTTGGCTTGAGCGTCGGCCACGTGAAGCACCCGTCCGTCCACGAAGACGGCCAACTTGGCTCGGGCCGGTATTGCGTTGAGCAGCCAGATGCCGAGGGCCAGGGTCAGGATGGGCAGAGCCCGGACCCCGCGCACCCGTGAGGGGTGGTTTCCGGTCACGGAGGAGGGACGGGAATCAGGCCCTGGGGTGCTTGGCATCGTAGAGTCTCTGCAGGCGCTCACGCGCAACGTGGGTGTAGATCTCGGTTGTGGTCAGGGAGGCGTGCCCCAGCATCATCTGGACGGCACGCAGATCGGCCCCGTGCTCCAGGAGATGGGTGGCGAAGGAGTGTCGGACCACGTGGGGGCTGAGGTGGGATCTGATCCCGGCGGCCAGGCCGCGGGCGCGAAGGATCTTCCAGAAACCCTGCCGGCTCAGGGGGCCGCCACGGAAGTTGAGGAAGAGCTCGGTCCGGCCCGTACGATCGAGGACGGGGCGGCTTTCCTCGAGATAGGAGCCGATCCAGCGGACCGCGGAGCGCCCCAGGGGGACGAGCCGTTCCTTGCGCCCCTTTCCCAGAACCCGGACGAATCCGGGATCGAGCCGGACGTCGCCGAGCCGGAGACCGACCAGCTCGGACACCCGGAGGCCGGTGGCATAAAGAGTCTCGAACATGGCTCTGTCCCGGAGGCCCAGTGGCGTCGAGGTGTCGGGCGCGGCCAGCAGCAGCTCGACCTCCTCGGCGCTCAGCACATGGGGGACGGTGTGCCAGAGGGAGGGCGAGTGGAGATCGGCCGTCGGGTCGGAGGGGAGGACGCCCTCCCGGGCCAGGTAGCGGAAGAACCCCCGGAGGGAGGACAGCAGCCGGGCCGCGGAGCGCGCGGAAAGCCCTCCGTCCCGCCGTTCCCCGAGGTAGGCCCGGATGGTGGAGCGCTCCACGTTCTTCAGTTGCAGATCGTGCTCTTCCAGCCAGTGGACGAACCGCCCCAGGTCGCGGCCGTAGGCCTCCAGGGTCCGGCCGGAGAGGTTGCGCTCCACCGCCAGGTGGGCCAGGTACTCGGCCACCTGGTGACCAGCTTCGCTCTGGGGCTTGCGATCCGCACTGCTCATGGCGCCATGCTACCGCGGATCGAAGAAAAAACGGCCCGGGCGTTGGGCCCGGGCCGGGTAGTGTGTGTCGAGGAGCTGGCCTAGTGGATCACTGCCTGGCCCTTGACGATGGGGCGTTCCATGGAAACACGCCCGGCGGGATGCCGCGGTGAAGGCGGCACGTCGAGGCGGAGGGGCGGGAACACCTTCTGCAGGGACTCGAAGGCCTCTGCGGTGAAGGCGCGCTGCGCGTCCTGGGTTGTCAGCTCGGGAGCCGGTTGATCCTCGGCGCTCCCGGTCATGATGTCGTACATGTTGACCTGGGGGATGAGCGCTCCACGCGTCTTGAGATCGTAGGCCGTGTTGAGGAAGTCGATCAGCTCGGCGGTCACCATCCCATAGCCGATTCTCTGGGGGAAGACACCGTCGTAGCCGAAGATGCCGCCCAGGAGGTATGAGGTGTTGATCTCGAGCCCGCCGACTCCCCAGTGTCCCTCTGAGGCGATACGGTTGAAGACCGCATTGATGTCGAAGACCTTGGCGCCCACGGCATCGGCCGTGGCCTGGATGATGTCGTTGAAGGCCGCCACGCGGTCGTTGATGATGCTGACCTCGTCCTGCCGCAGGACGACGCCGGGAACGGCCTGGCCGCCGATGATCTGCATGTCCTCGGGCAGCGGGATGCCGGTGCCGCCGAGCTCAACGGGGATGCCGATTCCCTGACCCAACAGGCTGGAGGCCCCCAGGGTCACGTAGGCGTCCTCGGGGAGAAGTCCCTTGCTCCCGATCAGGGGAACATGGGTTCCGTCCGGCAGCGTGATGTACGGCTTGACGGTCGTCACGAAGGGGATCGCCGTGATGTCGGGGATGTTGAAGACGACAATATCTGCGCTGGTGTACTGGGCCAGGGCGCCCAGGGCCTGCTGGTACATCTGCTGGAAGTTGGCCACCGGAGTCATGGTGACGCCCTCAATGGGGGTCGCGTAGACGGCGGCGCCCAGGATGTCGCCGTTGCCGGTCCACAGGGTGATGAAGGTGGGGTTGAGGCCGATACCCTGCTCCAGGGCCGTGTGCTGGCCGTCCCGGAGAATCAGGTCGTGCATGACGTTGTCCGTGTTACCGGCAAGGAGGTTGTAGATATTACCGGTGGTGAACAGGAGATCGTAGAGAGACGCCCCCGGTATGCCCAGGTTGTTGTACGGGTAGGGATACTCGGCGTTGAGGGGCATCCCGGCAGTGTCCGACGAGGGGACGATCACCGGGGACGGGAGCAGTTGCTGCAGCATCAACACCGGGGGAATGCCCGGCTCGCTGACCAGGGGCTGCTCGAACACCGTGGCGCCGATCTGATCGGCGAGGAGCTTGGGGTAGGAGTACCCCTGGTAGGTCTCCACAAGCCCGCCCTGTGAGTAACCCGCGGTGAGTCCGTCGCCCAGGGCGACGTAGGTCGTAAAGTCCACAGCCCCAGCCGGGACCGCGGCCAGGACAACCGCTGCGACGACGATGGCGAAGATCTTTTTCATGGTTGTCCCTCCTTTCAGAACAAGTAGGTGAAGCTCATGGAGACGAGATCGGCGGACGTATTGTAGTCCGCGTCAAAGCCGTCGACGGAGATGCCGTCCGTCCCGCGGCGGTCCATGAACAGGTGCATGTAACTCAAGTCGAAGCGCATCTGCTTGTAGTTGACGCTGAAGCCGGCGGTGACGCCCCGGCGGTCGGAGTCACCGAGGAGCGGCGACATGGAGAACTCGGGCTGTGGCGTGTCGTCGTAGAGTCCGCCGAACTGGACGGCGTACATCTCGTTGATCCGGTACTCGACACCGAGACGGTAGTTGGAGACGTTCTTGTACCCCTCCTCCACCGTCTGGTTGAGCTCTGGGTAGTCCGGGAAGCTCATGGGCAGGCTGCTGAAGGTCGCCCATCCCTGCCACATGTAGTTGGCGGAGATGGTCCACTGCTCGTTGGACCACGCCAGGCCGATGCTGAGCACGTCCGGATGCTTGATCTTGGTCTTCAGGGCGACCTTCTCGCCGAAGGGGATGGCGGCTGCCAGGGCCATGTCGAAGTCGGCGTAGCCCGTCGGGTACTGGGTGAAGGAGCCGTAGCCCTCATAATCCACGTCCAGCGTGCTCCTGTAGGTGACTCCGGCCGTGAAGCCCTTACCGAGGTCGGCAAACGCGCTGATGTTCCAGCCGAAGGCATCGCTGTCCAGGCCGTCGGTGAACATGTGAGCCTGGCCGACATCGGCCAGCTGCTGGGTGTAGGGGTTGATGAAGCCGATGCCCGTCGTCAGGTCGATCTGGCTGACCGCGTAATCGACGCCGGCGGAGAGCCCCAGCCAGTCGTTGGCACGCCAGGCCAGATTGATCGCCGTGTCGAAGGTCTTGAGATCGACGCGCTTGGAGATGAAGCGGCCGGCGAAGTTCTCCTTCCACCAGGTCCCCAGGCCGTAGGGCGTGAAGGTTCCAACGCCCAGGGTCAGCTTGGAGTTGATGGGCATGATGAAGAAGAAGTGGGGCGGATAGAAAACCTGGGACTCCTGGGAAGCTTTGTACCCCGCTCCAGGATAGGATCCCAGGCTGCTGCCCACGAGGTCCTGGCTGGGGAAAATCAAGGTGGCGCCCACCATCAGCTGCATGCCCTTGTCCTGCTGGAATGCCAGTCCTGCAGGGTTCCAATACATGGCCGACGGATCGTCCGCGACGGCGGTCATGGCCCCTGCCATACCCATGGACCTGGCGCCGTGCTCGAAGATGGCGAAACCCGCCCCCCAGCTCAGCGTCGGGACCAGGAGCAGCGCCACCGTAGCGGCAAGAAGCTGCTTTCTGTTGACGTTCAACACATCGAACCTCCTTCCCTCCGTGTACTCAAAGTCGTTCCACGGGTTCATGCTATAGGTGCCGAGGTCAATCGTCAATATGTGAGAAATCGACTGGAAGAGGAAGTAATGTCGTGAGGAGAGGGGGGGTGAGGAGTGAGGAGTGAAGGGCGAGGGAAGTGAGAAGGGGGCCGTGGAGAGTGAGGAAAAAGGAGAAGGGATAGGGGAGAGAACATGGGGGGAAGACGGGGGAAGTGAGAGGTCCGGGAATGTCGTCGGGTTGGGCTGGCATGTCTTCCGGAACGGGCCCGTGATCGGAGGCGGACAGCCCCTCCAGCCAACCCCCATTCTCTCGTCTCCCTTCACTCCTGACCTCCCCCGTTCTGCCTGGAGTTGGCGTACATTGCGGTAGACTCTGCGTGTGAAGCTTGAACTCGAGCTTGCCCTGCGGTTGATCCGCCGGCGCCGGGGCCTGCTGTTGCGGGGTACGGCGGCCGCTGCCTTTTCCGGCGTGGCGCTGGCCACGGCCGCCCTGGTCATCACCCTGGCGTTGATGACGGGTTACCGGCAGGCAATCGCCACGGCGTTGCAACAGGGAAACGCCCACGTGGTCGGTTTCGCCCTTCGCCCCATGACCATGGAGCGGGCCGGGGAGCTGGCCCACGCGGCGCTGGCCCTCGACGGTGTACGGGAGGCCCAGCCGGTCAGCTACCTGACGGGGCTGGCCGAGGACCCGGCGGCCCCCGCGAGCCCCCTCCCCGTGGTCGTCAAGGCACCGGAGAAACCTCCTGCCTACACGGGACTCGAGGTATGGCCCTCGGCCCACGGGGGCGCCATCCCGGCCGTTCTCGGATACCGGCTGGCCCAGCGCCTCGGCGTGAAGCGGGGCCAGACGGTCCGGGTCCTTCTTCCGCCGCGAGCCGGTGGCTGGCTGTTGCCGGGGATCACCTTCCGGGTGACGGGCACCTTTCACCTGGAGCTTGCCGACTTCGACGAGAGCTGGCTGGTGGCACCACTGGACCAGCTTCTCCCTGTCGTTCCGGGGCTCGGCGCCGCCGGCGTTGAGCTCCGGCTGGACGATCCCATGGCCGTCACCCGGATCCGGCCGGCCCTGGAGAGGGTCTGGCCCGACCTGGTGATCAACGACTGGCTGGACATGAACCCTGCGCTGTTCGCGGCCCTGCGTTGGCAGACCCTCTCCCTCTTCCTCGTGCTCAGTCTCGTGGCGGCCGTGGCCTCCTTCCAGGTCAGCTCGGCCCTCGTGGTGGTGGCCGCCCAGAAGCGAAGGACCATGGGGATGCTCCACGCCATGGGGATGCAGCCCCGGGAACTTCAGAGGACCCTGGGACTGGTTGGTTTCCTCCTGGGCGGCACGGGTGTGGGCGCCGGTCTCGGTATTGGGATCCTGGTCAGTGCGCTGATGACCTGGTTCCGGGTCATCCGCTTCCCGCCGGGCATGGCCCGCGTCTACATGGTTGAGCACATCCCGCTGGTGGTTCACCCCCTTCACGTGGCGGCCGTGTTGGGCGTCTCGGTCCTCGTCGTCTGGGCCGCCTCGGCCTGGCCGGCGCGCCGCGCCGCCCGGCTCGACCCCGTCACAGCGCTTCGGTCCGTGTGATGGTAGAGTGAGGTACTGGGCGCCATGTACGAGGTGCAATTCCATCCCGCCGATATCCGCAAACAGGTGCGGTACTTTTTCCTGTCACGGCAGGCCGTTCGCCGCCTGGCCGTGCTGGGGATCGTGCTGGCCCTGTTCCTGGCCGTCGGTCTGGCGCTGGCGCCCATGGGCCTCCACTCCCTCCTGCTGACCTCCCAGCTCCACGTCCTGCACCATCAGAACCGGGTGCTCCGTCAGGTTCTCGACGAAAGACGGAGCGCTCTGGCGAGACTGCAATCTGAGCTGACGGCCGCCCTGACCCGGGAGCGGCAGATGAGCTTGATCCTGGGGGCTTCTCTGGACCATGAGGAGGAGAATGGGGTGGAAAGAGCGGGGCCGGCGGTCGGCGGGGCTTCCCTTGTACCCGAGGCGGTCGTCGCCATGCGCCTGGCGGCGCGCCTGGACCGGGACACCCAGGCGCTCCTGGCCGGAACGGACGAGCTGGCCCGTTTCGTCCAGGAGCACCAGGAGCTGACCCGGATGGTTCCCTCCATCTGTCCCCTGCCCATCGGGAGCTTCGTCCTGACCTCGCCCTTCGGGGAGCGGATCTCGCCCTTCACCAACCGGGTGGACTTCCACGCCGGCATCGACCTGGCAGCGCGGGAGGGCACCAAGGTGCTGGCGCCCGGCGCGGGACGTGTCGTCTTTGCCGGGCGGTTCCCCCTGCGGCGTAACGTCCGGTGGTGGCGGTACGGGAATGTCGTCGTGCTGGCCCATGGGGATCGTTACATCACGGTGTTCGCCCACCTCAAGGACATCCTGGTCCGGAGGGGACGCCACGTGCAACGCGGCGAGGTCATCGGGACCGTTGGCAACACGGGTTGGTCCACATCACCGCACCTGCATTACGAGGTGCGCGTTCGGAGGCAGCCCGGGGGGGAGCCGAAACCGGTGGATCCCAGAGTGTATATTCTCAATTATCAGTGGAAGGCGACGGAGAAGATCCTGGCGGCCAGTCGTCGCGCACCGGGGCCGGCCTTCGATCCCCTGCCGTCCATCGTCCGATTGAGGTGAGCCATGAGTGAAGAGAAGAACTTTCCGACCATGATCATCCCGGCAGGCACCGAGATCGGTGTCAACGAGCGGGGACAGCTCTCCATCCGGACGCCGGGGAACCTGGTGATCCAGAACTCGGGAAGCTACTCCCTGATCGAGTCCAGCAAGGGCTCGGTGCGGATCGACCCCGACGTCAAGGTGGAGGCCGTCTCGGTTCTTGCGGCGGACTCGTGTTTCATCGCCGGGGAGCTGACGGCATGGAAGGTCAAGGCCGACAAGATCACCCTGGAGAAGGGCGCCCAGGCCTACATCATGTTGCAGCAGTCGCAACATCTCGAGCTTGACCGCAGCGCCCGGCTGGTTGGGAACTTTGCCTCCGACAAGGAGCTCTACCTCCTGCTCGGGCGGTTCAGCCGCGAGCTGCGCCAGCTTCCCCAGGGTCTGTCCCCGGGACGGGAAGCCGGGGAGGATGCGTTCCTTCCCGGAGAGATCCGGGAGGAGGAGCCCTTCGTGGCGCCGGACGGTGAGGGGGAGCCCTCGCCCGAGGACCGGCAGGAACGGGAGGAAACCCTCTCCCTCGTTCGCGTCATCTTCGAGCGGGAGCTTGGGCGGGCCGAGCTGCTGGATCCTGGACGCTCGGCCCTGGAATCACTCCTGGAAATGGTCCGGGACGAGCGCGTCGAGGAGCTGGAGGACAGCTACAGTTACCTGATCGCCCAGGTACAGAATCCATCGGAGGAGCTCGGCCAGGCCAGGGAGATGCTGGGCCGTCTCTTCGCGAGCTAGCCCGGACTTTTCATGGGTCTTCTGCTGCAAGGGGCGATATACCGCACCTGGCGGCATTCTCTCGATTGGCTCGCCCGACGTGCCGCATGCACGCCTGTGCTCGCGAATCTTGGGAGAACGCTGCCATGTACGGCGCCTCGCCCCTTTCGCGACGAACCCTCTAGAATGGATTCAGCGCTTCACTGGCCGCGAAGCGCTGGCGGTGGTAGGCTTCGCCCTGGGGCGGGAGGTTTGAACCATGAGTGATTCGCAGCCGTTGAAACGTACCCCTCTCTTCGACGAGCATGTGGCGGCGGGCGGCAAGATCGTCCTCTTCGCTGGCTTCGAGATGCCCGTTCAGTACACAGGGATCCGCCAGGAGCACACGGCGGTCCGCACGCGGGCCGGACTGTTCGACGTCTCCCACATGGGCGAGATCTTCATCCGGGGGCCGCGGGCCCTGGACTTCGTCCAGATGGTCTCCTGCAACGACCACGGCAAGATGACCGTGGGCCGGGCCCAGTACACGGGGCTGATGTACCCCCAGGGGACCTTCGTCGACGACATGCTGGTCCACAAGATGGCCGACGACGAATACCTTCTCGTGGTCAACGCGGCCAATACGGACAAGGACTTCGCATACCTCCAGGAGGTCGCTTCGGGCCAGGACGGGGTCGAGGTCGTCAACGAATCGGACCGCTGGGCACAGCTGGCCCTCCAGGGCCCGGTGGCCTTCGACGTGTTGCAGAAGCTGACCTCCACCGATCTGTCGGAGATCCGGTACTACCGCTTCACCTGGGGCGAGGTGCTGGGCCGCCGGGCGCTGATCGCCCGCACCGGCTACACCGGCGAGGACGGCTTCGAGGTCTACGTGGCGCCGGAGGATGCGCCTCCGTTGTGGCGGGCGATGCTCGAAGAGGGGGCTTCCAGGGGCGTCATCCCTGCCGGGCTCGGTGCGCGGGATACGCTCCGCCTGGAGGCCGGAATGGCCCTCTACGGCAACGACATCGACGAAACGACGACCCCCCTCGAAGCCGGTCTCGACTGGATCGTCAAGCTGAGCAAGGGCGACTTCATCGGGAGGGATGTCATTGAGATCCAGGCCCAGGAAGGCATCGAACGCAAGCTGGTGGGCTTCGAAATGCTCGATCGCGGGATCGCCCGGCACGGTTATCCGGTACTGCTCGGCGCCGGGGATGCCGAGCCTTCGGGGAAGGTGACCTCGGGCACCCTCTCGCCGACCCTGGACAAGGCCATCGGGATGGCCTACGTCCCCACGGCCGCGGCCGAGATCGGCCGCGAGATCTTCATCGATATCCGGGGCACAGCGCGGCGTGCGCAGATCGTGCAGCTACCCTTCTATTCGAGGAAGAAAAAGAAGAAGAGCGTTTAAGAACCGTGGCCGTGGGCTCCGGCTCGACGGCCGGGTGGAACGACAAGGAGGCAGGCATGGCGGTACCGGAAGATCTCTCCTACACCAGATCCCACGAGTGGGTGCGCCGTGAGGGCGACGTGGCCGTGGTGGGGATCACCCACTACGCACAGGATCAGCTGGGCGAGGTCGTATACGTGGAGCTTCCCGAGGTCGGGGACACCGTCGAGCAGGGGGTCGAAATGGGGACCCTGGAGTCGGTGAAGGCCGTTTCCGAGATCTACTCGCCGGCTTCGGGTGAGGTCCTGGAGATCAACGAGCGCCTGGCCGACGAACCCAACCTCGTCAACGACGATCCTTACGGGGAGGGGTGGCTGGTCAAGATCAGGGTCACGGCCGTCGACGAGGCCAAGCTCCTCGATGCCGCCGGTTACGAGCAGGTCGTGGCGGCGGAGTCCCACTGATGCACCCGTGGATCGGTGCGGGCCCAGAGGATCGGGAACGCATCCTCGGAGAGCTGGGAATCGAGTCCATCGACGCTCTCTTCTCGAGCATCCCGCCCGAGGTCTCCATCGATTCCCTCGACTTGCCGCCGGCCATGGACGAGGAGGCGCTCCTGCGCCATCTGGGCGGCTTGGCGTCGGCCACGACAACTGCCGATGACATGCCCTGCTTCCTCGGGGCGGGGGTCTACCGGCATGTGGCGCCGTCCCTGGTTGGCGCCGTCCTCCAGCGGGCGGAGTTCTTCACCTCCTACACGCCCTATCAGCCGGAGATCTCCCAGGGAACGCTCCAGGCGATCTTCGAGTTCCAGACGATCGTCTGCCAGCTGACCGGGCTCGAGGTGGCCAACGCCTCCCTCTACGACGGTGCCACGGCGGTCGTCGAGGCGGCCCTCATGGCCCACCGTGTGCACCGGGGCCGCCGGAACCGGGTCGTCGTCTCCGAGACGGTCCATCCCGTCTACCGCCGGGTCCTCCACACCTACACGAAGGCCCTGGGCATCGAGGTGGTCGAGGTGCCTCCCGGGGGCGACGGTACGGCCCCGGCCGCCCGACTGGCGGAGGCCGCGGGCGAAGAGGCTTGCTGTCTGATCGTTCAGTCGCCGAGCTTCACGGGCGTCGTCGAGGACCTGCCGGCGGTGGCCGAGGCCGCCCACGCCTCCGGCGCTCTGGCGGTGCAGGTGGTGGCCGAGGCTGTCAGCCTCGGGTTGCTGGCCGGCGGCGGCGCCCACGGCTTCGACTGCGTTTGCGGCGAGGCCCAGTCCTTCGGCATGACGCCGTCCTTCGGCGGGCCCCACCTGGGGTTCTTCGCCTGCCGGCAGCAGCACATGCGGCAGATGCCGGGCCGGCTGGTGGGCCAGACGGTGGACGCCGACGGGCGTCGGGCCTTCTGCCTGACGCTCTCCACCCGCGAGCAGCACATCCGTCGCGCCAAGGCGACGTCCAACATCTGCAGCAACCACGGGCTCATGGCCCTGGCGGCCACGGTCTGGCTCGAGCTGCTGGGCGGCGAGGGGCTCCGGAGGGTCGCCACGGCATCGTTCTCGGCGGCCGAGGCCTTCAAGACGCGCCTCGCGGAGCTTCCCGGGTGGAGCCTGGCCTACCCCGGAACGCCGGGCTTCAACGAGCTCCTGGTCACGGGGCCGGGAAGCGGGGAGGAGCTGGCCCAGGCACTGCTGGACCAGGGCGTCCTGGGCGGCGTGCCGTCCCGGTTCTTCGGCGGTTCATGGCCTGATGGGCTCCTGATGGCTTTCACCGAGAGGACTTCGGCAGCCGAT
>CAZXNA010000010.1:0-42776 GCA_964641295.1 uncultured Thermoanaerobaculia bacterium
CGTACGACGCGGCTGTCGCTGAGTGTGGCTCTGGGGCAGCGTCGTGCTTGTCTGTGCGAGCGTGTCGGCTCCTGCACGGGGGGGTTGCGCCTGCGGGGGCATTGCGTAGGATGGGCGGGCCGCCGGCGGCGATTTGAAAGGAGAGATGGCCATGCCCGTCAATCTGCGCAACCGTTCCTTCCTCAAGCTCCTGGATTTCGAGCCCGCGGAGATCCACTTCCTGTTGAACCTCTCCCGCTCCCTGCGGGACGCCAAGTACGGCGGCTACGAGGTCCAGCGGCTCCGGGGCAAGAACATCGCCCTGATCTTCGAGAAGTCCTCCACGCGGACCCGCTGCGCCTTCGAGGTGGCGGCCTACGACCAGGGGGCCAACGTTACCTACCTGGGGCCGTCGGGGTCCCAGATCGGCCACAAGGAAACCATGAAGGACACGGCGCGCGTCCTGGGCCGCATGTACGACGGCATCGAGTACCGCGGCTTCGCCCAGGCGACGGTGGAGGAGCTGGCGGAGTACTCGGGCGTTCCCGTGTGGAACGGCCTGACCGACGAGTTTCACCCGACCCAGGTGCTGGCCGACGTCATGACCATGATGGAGAACACCCACAAGCACCTGGAGGAGATCGCCTTCTGCTACCTGGGCGACGCCCGCAACAACATGGGCAACTCCCTGATGGTCGGGGCGGCCAAGCTGGGCATGGACGTTCGTCTGGCGGCCCCGAGGGAGTGTTGGCCCTCGGACGAGCTGTACGAGCGGTGCCGGGAGATCGCGGCCTCCACCGGCGCCCGCATCCTCCGGACCGAGAGCGTGGAGGAGGGAGTCAGGGGCGTGGACTTCCTCTACACCGACGTCTGGGTCTCCATGGGCGAGCCCGAGGAGAAATGGGAGGAGCGGATCGCCCTGCTCAGGCCCTACCAGGTCAACGCGAAGGTCCTGGAGATGACCGGAAACCCGGCCGTGGGCTTCCTCCACTGCCTGCCCTCCTTCCACAACCGGGACACCAAGATCGGCGCCGCCATCTACGAGAAGTACGGCCTGGACGGCATGGAGGTGACCGAGGAGGTCTTCGAGTCCGAGCGCTCCCTGGTCTTCGAGGAGGCCGAGAACCGCCTCCACACCATCAAGGCCATCATGGTGGCGACCCTCGGATAGCCTGATCGCCCGTCGGTCGCCCGCGCTTTCTGCTGCGGCCCCGGGGGCAGGCGCCGTTGCGGCGCTCCTCCCGGCGGCGGCTTGGTCGGATCACCACACGGTTCGGCCGCCTCGCCAGCCGCGACGCGCTTCCTCGCGGGCTCTTCCGGCCCGCGAGGAAGGGGGCGCCGGAGCCGGGAGAAAGAACACCGGGCGGGAGGGGTGCCCACATCTCCCGGGCGCGGTCAATTCGTCGGGTTCTGCTTTCCGAGATGCTCCAGGAAGTACCGCCCGATGGTGCCGAAGACCTGGACGTGGGAGCCCTTGGCGCGGATCCCGTGCTTGAGGTTGGGGAAAAGCACGAGGTCGAAGGGCTTTCCCGCCTTCCAGGCGTGGTCGGCGAACTGGAGTGTGTTCTGGAAGTGGACGTTGTCGTCGCCGGTTCCGTGGATGATCAGGAGGGGGTCCCGGAGATCGGCGATGGCCTCGAGGACGGAACCCTCCTTGTACCCCTCGGGGTTCTCGGCGGGGGTGCCCATGTAGCGCTCGGTGTAGGTGGAGTCGTAGAGGCGCCAGTCGGTGACGGGGGCGACGGCGACACCGGCGGCGAAGACGCCCGGGGCGTGGGTCAGGGCGTAGGTGGTGAAGTAGCCGCCGTAGGACCAGCCCCAGATGCCGATCCGCGATCCGTCAACCCACGGCTGTTTGCCGAGCCAGGAGACGCCCGCCAGCAGGTCGGGAAGCTGGGAGGATCCCAGACGGTGGTCGGCGGCTCCCTCGAACTCCCGGCCGTGGCCGGCGGCGCCACGGTTGTCCACGGAGAAGACGATGAAGCCGTGCTGGGCCAGCCACTGGTGGAAGAGGTAGATGCTGCGGCCCCAGCCGTTGCGGACCACCTGGGCGTGGGGGCCTCCGTAGACGTAGACGACGGCGGGGTACTGTTTCGACGGATCGAACTCCGGCGGGGTCAGGACGGCGGCGTCGAGCTTCAGGCCGTCCGCGGCCGTGACGGTGACGAAACGGGTCTGCCCGAGCTTGATGGAGGCCAGCTCGGGGTCCTCGTTGGCGTCGACGGTTCGAAGGTGCTTCCCCGCCACCGAGTACAGCTCCAGGTGGGGCGGCCGGTCGACTGCGGAGGATCTCACCAGGAGGTGTTTCCTGCCGGGAGAGAGCTCGGCGCTGTGGGTCCCGGGATCGGAGGTCAGCTCACGGGTCGTACCGTCGGCGATGCGGACGGCGTAGATCCGCCGCTCCAGGGCGTTGGGTCGCGCCGCCTGGTAGTAGACGACGCCGGTGTTCTCGTCCACGCCCACGAGGCCGGTGACGACCCAGGGCCCCGGGGTCAGGTCGCGGACCTTGCCGCCGGACTCGTGGAGCTCGAGGTGCATGAAGCCCGAGGAGCGGCTGGCCCAGAGGAAGGAGCCGTCCTTGAAGAAGTGCAGCATGTCCACGGGCTCGACCCAGTAGGGATCGGTCTCCGTCCAGAGAGGTGCGGCGGCGCCGGTCTCCAGGTCCATCCGCATCAGGCTCAGGTGGTCCTGGGAGCGGTCGAGGACCTGGTACCACAGGGCCTTCCCGTCGGGGGTGAAGCCGAAGCGCGGCACGTACGGTGTCGGATTCGTGAAGGTAACCGCCCAGCTCTTGACCACGCGAAGCTGGTCGTCCAGAAGGGCCACGTGGAGGGAGGGCAGGGGAGAGGGGTCCCCCACCTTGGGGTAGCGCTGCTCACGGAGCCCGGCATGGGTCTTCAGACCGTCCACGATGGGGAAGGGGGGAATGGGGGCATCGTCCAGGCGCAGCCAGGCGATGGTGCGGCCGTCGGGGGACCAGGTGTGGGCGTCGGGATCCCGTTCCGACAGCTCCTCCCAGTAGATCCAGTCCAGGAAGCCGTTGTGGACCGTGTCCGAGCCGTCGCTGGTCAGGCGCGCCTGCTTTCCCGAGGCGACGTCCAGCACGAAGAGATCGTTGTCCCGGACGAAGGCCAGGCGCTTTCCGTCGGGCGAGAAGCGGGGGACCTGGGCATCTCCGGCGCCGGCATCGATGCGGCGGATCGACCGGTCCTCGAGGGAGGCCAGCCAGAGGGTGTCGCCGTCCCGGAGCAGGACGTGCTCGCCGTCGGAATCGGCGATGAAGCCCTTCAGATGGAGACGACGTGGTTTGTCCCCGGTCTTCTCACCGCCGGGAAGGGCGAGATCGTCCGGCCCCAGCACGATCCGCTCCCTCCCGGTCGCGGCGTTCACCTCGACGAGGCGTTCCACGGCGTCCTTCCCCTCGCCCTCGCTTCGAACGACCAGCCAGGACTCATGCCCGGGCCGCCAGATGTGGTGTTCCAGTCGGCCCCCCAGGGGGTGATCCGGTTGGCCGAAGATCCGCTCGATGGTCAGACGGCCGGAAGACGGTGTGACACCGTTGGCCTTCGGAGGCGCGGTGTTGCCGGCGAAAACGGTGCCGGTGCCGAGGAGCGTGATGGCGATGGGGATGAGGAAACGTCGGAACATGGTGGCCTCCCGGCCCCGGACGGGCCGGCTGGCATTGTAGCGCGGGAGGGTGTGGGAAGGAGTGGGCAGGGGGAGACGGGAAGCTGGAGGAGAGAGAGAAGATGGAAGAGGGATGAAGGGAGGTGGGATGAGGAGGTTTGTGGTCAGGTTCTGCTCGCCCTCCGGCGGCGCGCTACAATGACGGTCCGGCCCTTGCCCAGGTGATGAGGCCGAGTTCAGTGGAGGTGTGTGATGTCCCAGATGCGAGCCCTATTCTTCGAGGCCCACGGCGGGATCGACAACCTGCGTTTCGGTGAACGCCCCGTGCCGGAGCCGGGCCCCGGCGAAGTCCGGGTCAAGCTCAGGGCGGCGGCCCTCAACCATCTGGACCTCTTCGTGCTGGGGGGGCTTCCCGGCGTGCCCATCGAGCTGCCCCATATCGGAGGGGCCGACGGTGCAGGCACCGTGGACGCGATTGGTGCCGGCGTGGAGGGCGTGGAGCCCGGCCAGGAGGTCATCTTCGATCCCGGGCTCTCCTGCGGGCGCTGCGAGTTCTGTCTCAAGGGGCAGCAGTCCCTCTGCGTGCGGTACGGCATCCTCGGCGAGCACCGGGACGGGACCTTCGCCGAGCACGTCATTGTGCCGGCGGCCTCACTGGCGCCGAAGCCCGCGCACATGAGCTGGGAGGAGGCGGCGGCCTTTCCGCTGACCTTCCTGACGGCCTGGCGCATGCTGATCGAGCGGGGTGGCCTGGGCCCGGGTGAGACCGTGCTGATCCACGGGATCGGAGGGGGCGTCTCCATGGCCTGCCTCCAGCTGGCACAACGGGTGGGCGCCCGCACGATCGTCACTTCCCGTTCGCGGGAGAAGCTCGAACGCGCGCTGGAGATGGGTGCCGACGAGGCGATCCCCGCGGACGACCAGGTGTCGCGCCAGGTGCGGCGTCTGACGGGGAAGCGGGGAGTGGACGTCGTGGTGGACTCGGTCGGGGAGGCCACCTGGATGCAATCGATCCGCTCGGCGGCCAAGGGCGGCCGGATCGTCACCTGCGGCGCCACCACGGGCCCCAGCCCGGCGGAGGAGATCCGCCTGATCTTCTGGAACCAGCTGTCCATCATCGGCTCGACCATGGGCTCCCGGGAGGACTGGCGGCGGGTGGTCGCCGCGGCCGAGGCCTGGAAGCTACGGCCCGTGATCGATACGGTCACCCCCCTGGAAGAGGGCCGGAAGGCCTACCAGCGTATGGAAGCCGCCGAGCAGTTCGGCAAGATCGTTCTCGCCGTCGGGGTGTGAAGGAGCACACGGTCCAGTGACCAGCGCCATACCGGAATCCCTCGAGCCTCGGGTCATCCCGAGAGCCAAGCACAGCATCTCGCGCCGGGAGATCTCCTCGGGCGCGCTCAAGGTGCTGTACCGTCTCCACCGCAGCGGATACCGGGCCTGCCTCGTCGGCGGAAGCGTGCGGGACCTCCTCCTGGGGCGCACGCCCAAGGACTTCGACGTGGTGACCAACGCACGTCCCCGCGAGATCCGTCGCCTCTTCCGCAACTCGCGCATCATTGGCCGGCGCTTCCGCCTGGTCCATGTGATGTTCGCCGACGGAATCGTCGAGGTGGCCACCTTCCGCGCCAGCCCCGAGCCGCCGGAAGTGCCCGACGGCTGGGAGGAAGGCGAGGAGGTGGAGACCGAGCAGGAGGAGCTCCCGCCCAACGGCGGGCCCGCGGAGAACAACGTCTACGGCACACCGGCCGAGGACGCCCTGCGCCGGGACTTCACCATCAACGCGCTCCTCTACGACATCGCGGACTTCTCGGTCCTGGACTACGTCAACGGCATGGAGGACCTGGAGGCCGGCGTCCTGAGAACCATCGGCCAGCCGGACCGGCGTTTCGTGGAGGACCCCGTCCGGATGATCCGTGCCCTGGAGTACCGGGTCCGCCTGGGCTTCGATCTGGAGCCGGAGACCGAGGCGGCCATCGACCGCAACCGGCGTCTCATCCTCGAAGCCGCACCGGCGCGCCTGGCCTACGAGCTGCTGGAGACCCTCAAATCGGGCCACAGCAAGGGGATCTGTGCGGCGTGGCGCCGTTACGGGATCCTCGAGCTGGTTTTCCCGGAGGCGGCCGCCGCCGGCCGGAAGCTGGAGCCGGTCCTGGAGGCCCTCGACGCCCGGATCGCCCAGGGGTCCCTGCCGGACGATGCGACCCTGCTCGGCGTCTCCTTCCTGCCGACCTTCGTCGGGATACTGGGCTCGGTCCGTTCCGATGCCGGCAAGATCGACAATCCGGCCTTGCTCCGGGCCCTGGACGACCTCCTGGTGGCTCCTGCGCTGCGGCTGCACATCTCCAACCGCAACCACCACCTCCTCAAGCAGGGCCTCTTCACCATCAGCAAGATGCTGCGGGGACCGGATCGCGGCCGGCAGGTGACGCGGCTGGTCCGGCAGGAGTACTTCCCGGTGGCCTGGCAGCTCTACACCCTGGCGGTGGAGTCGGAGCTGCTGCCCCGGGAGCCCTATGCGGCATGGCGGAAGGCCGTCCGGCGGCTGGAATCCGGGGAGACGTCCCCGGAGCCGGAGAAGCGGCGGCCCCGCCGCCGGCGTCCCCGTCGCCGGAGGAGATCGTGAGCGTTCCGGCCGGGGTGCGGGATCGCGTGGAGGAGCTGCGCCGGGCCATCCGCCGCCACGAGCGGCTCTACTACGTTGAAGCGGCCCCGGAGATCAGCGACCTGGAGTACGACCGTCTCTACGCCGAGCTCCTGGAGCTGGAGGAACGCTATCCCGAGCTCGTCACCCCGGATTCGCCGACGCAGCGGGTGGGTGGGGAGCCCCTGGAGGGCCTGGAGCAGGTGCGGCATGCGGTGCCCATGCTCTCCCTGGACAATACCTATAACCGCGACGAGCTCGAGGAGTGGTACGCCAGGGTGTGCCGGCAGCTCGGCCACCCGCCCGACGGATTGACGGCCGAGCTCAAGATCGACGGAGTGTCCATCTCCCTCCTCTACGAGGATGGAATCCTGGTGCGGGCGGTGACCCGGGGCAACGGTCTCGTGGGGGACGACGTGACGGCCAACGTGCGCACGATCCGGCGGCTCCCACTGCGTCTGGAGGGCGCACCGCCCCTTCTCGAGGTCCGCGGCGAGGTCTACATGCCGCGAAGCGTCTTCGCCGAGATTAACCGGTCCCGGCGGCAGGAGGGCGAGCCCGAGTTCGCCAACCCGCGAAACGCGACGGCCGGCTCCATCCGGCTCCTCGATTCCCGGGAGGCCGCCCGGCGCCGTCTGTCGGCCTGGTGCTACCAGGTGGCCAGGTGGGAGGGCGCAGAGCTTCAGCGGCACTCCCAGGTGCTCGAGCTGCTGGCCGGGCTGGGTCTTCCCGTCAACCCCCACTGGGAGCGCTGCCCCGACCTGTCGGCCGTTGATCCGTACCTGGACCGCTGGGAGACCGGGCGCCACGAGCTGGACTTCGAGATCGACGGCGTCGTCATCAAGGTGGACCGGTTGGACGAGCAGGCGGCGCTGGGGGCCACGGCCCGGGCGGTGCGCTGGGCCGTGGCCTTCAAGTACCCACCCGAGGGGAAGAAGACCCGCGTGCGGAAGATCGTCGTCCAGGTGGGACGGACGGGCGTGCTGACGCCGGTGGCCGAGCTCGAGCCCGTGGGAATCGCGGGCTCCACGGTCTCCCGGGCGACCCTCCACAACTTCGAGGAGCTGGCGCGGCTCGACGTGCGGCCCGGCGACACGGTCTGGGTGACCAAGGGGGGGGAAGTCATCCCCAAGGTCGTCGCCGTCGACCTGTCGGAACGGCCGGCGGACTCGGAGCCCTTCCCGGTCCCGGAGCGTTGTCCCGCCTGTGGCACGCCGGTGGAGCGCGACCCCGGCGAGGTGGCTCTCCGCTGTCCCAACCCCGAGTGTCCGGCGGTGGTGTCGGCGCGCCTCCGGCACTTCGTGTCGCGCGGCGCCATGGACATCGAGGGGCTGGGCGGCAAGCTGCTCGATCAGCTGCTCCGCGAGGGACTGATCCGTGACCCAGCCTCCCTCTGGGAGCTGGACGCCGATCGGCTCGCCGGCCTTCCCGGCTGGGGCGAGGTCTCGGCGGCCAATGTGATGCGGGAGCTGGCGGAGGCCAGGCGCCGGCCCCTGCACCGCCTGCTCTTCGCCCTGGGCATCCCCCACGTGGGCCAACGGGCCGCCCGTCTCCTGGCCGAACGCTTCGGGAGCATGGAGCGCCTGGCGGCTGCGACGCCCGAGGAGCTGGAGGCCATCGACGGCATCGGGCCGGTGATCGCCGACTCCATCCGGAGATGGTTGGCCGAGCCGGAGAACCGGAAGCTTCTGGACCGGCTCGAGGCCCTGGGCGTGGCCATGACAGAGCCCAGGGCCGCCGGGGAAGAAAACCGACCCCTAAATGGGTTGAGCTTCGTGTTGACGGGCACACTCTCCCGGCCTCGGGACGAGGTGCGCCGGCGGCTGGAGGAGCTGGGCGCCAGGGTGACGGGATCCGTCAGCCGGCGGACGAGCTACCTGGTGGCCGGGGAGGCAGCGGGCAGCAAGCTGGACAAGGCCCGCGAGCTCGGTGTCGCCGTGGTCGACGAGGCGGGCCTGGAGGCCCTGGTCCGGGAGCGGGGAGGGGATCTGTGGAAGCTGTGATCTTTCTGGTGGACGATGACGAGGGCTCCCGGGACGCCATGCGGCGGGCCCTGGAGAGGGTGGGCTACGAGGTCAATCCCTTCGGCTCGGCGGAGGAGGCCCTGGAACGTCTGGAGGCCGGAGATCACGTTGACGTGGTCGTCTCGGACGTGCGCATGCCGGGCATGGACGGCTACGAGTTCCTCCGGCAGGTCCGCGCCCGGAATGTGGAGCTGCCCTTCCTTCTGGTGACGGCCTTCGGCGACGTAGACGACGCCGTGTCGGCCCTCCAGGAGGGGGCGGACGACTACCTGACCAAGCCCGTCAAGATGCAGGAGCTGCGTCGCCGGGTCCAGCTCCACCTGGAACGCCGGAGCCTCAGCGACGAGAACCGCCGGCTGCGGCAACGCCTGGAGAAGTCCTACGGTTTCGAGGGCATCATCGGACACTCCCGCCCCATGGAGGAGCTCTACGAGCGGATGCGCATCGTCGCCCCTGCGCCCTCGACGGTTCTGATCGTCGGGGAGTCCGGCACGGGCAAGGAGCTGGTGGCCAACGCCATCCACCAGAACTCTCCTCGGGGGAGCGGTCCCTTCGTTCCGGTCAACTGCGGTGCCATCCCCGGCGAGATCCTCGAATCCGAGCTCTTCGGTCACGAACGCGGCGCCTTCACGGGCGCCCACCAGCGGCGGATCGGCCTGATCGAGACGGCCTCGGGCGGCACCCTCTTCCTGGACGAGATCTCCGAGCTCTCTCCCGAGCTCCAGGTCAAGCTGCTCCGGGTGCTGGAAGACCGGAAGATCGTCCGCGTCGGCGGGTCCACCAGCATTCCCGTGGACTTCCGTCTGGTGGCGGCCACCAACCGGGATCTGGAGGAGTGGGTCCAGGATGGGCGTTTCCGCCAGGACCTCTATTACCGCCTCAAGGTGGTTACCCTGGAGATTCCGCCGTTACGGCAGCGGCCCGACGACATTCCGTTGTTGGTCCAGCATTTCCTGGCCCTGTACAACGAGAAGCTGGATCGTGCTGTCCGCGGAATCCGGCCCGAAGCCCTGGACGCCCTGATGCAGCAGCCCTGGCCGGGCAACGTACGGGAGCTGCGCAACCTGATGGAGACGCTCGTGCTCTTCTGCCGGGGTGAGGAGATCACCCTGGAGGACCTGGCGCCCGAGTACCGGGTGCCGGGCCGGGAGCCGGTGGGCCGCCAGGACGAGACCCCGTGGCACCCGCGCCCCATGGCCGACATCGAGAAGGAGGCGATCCTCCGGACCCTGGAGTACACCAACGGCCACCGCGGTAAGGCGGCCCAGCTCCTCCAGATTGGCCTGAGGACCCTCCAGCGCAAGCTCAAGGAGTACGGCGAGATCAACTCCGTGAGAGAGTAGGGGGAGGAAGGGCGCTGGGACACTCCGTTGTATGATGATTGGGGACGCGACATGCTGCAGCACGAACGAATCGGCGATGCCACGGTGGTGACCATCCGCACCGAGCTCGATGCCAATACGGCGCATCGGGCCAAGGAGGCCATGGACGAGCTGATTCAAGGTGGAGAGATCCGGCTCGTCGTTGACCTCTCCAACCTGGACTACATCGACTCGGCCGGCCTGGGCGTGCTGGTTTCCACACTCAAGGGAGTCCGTGCCAAGGGAGGTGACCTTCGTCTCTGCGGTGTGAAGGACCCCGTCAAGATGATCTTCGACCTGACACGGCTCAGCAAGGTCTTCAAGATCTTTCCCGACCGGGAACAGGCCCTGTCGAGCTTCGGTATGGACAATGGTCCCAGCGGCGCTGGAACCGGCTGAGGGCCGGAAGCGCGCCGGTGGAGGGGTCCGGTGAGCCGGGTCAAACCTCCCCCCTGGTTTGACCGCCAGGGGATGGGCTCCTGGTGTCGCGGCGTTGCCCAGCTCGTGGACGCCCGCGTCATCATCCGGGACCTGGAGGGGCATTTCCTGCTGGAGGAGGGCTCGGGCGAGGGCCCGTCACGGGAGCTTCCCTTCCGCGTCAACGGAGAGCCGGCGGGTTTCGTGGAGATCATCGCCAGCGAGGTCGGCACCGTTCGGGAAGCCGTCCTCAGCCAGGCGCTGGAAACCCTGGAGCGGTTGGCCGATCTGCGCAACAGCCTGGGTGATCTGGTCCGGACGACGGCCCACCAGTGGCGGGAGCTCTCCCTCCTCTACAAGTTCACCGATGCCCTTTCCGGAGGGTTGGATCCCGCCGTTCTGGCGCGTCATCTGGCGGACAAGGCCCACAGCGTCCTTCGCGGCCGCTCCACGGCGGTCTGCTTCCGGCTGATGGAGCCCGAGGAGGGGATGGATTGCCGCTCCGTCGGCGAGCGGTTCGAGGCGGCCGAGGCCGTCGCCCGCTGGGGCATGGGGCTCGAGGCCGGCGCCATCTACGCCGGTGTGAACGAGCTCGAGGGCGCCGGGAACCTTCCCACGGACGAAGATGGGGAGATCATGGCGGTGCCCCTGCGGGCCCGGGCCAACAACTATGGCGTGCTGGCGGTCCTTCGCAGTGAAGGGGAGGCGTTCACGGCGGAGGATCTCAAGCTGGGCAACCTCCTGGCCCACCAGACGGCGCTGGCCTTCGCCAATCTCGAGCTCATCGGTCAGGTTCGGAAGACCGAGCGGATCCGGAGGGAGCTGGAGATGGCCGCCGAGATCCAGGCCTCCATTCTGCCGCCACCGCTGACCGAGGTCGGTCCCCTGACGGCCGTCGCCAGCTGTGTCCCGGCCCAGGAGGTCGGGGGGGATGCGTACATCGTCGTGCCCGTGGGCGGCGGGCTCCTGGCCGGCGTGGCAGACGTCTCGGGCCACGGCCTCTCCTCGGCCCTTCTGATGAACGCCTTTGCCTCGGAGATCCAGGCGCTCTGCCTGACCGAGACCCGGCCCGGCGCGCTCCTGGAGGCGACCAACCGTCTGATCGGCCTGAGGGTTGGCGACATGAGTCTCTTCGTCACGGTGGTGCTGGTCCGGCACTGGAAGGACGGGAGAGTCTCCATCGCCAGTGCAGGTCACCTGCCCGCCATGGTGCTGACCGCAGCGGGAGATGTCGAGGTTATCGACATCGGCGGGGTTCCCCTCGGAGTTCTCGAGGACGAGCGTTACGAGGAGGCAATCCTGGAGCCGGATCGCTACAATGTCATAGTGCTCTACAGCGATGGACTCACCGAGGCCCGGAACGCCGCGGGCACCATGTACGGGCTCGACCGGCTCGAGGGGTTCCTGCGCCGGATGGCGAAGGACCGCCCGGGCCCCCGGGAGGTGCACGCCGCCATTCTCGACGACCTGAAGCGCTTCACCGGGGGCGTGGCCCAAGCGGACGACCTGACCATTCTTTCTGTTGGGAGGACTCCATGACAGATCCGGCCGCAGCCAGGGTTGTTGTCGTCATCGATGACTCGCCAACGGTGCGGGAGACCGTCGCCTTCATCCTTGAGGCCGAGGGGTACGAGGTCTACAAGGCGGCCAACGGGGAGGAGGGCATCGAGCTCGTCAAGTCCCTGCGCCCCGGCGTCGTTTTCCTCGACGGCATGATGCCCGGCATGGACGGCTTCGAGGTGTGCCGGCGTCTGCGCGAGGAGCTCGGCGCCTACCAACCGGTCATCGTCATGCTGACCGCCATGGGCCAGACCGTGGACCGCGACCGCGCCATCGAGGCCGGCGTGGATTACTTCCTGACCAAGCCCTTCGACCACGAGGAGGCCCTGGACATTCTCGAGAGCGCCTTCTGACCTGCCGGCCCATTCCGCATCATTCACCATCTTCCTGCTGCGGCCGTGGAGACACCAGCCATTGCGACCTCTCTCCCGGCGGCATCGTCCGCGACCCGCCTCGAGCGCGTCTCGGCGTCACCTTGGCCGGACCGCCACGCTGAGAGGCGTCTCCACGATCTCGCGACGAAATTCGGTGAGGTGTACGGGCCGGCCCTTCCGGTGCTCGATGCACCCCTCCCCAACCCTCACCGGAACGAAACGGAATGCCGGGTGTTGGTCTTGTCGTCGTAGTAGGGCTGGGGCGGGCTGGACCCGACCCTGACCCAGAGATCGGGGTAGCTGTCCCCGTCGGGATCGTTGCCGAGATAGGTTGAAGCGTAGGCGTAGATGATCGGTTCCGGGTAGTAGGGCTCGAAGCGGTAGATGTAGTACCAGTACGAACGCGTGCCGGGGTACAGCTTGATGTTCTGGCCCTCGAGAACCAGGGTGTCGCCGGGCCTGTAAACCTTGAAGGCAAAGGTCCACTGTCCGAAGCTGAAGCCCTTGGGGTAGTAGGTTCCGTGATCCCGCTGGTAGAGGAGCTCGTCGTCCCCGATCATCTTGAGGTAGTTGAACATCCTCGCACGCTTGGTCCGGAACATGATGCTCTTGTAGGTGGGAATGGCAAGGACCGAGATGATGCCGACCAACGCGACGACGATCATCAGCTCGAGAACGGTGAATCCGCGGTGCTTCTTCAGATTCATCATGGCGCAACTCCGTTGGGTGCCGGCGCCTTGAGGACCGGCGCCTTGAGGTCTGAGCCCGCGACCATGGGCCGGGGAGCATCTCCTTTGATCTCCAGGTGGTATTCGCCTTTCTCATCGACCGAATAGCGGGTGGAGGGGTCGTTGATCCGATCGCGGAGGGGGGCCGGCAGAGAATTGGCGATCTCCGACAGGTCTGCTGGGTAGTGCCCGTGGGTCGCCTTGTACGACTCCAGGCTCTGGCTGATGACGATGGTCTCCGCCACGGTGCCCAGCGTGGCCGCCTTGGCCGGACTGAGGGCCGGCGCGCCGCCGCCCGCCGGATGGGGAGGGGCCACGAAGAGGATGACGGCCAGCTCGCCGAGAATGACGATGAACCCGAGGACCAGGAGCACCTTGATGCCTGGGGAGAGGCCTTCGCGCGATGCCGCAGCCGGCGCCGGGAGGGGCGCCGCCTCGACGGAGGTCTTCTTCCCGAGTTCCTGCTCGGCCATGCTGATGGAACAGTCGAAGCAGACGGGCTCACCCTCCCCCGGGGCGATGCACTCGCTGCAAATGGGTGTCTTGCAGACGGAGCACACCGCCACGGCCTCACGATCGGGATGGTTCTTGCATTGGGCCATTCTGCCTCCCTTCCTCGTGGTTCGTACCCGATTGATGTTCCTCGTCCGCCTGGACGCTGTGGGCCAGCTCCGTCAGGGTCGTGATGCCGGCGACGACCTTCTCCAGTCCGTCCCACCACATGGGACGGTACCCCGTCTTCCGTGCGTACCGGGCGAGGGACTCCATGTCGTCGCCGGCGGTGATCCTCGCCTGGAGCTCCCGGTCGACGACGATCAGCTCGTGAACCCCCGTGCGGCCGCTGTACCCCACTCCCCGGCACTTGTCGCACCCCTTTCCCTCCCGGTAGGGGATTTGCATGTCGAGCCACGGGCGGAGGATCTCCGCCTCCTCGGGAGGCGGCTCCACGTCCTCCACACAGTGGGGGCAGACCTTCCGGACCAACCGTTGGGCCAGGATGCCGATGACGCTGGCACCGACGAGAAAGCGGGGAACGCCCATGTCCACGAGCCGGATGATGGTGGAGGGAGAGTCGTTGGTGTGCAGTGTGGAAAGGACCAGGTGGCCCGTCAGGGCCGCCTGAACGGCGATCTGGGCCGTCTCCAGATCGCGGATCTCGCCGACGAGGACGATGTCGGGATCCTGACGAAGGATGGAGCGGAGCCCCTTGGCGAAGGTGAAGCCGGCCCGCTCGAGCACCTGACCCTGGGAGATCCCCTTGAGCTCGTACTCCACCGGATCCTCCAGCGTGACGATGTTGATGTCCGGTGTGTTGAGGGCCCGCAGGGTGGCGTAGAGGGTCGACGACTTTCCCGACCCGGTCGGTCCCGTCACCAGGATGATCCCCTCCCGCCGGCGCATCAGGGTCCGCCACTGCTGGAGGATGGGATCGGACATGCCGATGTTCTCCAGGCGGAAGTCCTGGCGTTCCTTGTCCAGGAGCCGCATGACGACCTTTTCGCCGTAGATGGTCGGGAAGGTGGAGGTCCGGATGTCGACCCTCCGTCCCTTGTAGCGGACCCGGACCTTGCCGTCCTGGGGGACGCGCTTCTCGGCGATGTCCAGCTGGGAGAGGATCTTCATCCGGGAGACGACGGCGGAGGCAACCGTCGCCGGGAGGTTGAAGGGCTTGACCTGGAGCTTGCCGTCGATCCGGTACCGGACGACGAGGCGGTCCTCCTGGGGCTCCACGTGGATGTCCGAGGCGCGTTCCTGGATCGCCCGGGCGATCACCAGGTTGACGAGCCGGATCAGGGGACGGTCGGCCTGGGCTTCGTCCAGGGAGACCGTGTTGTCGACGGGAGTGCCCGAGGGTGATTCGAACTCGATGGCCACCTCGGAGGACCACGGGTCGAGCTCCCCGTAGTACTCCTTGAGGTGCCGGTCGATGTCGCTCTCCAGGGCCAGGACGGGCAGGACCTGTTTCCCCGTCAGGAACCGGATCTCGTCCAGCTTGGAGATGTTGTCGGGATCGGGCAGGGCGACCGTCAGCTGGTTCTCCACGACAAAAAGAGGAATGGCCTTGAGCTCAAAGGCCTTTTCCTTGGGCAAGATGTCGAGCACGAAGGGGTCTCCGTATGTCCTGTCGAGGTCGATGGCGGGGACGTCGTAGAAGGTCGACAGCGCCTCGCGGAGCGCGTCGGCCGAGAGAGCCCCCATGTCCACGAGGATTTCTCCCAGACGTTTCCCCTGACTCCCCTGGAGCACCAGCGCCTTGCGGAGCTGATCGCTGGTGATCAGCCCCCGCTGGAGCAGAAACTTCCCGATCCGTGGCGACTCGGTCTGGGGTCTGACAAGCTCTGGGCCTCGTACCATGGCGGTTACCCTCGATCCAATTTACGGTATCTCAATGGTTTCTGCAAGTTCCAGGCGGCAGGTATGGGCAGAATGGGGGCATTCTTGTGGGTCTCGCTCGAGAGAGATGGTTCGGAGTATCATGGGAAGCAGGAGTGGCGGAGCGTGATGGGAAACGGGTCATGGACGACGGAGGAGGACCGGCAACGGCTTTCCTTCCGGCTCAGGGCGTTTGTCCTGCTGAGGGTGACCCTGATCGTCGCCTCCTCGTACCTCATCCTGGCACAGTACGATTTCCAGACGATTCCATTCTTCGAGGGTGTCCTCGTCCTGCTGGGCCTGTTCTCCAACCTGGTGTTGTGGTGGCTCCCCCGGAGCGTCCTCTCGTCGCCACGGTTCCTGGCGGTCCTCGTCGTCGCCGACACCCTCTGGATCGCCGCGCTTCTGGTCCTCGCCGGCCGCTTCGACCCGGAGTTCTTCTACCTCTTCTTCTTCGTCGTGCTGCTCGCCGCCATCGGAGAGAATCTCTTCGTCATTCTTCTCGGGACCGCCGCGGCCTGCGTTGCCTATTTCCTCGTGGTGTACGCAACCCTCGGAAAGGAAGAGCTGCTGGCGGCGTCGACCTTGATCCGGGTACCCTTTCTCATTTCCGTGGCCGGGTTCTACGGTTATCTCGTGGACAGGATCCGCCGCGAACGCCAGAAGGCGGCCTCCGAGGCCCTGATCGTCGAGGAGCTCCGCAAGCAACAGCGGAAGATGGAAGAGATCAATGCGCGGCTGGCGCGGGAGATCGAGGACAGGAAACGGATCGAGGAGGAGCTTCAGCGGGCCTCTGAAATGAAGTCGGTGTTCGTTTCGACCGTTTCCCACGAGCTCAGGACGCCCCTGACGTCCATCAAGAATGCCGTCGATCTCCTGGCGCCCTCCATCGAATGCCTCGACGAGCCCCAGCGACGCTTCCTGACCATCGCCAGGAAGAACATCGAGCGTCTGGGGTTGATCATCGGAGACCTCCTGGAGATCTCGAGCATCGAGGCCGGGAAGATCCGTTGCCGTTTCGAGGAGACGGATCCCGCTCGTTTTCTGGAGCCCGTGGTGGTCAGCCTCGACGAGGAGGCAAAACGAAAATCCCTCGCTCTCGAGCTCCAGATGGATGACGACATTCCCCTGGTGTGGGCCGATAGCCAAAGGATGGAACAGGTGGTCATGAACCTCCTCTCCAACGCCATCAAGTTCACGCCGGAGGGAGGGCAGATCGTTGTTCGCGCGCGGAGAATCGGCGACGAGGTCGAGATCAGCGTCAGCGACTCGGGCATCGGTCTTTCCGCCGAAGACCAGCAGAGGGTTTTCGAACCCTTCTTCCAGGCTGGAGATCCGCTGACCGACAGGGCCCGCGGCACCGGCCTGGGCCTGGCCATCTCCTGGAACCTCGTCGCGGCCCACGGTTCCGAGCTGAGGGTGGAAAGCGAGCCGGGAAAGGGGAGCCGCTTCGTCTTCAATCTTTCCAGGGCCTCGGATGGTGCCCGGGAGAAAACGGCCCTCGAGGACGCCATCCGGGAGTTCATGGCCTTTCCGTTCTTCTCGCTGCTGGTCGTGACGCCCTCCCGGGACCTGGAGGGAGGTGGAACCCTGGGGAGCGGGTGGATGGACAAGGTCGGCACGATCCTCACGAGGGTCCTCCCGCGATCCGGCGATAGGCTGATCTTCCAACCGGCCCTCGGGCGCATCGTCATCGTTCTCCTCGGTACGGGCGGCGACGGAGGGAGCATTGTCCGTCAGCGGGTGGCCGAGGCCATTGAATCGACCGGTGAGCTGACCGCCGCGGTCTGGGGTCCGGCGGTGTACCCTGAGGATGGTGCAACCGGTTTCCAGTTGATCCGTGCGGCCGTGGCCCGGAGCACTGATGGGGGTTCATAGCGAAAGGCGGAGGTGCCGTGCATGGCGGCGCCCCGCAAGAGGAGGGAGCGAAGGCGTGCCGAATGCACGTCGAGCAAGCGAATCGAGAAGGCGTCGCCAGGCGCGGTCCATCGCGTCGTGCAGCAGAAGACTCATCAATGATCCGGGGCGAGCCGCCGGAGAGCGAAGGGAGGACGACTGATGGCAAGGATCCTGGTGGTCGATGACGAGCTCGATGTCCTTGAGACGGTCAAGTACAGGTTGGAGCAGGCCGGGCACGAGGTGGAGACTTCAGGTGATGGCATTCAGGCCCTGGGAATGGTGCGCGTCAAGCGGCCGGACCTCCTGATCCTCGATGTCATGTTGCCGGGAGAAAACGGCTACCGTGTGGCCCACTACATTCGGGAGGACGAGACGGCCGGCGTCTACCCGAGGCGCTTGCCCATCATCCTCCTTACGGCCCGGGATCTCAGCGCGGAGCCCGACCGGGAGAAGATGTTCATGGACTTCTCGGGCGCCGACAAGGTGATCTACAAGCCCTTCGATCTGGAGGACCTGGTCCGGCAGGTGGACGAACTCCTGGTGTGAGGGGGGATTCTCCAGGCCACCGACGTTGAGCCGGCGGCGGTGCCGGGTTACCATCGGGCATGCTCGAAACGGTCCAGCTGATCCGGTCGTGGATCGCCGCGGTGCTTCTTGCGGCGGTGCCGTGGCTCGCGCGCTACGAGCCGGCTGCGGCGCCGCTGGCCGCCGCCCTCTCCCTGATCCTGGACCCGCCCTGGCGGCTCCGGGGCCCCCAGCCCCTGTACCGGCACGCCCTGGTCGCGCTCTCGGCCCTCGGTTTTCTCCTCTTTGACGCGGGTTGGAGGATCGGAACCGGATGGCTCCTTCTGGCTGCCGTGGTCGCAGCGGCCGCGTGGTGGTCCTGGAAGCGCGGCGGGCCGAGGCCCGATGCCGGCGATCTGGTGCTCCTCCTCGGTTGGGGCGGCGCCCTCCTGGTCGAACCCGCCGCCCTCACCCGGGGGGGTGGGGGGTGGTTGGCGCCACTGGTGTTGCTCATCGGGGTGCGCCGGATCGTCGATGGGGCAACGGGCCCGCGAACCGGATCGTTGCCGGCGCCCACGCCCCCGGCCCGCGAGGTGGAGGGATTCGTCCAGCTGGAGGGCGTGGTGCTGCGCGGGGAGGATGATCTTCGGCGCTCGGCCCCCCTGGGCCTGGAGCTCTCCCCCGGCCAGTCGGTGGCCGTGCTCTGTGATGCGGCGGAGGATTCGGAGCTGCTGGCCCTGACCATCGCGGGCCGGGTGCCGCCCCTCGAGGGCCGGGTGCTGATCGACGGTGCCGAGGCCGGCGACGAGGTGGTGACGGCTGTCATAGCTTCCGGGGAGCCCTTCGTCGCCGGTTCGGTGGATGACAACCTGGCCGCCTGTGTCACCGGGGAGCTGAGCGATGCCGCGCGAGCCGCCGTCGAGGAGGCGTGCTCCCTGGACGAGGTGCGGGCGGAAGCCGGGGGTTCGACCATCGCCGTCGACGGTTCCCCCTTGAGCCCCTTCCATCGGTTGCTGCTCCAGGCGGCCCGGGTCATCCCCTCCCACTACCGGGTCGTCGTCGTCATCGATCCCGAGCCCTGGGTCAATCGGGTCCGGGCGGAGATGTGGCGGTCCGCCATCGTACGGGCCTCCACGGGTCGGACCGCGGTCTGGATCACACCCGACCGGGAGCTCGCGGCGCGGGCGGAACGGCGGTTCCAGTGGCGGCACGGGCGGCTCGTGCCCCTCGATGAAGAGATTTCTGGCCACTCTGGAGGTGTTGCGTGAGTCACTTCATCGGCGGGTCCGCGCCTGCCATGGTCCGGCAGATCACCGAGGGCTACACGCTCGTCAACATCGTCATGCTCAAGCGCTTCACCGTCGGCGAGCTGGACACCCTGAAATTCGAGATCGAGAAGAAACTCCGGGAGATCCGGGCCGAGCAGGTCGATCTGAGCGATACGCTGTCCGTTCAACAGAAGAACCGGCGAATGTCCCGGTTGGAGGGCGCCTTGCGGATCATCCGGTCCAGCCGAAGCGACAAGGCACGGGGCCGGCGTTGACGGATCCGGGCGTTGCCTGCTCCGACTGGTGGGAGGCCCTGCGGGCCGACCCCATGGCGTGGCTGTTGGACGAGGACCACCCCTCCGTTACGTGGCGGGCCCTTGTCGATTTGATTGGCAGGCCCATGGATGCGCGGGCCGTTCAGAGGGCCCGCGGGGCGGCAGACGCTTCGAAGCCGCTGGCCACGCTCCTGGCACCTCTGGATCCCGACGGACGGTGGAGGATTCCGGAAGGCCCGTGGGATGCTCCGGAAGGGGCCGGTTGGCGTCTGGCGGCTGCCGTGCAGCTGGGAGCTGATCCGGGAGATCCGCGTCTCGATGCGGCGGCCAGGCGGTTGGTCGCGGGGCGCCTTCCCCTCGATGCCGGTTCCCCCTGCGTGGCCGCCCGGGCGGCCGAAACCCTGTCCCGGCTGGGCTGGACCAACGCGCCGGTCCTGACCGAGCTGCTGGCCTGGCTCGAGGAGGGTGCCGTTCCGAACGGGAGCGGCGGGTGGCGCTGCGCCGATCCCTCCCACGGAGGGCTTGATGGCGGCTGTGTGGTCACCGCCGTCGGTGTGATGGCGGCCCTTGCTGCGCCCGGGGCCCGCCGGAGGCCCGCCCTGGCGGTCCGGGCCCGGGAGGTCCTTCTCGAGGCCCTGGGTGCCGGCTTCGAGGGCGCGGGAGACGGCTGGCCCAACCTGCTTCGGACGGGAAGGAGCGAGATCCTGGTCCGCCTTGCCATGGCCGGGGTGCCCTGGGAACCGCGGATGGATGCGGCGCTCAAGAAGCTGCAATCCTCCCAGGACGCCGAGGGGCGCTGGGTGCCGGAGGTCGGCCCCGAGGGATCGTGGGGTGGTGCGTCCGGTCTGGACCGGCCCGGCCGTCCTTCCCGGTGGCTGACCCTGCACGCCCTGATCGTGCTGCGCGCCTACGCCGTCCCGGCGGCGCTACCCAGGCTCTTTCCCGAAAGACCCTCCAGCCCCCAGTGAATCCTGGAATGACCGGAAAGGATCCGGCCGGGAATCGGCCGCCGGGTCCACGTGCATGGTGGGGCGAAGCACGACCGCTTGCCGAGGTGTGGTACAACGTTTCCTGAAGTCCACAGGTGGATGAACAGGCCACGGCGAGAGGGTGGGGGGGCATGCTGCACGTTGAACGATCCGCGGCAGGTGATGAGAGTCGGCTGACCCTGCGGGGCAAGATCACCCTGATCGACTCACCCGAGCTGCGAACCCTGATGCTGGAGACCATCGAGGAATCCGGCGCCGGAGTGGTCGTCGATCTTGGCGAGGTCGCCTTTCTGGACTCCTCCGGGGTTGCGGTCCTCGTGGAATGCTGGAAGAGGGCTCAGGATTTGGGGAGGAGCTTCGTTCTCATGGATCCGTCGCTTGCGGTCATGCGCGTGCTGGAGCTCTCGCAGCTGGACCGGATCTTCCATATCATCCGGAGCTCCACATGACCAGCATCGCCGGGGCCGTCGGCCGCTGGACCCTGAACCTGCTGGCCGCGTGGGCCCGGGTTTCGGTGTTGATGGCCGATACGGTGTCCTGGCTGGTGCTCGCACCCCTGCGCGGCAGGAAGCTCCCGATCCGGAGCGCCGTGGAGAGCTTCGTCGAGTTCGGGACCCGATCGCTTCCCATCGTCGGCATGATCAGCTTCCTGGTCGGGGCCATCATCGCCCTGCAGGCCTCATACACCCTCGGAAGGTGGGGTGCGAACCGCTATATCGCCACCCTGGTCGTCGTTTCCGCATTGCGCGAGATGGCGCCCCTGATGGCGGCCATCCTGATCACGGGCCGGAGCGGATCGGCCATCACGGCCGAGATCGGGACCATGCGAGTCAACGAGGAGATCGACGCCCTCCAGGTCATGGGGATCGATCCCATCCGCTACCTGGTCGTTCCCAGGTTCGTGGCCATGGTGCTGGCGGTCCCGGCGGTCACCGTTGTGGCCATGTTCATCATGGTGGGTGGAGGGCTGCTGGCCTCCGTGCTCGTGGTCGGCGTCCCGGCATCGGTCTATGTGGAAGAGACGGTTCACGCCATGGTCGGAAAGGACCTCCTGATCGGACTGACCAAGAGCCTGTTCTTCGGCGTGGCCATCTGCTGGGTCGGCGTCTACCGGGGGCTCCAGGTGGAGGGTGGAGCCGAGGAGGTGGGCCGGAAGACGACCTCCTCGGTTGTGACCTCGATCTTCCTGCTGATCATCATCGATCTGCTGTTCACCGTCTTCTTCTACTTCGCGTGATGGCCATGGACCGTGACGACCCCATTCTCGTGGTGGAGAACCTGGTTGCCAGGTACGGGGACCGGACCGTGCTCGACGGCATCAGCTTCACGGTGCGGCGGGGGGAGGTCTTCGTCATCCTGGGCGGGAGCGGTTCGGGAAAGACGACCCTGCTCCGGAACCTTGTCGGCCTGATGCGACCAGCCTCCGGACGAATCTTGTTGATGAACAAGGATTTTACGGCCATATCCGAGGAGGAGCGCCTCGAGCTCCGGACGAAGATGGGCATGTGCTTCCAGGGCTCGGCACTGTTGGGTTCCATGACGGTCGGAGACAACGTCGCCCTGCCCCTGCGAGAACATACGCGGCTTGAGGAGTCGACCATCGAGATCATGACCCGGATCAAGCTCAATCTCGTGGGGCTTGCCGGCTTCGAGAAGTACCTCCCGTCCCAGTTGAGCGGGGGCATGAAGAAGAGGGCCGGGATTGCGCGGGCGACGGTCATGGATCCCGAGATCATCTTCTACGACGAGCCCTCGGCCGGGCTCGATCCAATCGTCGCCGCGGGAATCGATCAGTTGATCCGGAAGATGCAGGAGGCCTTTGGCCTGACCAGCGTCGTCGTCACCCACGAGATGGAGAGCGTCCGCCTGATCGCCGACCGGGTCTGCATGCTTCAGGAAGGGCGGGTCGTCGGCATCGGTACACTGGATGAGCTGGCCCGGTCGGAGCACCCCTACGTCCAGCAGTTTTTCTCCCGCCGGCCAGACGGGGCCGGGGGCGCGGACTCCGGCTTCGTCCGATCGCTGACCGGGACCGATTGAGACGGGGAGGACCATGGATTCGAGTCAACGAGACTTCACGGCGACCGAAATCAGGGCCGGTTTCCTCGTGCTGGCCAGCCTGGTGATCCTGGCCGTGTTTTTCGTTGCTCTCAGCGGTTGGCACCCTGTGGATCGCTCGGCCCGCCACTACTACGCGGCCTTCGCCAACGTCGGCGGCCTCAACGTCGGCGCCGAGGTCCGTTTCGGAGGGGTCAAGGTGGGGCGCGTGGCCGCCATCGAGCCCGATCCCGCCGATCGCACGCAGATCCGCGTTGCCCTCGAGGTCAAGGAGGACACCCCGGTCAACGGGGGGAGCGTTGCCAGTATCGAGCAGGTCACCCTGACCGCCGAGAAGCATCTGGAGATCAGCACCGGGGCGGCGGCCGCTCCGCTGCTTCCGGACGGTTCCACCCTGAAAACCCGGGCGAACGGCGGTGGGCTGATCGAGATGCCCGAGCTGGAAGGCGTCGTGGCACGTCTCGAGGTGCTGCTCGACGGTCTCAACGCGCTGGTGGGTCCGGAACCCGCCAAGGGGGCACCGTCCAGTGCCGTCAATCTGAGGACGCTCTTCGGTTCCATGAAGACGACCCTCGACGAGGGGGCCGGGGCCGCGCGCCGGGTCAACACCCTGATCGACGAGAACCAGGAGGGTATCCGGGAGGTGGTTCGCAAGCTGGCCGCCCTGGGAGAAACAGGTGACCGCTTGCTGCGGCAGCTCGATGGTGTCGTCTCCGAGAACGGGCCGGCCATCCACCGGAGCGTGGTCAACCTCGAACGGCTGACGGAGGAGATGGACGCCCGGATGGCGGACCTCAGCGCGGCCCTGGAGTCCATCCAGGAGCTCGGGGCCAACGGCAGTGACCTGCTGGAGGACCAGCGGCCGGCGATCGAGGAGATCCTGCTCAACCTCCAGGTGATGACCCGCCACCTTGCCGAGCTGTCGCGGGTTCTGGCCGACAAGCCCAACGCCATGGTGTTCGGGGCCGTTTCGGCCGACGAACCGAAAGGGGAGAGGCGATGAGAAGAACCGTTCTGCTCTGTCTGGTGCTCGTGGGACTGACCGCCTGCGCCTCGACGCCCAGGATCAACTACTACACTCTGGGTACGGAGGTTTCCGGCCACTCCGGTCCGCCGGTCAACGTCATGGTGGAGCGTTTCCGCACAACGGAGGCCCTGGCCCGCCGGGGGATCATGGTGTCCCTCTCCGACACGCGCGTGGCCTACCACGGGACGGACCAGTGGGCGGAGGGGCTCGGCGGACTCGTCCAGCAACGGCTGGCCGCCGCCTTCGGGCCGCCCGTGGCGGGACGGCGCACCGTGAAGCTGAGCGGAACGGTTTTGGCCTGCGGGGAGGCCATCAGGCCGTCCGGCCGGTATGCCCTGTTGAAGCTGGCGGTCGAGATCCGCGACGCAAATCAGCCCAGCTACAAACCGCCTTTGCTGAGCAGAATCTACGAGGTGGAACGGCCCGTGCAGGGAGAGGACGTTGCCCCGGTGGTCGATGAGCTGGCCCGTGGCCTGGATGAGATCGCGGCCCGGATCGCCGACGATCTCCGGAAGCTGCCCCCTTCCCAGTGAGGTGACTCGGGTGGGCGGAGGGGCGGCTTCGCCTCTTCGCATGCGGTTGACCCGGACCATTCACGAGTCTTCTGGTGCGAGGGGCGACACACCGCACCTGGCAGCATTCTCTCGATCCCTCGCCCAGCGTGCCGCAAGCACGCCTGCGCTGGCGAATCATCCGGGACCGCCGCCAGGCACGGCACCTCCCGCCCTTCGCGATGATGTCTGGTGAATGGTGCGGGTCAGCCCTCCCGGCGTGGAGCCTTGAGATGGGTGTCCAGGAAGTCGAGCACGGCGTCGAATCCCTTGATCCGGTTGGCGTTCTTGGTGAAGCCGTGACCCTCGTCATCGAAAACCACGTACTCCACCGTGCCGCCGTTGGCGCGGACGGCCTTCACCATGTCGTCGCTCTCGGCCTTGAGCACCCTGGGATCGTTGGCCCCCTGGAGGATCAGGAGGGGTTGGACGATTCTATCGGCGAAGAAGACCGGAGAGGTGTCGTGCAGCATCTTGGCGTCCTTTTCGGGATCGCCGATCTCGTGATAGAGGGCCTGGCGGAAGCTCTCCCACCACGGGGGGATGTTCTCCAGGGTGCAGACCCAGTTGGCGACGCCGAAGATATCCACACCGGCCTCGAAAGCCTGGGGTTCGAATGTCAGGGCGGCCAGCACCATGTAACCCCCGTAGGAGCCTCCAATGATGGCGATGCGCTGGGGATCGACCCAGTCCAGGGATTCCAGGTAGGTGCGGGCGTCGACGCAATCCCAAAGCGGCTCGCGTCCATGGCGGCGGTCGTCGGCCGCCAGGAAGCTCTTCCCGTAGCCCGAGGAACCGCGGTTGTTGACGGCGAAAATCGCGTATCCATGGTTGATCAGGAACTGCTTCTCGGCCGAGAAGCCTGGCCGGCTCTGTCCGCCGGAACCGCCGTGGACCCAGACCAGGGCGGGCACTCTGTGTTCCGGTGAAGCGTTCAGGGGCTTGTAGAGAAAGCCGGGGACCTCGAGGTCGTCCCTGGCCTTGAAACGGACCGAGGTGCTCTTGACCAGATCGTCCGGATCGACCTCGGGGTTGAGGTTGAGCGTCAGCTGGGTGAGCTCTTTGGTTTCGAGATCGAAGACGAAGAGGTCGCGGGGCATGGTGTCCGACGAGACATAGAAGCGCATCAGCCTTTCGGACCTGGAGAAGCCGACCCCCGAGACCGTGTCCGGAGGAAGCTCGGGAAGGGTGATCTCCTTCCCCGTATCGATCCGGGTGATGCGGACCACGGTGGTGCCGTCCTCGTTGGTGCCGATGACCCGGTAGGTGCCGTTGTGGCTGAAGTAGGCGAAGGTGACATCCCAGTTCGTGGCGAACACCGGCTCGTGTTGCCCCGTTGTCAGGTCGTAGCGCTTGAGCTCTGCGAACTCCCCGCCGGAGTTGGTCGTGTAGTAGAGGTACCGGCTGTCCACGGAGATGTCCTGGGGCGAGAAGGTGGCCTCCCCCTCATGCTTGGAGATCAATACCGGTTGGCCACCGCTGACCAGATCGGCCACGTAGAGATCCGAGTCGTTGGTGGTGTTGGCCTTGGACAGGACGAGCCAGCGCCTGTCGGGGCTGACCATGGCCGGATCCAGACCCGTGTCGTTGCGGTAGATCATCCGCGGCTCGAGCTTCTGGACGTCCCATTCGTAAAGGTCCATGTAGCGGGTGGTCCGACTGTTGTTGACGGTGTAGAAGCTGGTGACGTCATGGGCGAAGCCCGTGAAGCTCTCGCGGGTCTTGGCGCCGCCCGTCAGGTCCCGGACGGTTCCGTCCTCCTCCCGAAGGAAGATGTGGTAGATCTCGTTGCCGGCGTTGTCCCGCGTGAAGAGAATTCGCCCGTCGGCGGGAAAGTGGGCGAGGGCGAAGGTGGTCTCGGTCCCCTCGGTCACCGGCGATCGCTGGCCGGTGGCCAGGTCGATCTCGTAAACGTTGAAGACGCCGGTTTCGTTGCTCGTGACGAGCAGTTTGCTCTCATCGGGATTGGAGGAGCCTCCCGAGATGGAGACGTTCTTCAGGAGCTGGTCCATGGTGTAGACCTTCGATGGCCCGGCCGGTGCGGCGGTGTCCCGCGGGGGCGGGCCGCTGCACGCCGTTACCAGAAGCAGGCTTGCGAGAACGGTAAGGGGTCGTTTCATCATCTCCTCCTCCAGTGATTCGAGGCTCCATTGGCCATACGCGTGCTGTTCACGGGGGTTCGAGGCCTGCGGATCGTGGGGTCCAGCGGCAAAACCATTCCGTAGGGGGTCCGTAAATCCTCGTGGATACGAAGTCGAGCCGCCGGAACCTGTATGGTGGGACCGTGCGGCCATGGAGGTGGGTGATGCGACGAGTGGTTGGGTTGTCCTGGCGGGTGCTTTTCGTTCTCACGGTAGTGGTCATGGCAATGGGCGCGGGTTCGACAATGGCGGAGACCGGGGCGCCACTTCTTCGCTTTCCCGACATCCACGGGGATACGGTGGTGTTCGTCCATGCCGAGGACGTGTGGTCGGTGCCGCTTGCCGGCGGCGTCGCACGTCGGCTGACGCTGGACGAGGGCGAGGAGTGCTCCCCCAGGATCTCGCCCGACGGCACGTTGATCGCCTTCACCGGTGAGATGGATGGCAACGCCGACGTCTATGTCATGAACGCCGACGGCTCCAACGTCCGCCGGCTGACCTACTACCCCGGCCCCGAGGAGGTGGTCGGCTGGGACCCGGCCAACGGCAAGATCCTGTTCAGCTCCAGCCGTGACGGCATGCCCCGGCTGCTTCAGCTCTACCTGATTTCCCCGGACGGCTCAGGGCTCGAGAGGCTCCCCCTCCACGAGGCGGCCCGGGGCAGCATCTCGGCCGACGGCGCCCGCCTCGTCTACAACCGGATCGCCCGGGAGCATCGGACGTGGAAGCGCTACCACGGCGGCACGGCCCAGGATCTCTGGCTCTACGACTTCGCCACCGCCAGGGATCGGCGGCTGACCACCTACACGGGCACCGACCGGATCCCCATGTGGATTGGCGACACAATCTACTTCTCCTCCGACCGCGACGGCGTCCTCAACATCTGGTCCCTGGACCCCGCCACCGGGAAGGCGACCCAGGTGACCCACCACAGGGCCTGGGACGTGCACCGGCCCTCCACGGACGGACGCCGAATCGTCTACGAGCTGGGCGGCAGGATCCGGGTGCTGGACCCGGCCACGAACGAGGACCACGAAATCCCAATCCGCATCACGCCGGATCCCCGGGATGCCCGGCCCTACTGGAAGAGCGTCACCGATCACATCACCTCCATCGCTCCCTCGCCCGGTGGGGCGCGGACCCTGATCGTCGCCCGGGGTGACGTGTACTCGGTTCCCCGGGAACACGGCCCCACGCGACATCTGACGGCCTCCTCCGGCAGCCGGGAGCGGGGCGCCGTCTGGTCCCCGGACGGCCGGAAGGTCGCCTACCTCTCCGACCGGAGTGGCGAGTATCAGATCTGGGTGCAGGACGCCGCGGGCCATGGAGAGCCGGAGCAGCTGACCAACTTCCCCGACGGTTACCGCCACACTCTCCGATGGTCCCCCGACGGCAGTCGCATCGCCTTCACGGATTCCAACCTGACGCTCTACCTGGTCGATGTGACGACGAAGAAGGTGACGAGGGTGGACCGGGCCGAGTACCAGTCCATGGACGTTTCCCTGGACGCCAAGGAGATCTCGGACTTCTCCTGGTCGCCGGACAGCCGCTGGCTGGCCTACTCCAAGATGGGTCCGGACATGGTCTTCCACCTGTGGATCTACGGCGTGGCCGACGGTGTGCGTCACCCCGTGGCCCACGGGATCTACAACGACTTCAACCCCGTCTTCTCCCGGGACGGGAAGCACCTTTTCTTCATCTCCAACAGGCGCTTCGACCCCACCTTCGACGACATGGAGTGGGAGATGGTCTACAAGAGGGTGGCGGGGATCTACGGTCTGGCCCTGGCCAAGGACGGTCCGCCCCTCTTCCCCCTGCGAGACGACGAGCCCGCTTCCGGTGAGGGTCAGGACAATCCCGGCCCGGAGAGGAATGCGAAGGCCACGACGCCCCCGCCCGTCAGTATCGACTTCGGCGGCATGAAGGACCGCGTCGAGCCCTTCCCCCTACCCCGGGGCAACTACCGCAGGCTGGCCGCCGTGGACGGCGGGGTCCTCTATCTCGACGCGGACACGGGCGACTTCAACCGTTTCGAGTTCAGGACCCCCGGGCCCTTCGAGCTGTCCGCCTTCACCTTCAAGGACCGGAAACGGCACGAACTCCTCGAGGGGATCGACGACTATTCCCTTTCTCCAGACGCCTCGTGGATCGCCTATCGCAAGGGCGAAAAGGTCGGCATGAAGAAGGTGTCGCCCCCGGGAGGGGCGATGCCGGGCGCCTCGAAGAAGATGGCTGCCGCGTCCGGCACCAAGGGGATGCTCGATCTCTCGGGCTTGAGGACTTTCCTGGACCCGCGGGCCGAGTGGCGCCAGATCTTCTGGGAGGCGTGGCGCATGGAGCGCGACTTCTACTACGACCCGGCCATGAACGGCCTGGACTGGAAGGCGCTGGGCGAGAAGTACGGCCGGTTGATGGACGGTGCCTCCTGTCCCCAGGACCTGACCTACGTCATCGGCGAGTTGATAGGGGAGCTGGGGACCTCCCACACCTACGTCTTCGGGCGGGACCTCCGGCACCGGGCCGAGCGGGTCAATGTGGGCCTGCTGGGCGCCCGCTACGAGCTGGACCCCAAGGCCAACCGCTACCGGATCGTGAAGATCTACCGGGCCCCGGAGTGGACGCGAGGACTCGTGGCGCCTCTGGCGAAGGCGGGCACCGGTGTGCATGAGGGCGACTACCTCCTGGCGGTCAACGGCAGTCCCGTCACGGGCGACCGCGAGGTCTACGCCTGGTTCCAGGACCTGGCCGGCCGGCAGATCGAGATCACCATCAACGGCACACCTTCCCTGGAGGGCGCCCGCAGGGTGCGGGTCAAGCCCATCGGCAACGATCACCAGCTCCGGTACATGGACTGGGTTGAGCACAACCGGAAGGTGGTGGACCAGGCCTCCGGCGGGAGGATCGGCTACATTCACCTTCCCGACACCTACCTGGGTTCGGCGCGGATCTTCCCGGCCTACTACTACGGCCAGACCCAGAAGCAGGGACTGATCATCGATGGCCGTTTCAACGGCGGCGGCCTGGACCCATACATCTTCCTGGAGCGGCTGGCGCGGAAGCCGCTGTCCTACTGGACCCGGCGGAACTCCCACGACCAGGTGACGCCCTGGATGCTGACCCGCGCCCACATGGCCTTGATCACCGACCGGCACGCCGGCTCCGGGGGCGACGAGCTGCCCATGGAGTTCCGGTTACTGGGGCTCGGCCCCATCATCGGGACGCGGACCTGGGGCGGCCTGGTGGGGGTCTCCATGTTCATCGGGATGGTCGACGGCGGCGGGCTGACGGCGCCGGATTACCGGATCTACACGCCCCAGGGTACATGGGTCGTCGAGAATCAGGGCGTCCAGCCCGACATCGAGGTCTGGCTCGACCCCGCCCAGATGGCCAAGGGCCACGACGCCCAGCTGGAGAAGGCCATCGAGGTGGTCCTACACGAGATCGAGACGAACCCGCGCCCCTGGCCCAAACACCCTCCCCTGCCGGGAGAGAAACCGGCGGCCAGGCCCTGAGGCCTGGAGGGTTCTCCAGTCTCAGGCACCCGGTTCATCACGGCCGGACGAGCCCGTGATGAACCGCTTCGCGGCGGGCGAGGCGGGACATCCTGAAGCGGAGCGTATTCCTGCGGGGGCGGCCCTGGTTGCCGCCCCTGTTGGCCCGGCCACGTCTGTGGAGAGGTCGCGGATCTCTCACCATGGCAGGCCATGGGGGGGCCACACCCTGTCAATGTGAGGAGCGAAGCGACGAAGCAATCTCCCGGGCCGTGGTACCTCGTCCGCCACGCAAACATCGCCCTCCCCGTGGCGAGGTGAAGACCCGGCCCGGATGCCGGATGGAGGGGTGTTCCGGAGGGGCGTTTCAGTGCTCGACGGGGAAACCCCTTTGGTTCCAGGCTCCCATGCCGCCGGAGACGTTGACCGCCCTGAATCCCCGGAGGGAGAAGAGACAGCGGCCATTTCGCTCTGGTCCCCGGTGCGGCAGAGGAAGAAGATCTCCTGCCCCGTATTCCTCCGGAGCTCTCCGATGGAGGATTCGGTTGGGGTCAGCGAGGAGAATCGCGGGCCGGGGGTGTTCCCCCGGCCCGCGTCGTATCGATCGCGTGTTCGTCCCGGACTACCGCAACATGATCAGGACACGGATGGTGCCGGTGCCGGTGTCCAGGCCCTCCAGGGCCTTGGCCACCACGGTGCCCGGCATGGGGTCGGCGGTGGCCATGGCGGTGCCCGGGGTTGGGGAGGCCACCAGGAGGTCGCCGGGGCGCACGGGACCGTAGCTGGCGTCCACCCGGCAGGGGACGATGCCGGCCACGGCCACGGGCAGACGCCCCTCCGGCTCGGCGTCGTCGGCCGGGGGGGCCACGGCGATGCCCACGACGGTGGGCGCCGAGCGGTCCGTGGCGGGTTCGTAGCTTCCCGCCGTCGCGTCGAAGGCCACCACGGTGCCGGGCTCCGCCGGTGGGGCGTCGAGCCTGAGGATCACGCGATCCATCGGAGGCACGGGCCGCGTGGTCACGGTCCCGGCGTCCGGATGCTCACCGGTGTGGCGTGGCTCCGGGCTGGCGGGCATCGAGCGGGACGAAGCGGTTTCGCGCAGCTCCTCACCCGGGCTGGCCGGTGGATTCGTGACGGGCTCGGACGCAAGGTCCGACACAGGTTGGGGTGCCTTGAGGTTCGGCCGCTCGGGCCTCGGGTCGGTGTCGGGGTCGAACTCGTGAATGGCGGCCAGGAGGGCTCCGGAAGCCGAGAGGTCCTCGGGTCGGGAGATCCCCGCCGCCCGGGCCTCACCCAGGAAGCGCGCCCGGGCCGTGGTGGCGGCCAGCTCGGGCTGCTCGGCCAGGAGCCTGCGGACGTCCCTCATGGAGGGGATGGGCGCCGGGTCGATCCTGGGCTGGACGGCCGGCACGTCCTCGAAGCCGATCCTCAGTCCGTAGACCACGTAGTCGAAGGCCACGTCGGCGTTGGGATCCTCGCAGCCCACCACGAGCTCGCCGGTGTCGACGGTCTTGACGAAGAGCCCGGGATTGGAGCCTCGCGGCGTCACCGAGGCGGAGAGGCCGAAGTCGGGGTTGGTCACCAGGGCGAAGGTGGGGTCGAGGGGGATGCGGACCTCGCCGCCGGTGATCCGGGCGGTCCCCCGGGTGTAGGTGTCGGCGCTGGGGCCCTCCAGGGCGGTGTAGACCACCACCTTGTCCCGATCCCAAGGGTGGTTCTGGACGAAGTTCTTGGTGCCGTTGGTGTCCAGCCCGACAGAACCGTAGGCGAGGCTGACGTAGGTGCCGTCCTCGTCGTCGTGGATTTCGGCGCCCTTCCAGTTGCCGTGGGCGATAATCCCCCAGTCGCCCCGCCCGATCTCGGCGTAGCCCGAGGCGCCGGGGTCGTTGAAGTAGCCGCCGGCCAGGTGTCCCTCACCCCAGACGCCGTAGCCACCGCCCCCGGTTGAATCCTGGTTGGAACCGACGACGCCTATCCCGCTAGCGGCGAAAGCGAGGCCGACGGCGCCGTAGGAGGAGGCCGAGGCAGCGTACACACCGTAGCCGCCTGTGCCAAACGATTGGGCGACCACGCCGTGCCTGTTCGTGGCATTCGCTTCGGCATAGACTCCGTAGTAGGACTGGGACACTCCCTTCACCCCGAAGTCTGACTCTGAGTAGCCGAAAACCCCGGGGCCCGTAACGGATTGGCCGTGAACTCCAATACCGTTCGTGCACGTTGATTCGCCGTAGACACCGGCCATGTAAGCAGTCTGCGCCTTGCCGTAGACTCCATGATTCGACTCCGAGACTCCCGAGAGTCCGTAACCGCCCTCGCTGTAACCGTACACGCCCCTTCCGGAGCCCTCGGCGATCCCACGAATGGCGTCGTTGGTGCCGGTGTTGTGGATGGCGAAGAGACCGTTGCCGCCGAAGGGGAGCCGGAGGCCGTCGTCCCGCCAGGCGAGTGTCGAGCCGTCGAAGCGGAGGACCTGGTACTCCTGGGCTCCGGAGGTGTCGATCTTCTGGGCGGTCACCCCTCCGTCGGCGATGGAGAGAGTGACGTCGCCCGCGGTGCCGCCGCCGGCCAGGCCCTCGCCAGCGTTGACGGCGGTGATGTCGCCGCTGCCCCCGCCACCGGAGACCGCCTGCCACTGGAGATCGCCGCCCGTGTAGACCAGGGCGTTGCCGTCGGCCGGCGAGTTGGCCGTGTGGAGCTTCGCCGCGTCCACCGCGCCGTCCGCCAGGCCGAGCGGGCTGGCGCTCGTTCCCTCACCCGTCAGCGTGGCGTCGTGGGCCACCCGCTCCAGTCCGGTCCCCGACCCCTGCTCGAGCTCGTACTCCATCTCCAGCGTGGAGGGGTCCTGGGAGACGCTGCCGTTGCCCACCATGGAGGCGAAGGCCAGCACCCTGCCCGAGCCCGACAGCACCTCCACCTCCATGCGGCCGCCGTCCACCGTGATCCCGGAGGACAGGTCGTTGAGATTGACCTGCATGGGCTCGTAGGCCGCCAGGGCGTACTCCTTGGAGGCCAGCCGCTGGCCGCCGGCGTCGTAGAGGGTCACCCGGACCTGCGTCGCGCTCCCCGAGGTCTCCACCAGAGCGTAGTTGCTGCGGAAGCTGCCGTCCGCCGGCTGGGTGATGCCGGGGATGGAGGTCTTCTCGCCGGCTCCGATGGCAAGCTCGGCCGGCAGGGCGGCCACGAGCTGTCCCTGGGACTCGGCGATGCCGGAGGCCGTCAGGTTGTAGGAGCGGGCGGAGACCACGATTTTCCGGTCGCTCTGGAAGCGGAGTGCGCCCTTGGCGTCGGCGAGGCCGAAGAGGTCCTGGAAGATGTCGCCCAGCTTCCTCGTCTCCCCCGGTTGCACGAGCACCGTGCGCTGGGTGGGTGAGGGGTTGGCCTGGCCGCGGGCCAGGAAGCTGACGGTCACCTGGGCCTCCTCGGTGCCCGGGTTGTGGATCCAGACGGTGGCGTACCACTGGGAGCCGTGGGCGCCGGGCGTCCTCGCCAGGGAGGGCTCCCAGAGGTCGGTGCCGGGGATGCCCGCCAGGGCGGGCGTGACGGCCAGGAGCAGGGCCGCCAGGCTCCACACGATCCTCCTCGTTCGGCTGATTCTCCGTACCATCGTTCGCCTCCTTTCAAGACAGTACCGGTTTTCCAAGCATTCACAGAATGGATCCATGGAGACGGGAAGTCCTGACGAAGTTCTGAGAAAACTCTGAGGGAACACTGAAGTCGTCGGGAAGAGTGCATCCCCTTTGCCGGGGAGGGGGCAGGCGGACCCTTGGATCCCGGGGAGGTGGTGTCCTCTCACAGTTCCGGCTCGTCCAGGGCCCAGAGGGTTGGGGACTGGACCTCCAGGTGGGCCAGGAGGCGGCCGGTGGTGGGATCGTTGTCCAGGAACCACAGGGGCAGGCCCTCGATGGAGCCACGTAGGCGCTCGGGCGCCTGGCCGTCCACGTCGATCCGCCAGAGGCCTTCCTCCTCGAAGTAGCGGGCGAAGACCAGTTGCTGCCCGTTGGCCTCCCAGCAGGGCCAGGCACCGTCGGGCCAGAGGTGTCGTGGTTTCTCGCTGCCGTCGAGGGGAAGCACCCAGACGCCGGCAGCCTCTGAAGACGGCGGCCGGTAGCCGCCCGAGAAGGCCACGTACCGGCCGTCGGGGGAGAGCCTCGGTGCCTCGATCTTCGCGGCGGTGGCCAGAACCTCCTCCTTCGAGCTCGCGAGCCAGTGCCGCACGAGGTGATCACCGTCCGGTGTGCGACGGACCAGGAGGAGCCAGCGACCCCCGCCGCCGAGCAGCGACCAGTCGATCTCGCTGGAGAATGTGTGGAGGATCTCCCGCTGGCCCGCCTCGGGGCCCCACCGTTCCACGCGCCACCGGGAGCTCTCGTGAACGGTCACCAGAAGTCCCCCGTCGTCCAGGATGTCCACGGATTCAATGGGCCCGGAGCCCACCCTTTGGAGGTTGTTTCCCTCGCGGGAGCTCACCTCGAGCACACGGCCCGACGGTCGCACCAGGACCACGGCCACCTTCCCGCCGGGCCCGATGACGGCCCGGGCCACGTGGTCCCGGGGAACGGGCCAGTCCGGTGGAGAGATGGGGGTCTCGAGCACCGCCACCCCGTCGAGCTTGGAACCTCGGCAGAAGACGATTCGCCGCCCGTCGTCACGGATCGTGGGGGAGGTGGCGTTGCCGGCGCCGACGGTCAGCGGCCTCGGCGGACCTTCGTCGATGGGGTAGAGCCAGAGGTCGAAGGTGCCCGACCGGTCGGTGGCCAGGACCACGCCGGTGCTGTCCGGGGTCCAGCACAGACCGTAGTGCTGGGCCCTCCGCGGGGAGAGGCAGCGCTGTTCCGAGCCGTCGGGCCGGGCGACGAAGAGCGTGCCGTCCCCGCCCTCGGGATCGCTGGTGGTCCAGGCGATCCACCGGCCGTCTGGGGACCAACTGGGCCAGTACCCCCGCTCGGCGAGGACGGTTTCCGTTCCATCGGCGCTCCGCACTCGAAGGATGCTCCCAGATGCCGTCGCCGCGGCGTAAACAAAACCCTGGCCACCGGGATCAAAGGAAACGGCGGTTGCCCCCTTGAGGAAGGGGCGGGGCCTCGTACCCAGGATGGGAACCTGCCAGATCGTCGGTGTTCCCCCGGCGGAGTAGGTCGTGAAACAGATCCGGGTCCCATCGGGAGAAAAGACAGGAGCGGGCCCCCGAACGTCGAGATCGTGGGTGAGCTGGAGCGCATCCTCGAGCCCCGGCTTGATGAGGAACACCGAGTACACGCCAGTGGCCGGATCGGGCGCCACCGCGGCCAAGAGCTCGCCGTGCGGTGAGTACACGGGCTTGAACAGTCCATGACGCCAGCGAAGGAGTTCGTGGAGCTGGGGATCGTTTCGGCTGGTCTTGGAGCTCTTGGGTGCCAGGAACAGGACGCCGAGCACCATCGCGGCACCGAGCGCCAGCTTCCAGACGATGGAAGAGGTACGCGACAGCTCATGCCTCCGGGGTGGCACCGCCACTGGCGCCTGCGAGGTGACGACGTTCCCGGATCCATTCGCTGGGGATGTCTCAGGGGTTGGCTCGGCGGGGGCGATGAAGCGATAACCACGCCGGTGAACCGTCTGGACGTACACGGGGTCCCTGGCCTCGTCTTTGAGGGCCTGCCGCAGCTCGCGCACGGCATGGAACAGCGCATCCTCCGTCACGATCACATCGTCCCAGGCGGTGTCCAGGAGTTCGTCCTTCGTTACGACACTCCCTGCTCTGCGGATGAGCACCCTCAGGAGCCGCGCCGGTCGTTCGGTGAGGGGGACCAGAGCACCGTTGCACCATAGCTCGAGGGAATCCATGTCGAATGTGAATGGCCCGAAACGATAGCGGTTGGAATCCTTGAAGAATGTCATGCTGCTCTTTGGAATTATAGGCGACCTGAAGGCATCTGCCTGAGCAACTCCGCAATAATGGGGTGGGACGTGAGGGTGTGAGGAGAACTGGAGGAAAGAAGAGAGAGGCAAAAGGCGAGAAGAGAAAACCCGGATACAGCGGGGCAGGTGCAACACATGGCGATACCGGTTCCAGGCCGACGCCTCAAGGCTTCGCTGGTTCCCCTTCGGTCATGGCCCCGCTGCCCTCGGAACCGGGAGGACGAAGCAGCCACCAGCCTCCATGGCGCGAGGTGACGCCACGTTTCACGATGCTCAGGCCGGATTCGGCGGCGTGCTCCTCGAAGGGACGGCCGACGAAGCCGGGGTAGTGGGGGCCCTCAATCCACTCGATAATGCGGACGTAGAGGGGACCGGGTTCCGGGTAGTCGAAGACCAGCACCCAGCGGCGCGCCAGGCGGGCCGCCTCGCAGAGGACGAAACGGCGGAAATCCGGCGGTAGCCCGTGGAGCAGGTAGGCCATGGTCACGCCGTCCCAGGCGGCGGCGGGAAGGGAGGGGAGCTCCGCCAGGTCCATCGGGCGGAGATCGGCGTTGGGAAGGCGGCGGCGGGCCTTCCTCAAGAGCCGTTCAGCGAAATCGATTCCCGTCACCGCGTGGCCCCGCTCGGCGAAGGCCAGGGCCAGGGTGCCCGTCCCCGTGGCCAGGTCGAGGATCGTTTCCTCCGGGGGCAGGCGGAGACCTTCGAGCACCTCCCTGTAGGCGGGCAGCAGGTTCCGGTCAATGACGTGGAAGGCCGGGGCGACCAGGTTGAAGAAGCGTCGGGTTCGCCGGCGTTCCAGGGTCTCGCCTGGGCTGGCCAGGGTGTCGCCGGCGCGGGCGCAGGGGCGGTTGCCGTCCCCGGGCTCCTGGGAGACGGGTTCCTTCGTCACAGTCCGAGGCGCTTCCGGGTCAGGGCCTCCAGGCCCCCGGCCAGGACGAGCTCCTGGGCGGTGGGGCCCAGGGGGGAGACGGGGTACTCCCGGTCCCGCCAGACGGCGAGCGAACGAGCGATGTCGACGCGCAGTGTGTCGCCGGGGATGGTCCGCCGTCCGGCCTCCGCCTGGGCGGCGAAGGCCTCACGAACAGCCTCGCTGAGGGCCGGGCTCTCCAGGCAGATGAAGGCGTTGTTGAAGGCGTTGCGCAGGTAGGTGGCGGAGAAGCTGGCCGCGATGACCATCTGGATGCCCCGGTACTTGAGGGCCGTGGCCGCCTGCTCCCGGGAGGAGCCGGTGCCGAAGTTGGCGCCGCCGACGATGATGTCGCCCTCCCGGGCGATTTCCTGGAAGGCCGGATCGTAGTTGAGCATGGCGTAACCGGCCATCTGTTCAGGTGTCAGGTCGTCGCGATAGGTGACGTCCTTGCCGTAGATCCCGTCGGTGTTGAGGTTGTCCGCCGGCAGCAGGAGGAGGCGGCCCTCGAAGCGGCTGGCGAATCCCGGGAGGATTTCGACGCTCCGGGGCTCCGGCTTCCATCCCAGGTCGCGGAGGCGGTACTCGGGCTCGTCCTCGGGCGAGCCGTCGGGGGCGGTGATGAAACCGGCCAGGGCCGAGGCGGCGACGACCGCCGGGCTGGCCAGGTAGGCCCGGGCGTCCCGCGAGCCCATGCGGCCCTTGAAGTTGCGGTTGGTGGCCGAAATGCCCACCTCGCCCGCCTCCAGAAGCCCCTCGCCGAGGCCGATGCAGGCACCGCAGCCCGGCGGGAGGGTGACGGCGCCGGCGTCGATCAGGGCCTGCCAGGTGCCATCGGCCCTGGCGGCCTCCTCGATCTCGGCCGAAGCCGCGGCCACGTACAGCTTGACGTGCCCGGCGATCCGCCGGCCCCGAAGGATGGCAGCGGCCTCCTGGAGGTCCTCCAGGCGGCCGTTGACGCAGGAGAGCAGGTACGCACGGTCGACGCGGATCCGCTCGCGGGCCAGGGCGGCGGCCGGACGGCTGACGGTCACGGTGTCGGGACCGGTGACGTGGGGCGAAACGCGCCCCAGGTCGAGGACGATCTCGGCCGCGTAGGCGGCGTCCACGTCCGGGTGGGGCGGGTCGGCCTCCCACCGGGCGATCTGCTCCTCGCTCAGCCGTTCCCCGAGCCCCATGGACTCGAGGACGGCGGCGCGCTGCCGCAGGTAGGCGGCGGTCGTCCCGTCGAAGGGGAACCAGCCGGCCAGGGCGCCCCATTCAGTGGTCATGTTGGCGATGGTCATGCGCTGGGCCATGGACAGCGCCGTCACGCCGGGGCCGTCGAACTCGACGGCGGCGTTGAGGACCTCGCCGTGGGAGTAGAGGGAGCAAAGGGTCAGGATGACGTCCTTTCCGCTGACGCCGGGGCGAAGCCTGCCCTCAAGGATCACGCGAATGGTCCGTGGTACCTGCCACCAGGTGGTCCCCGTGGCCCAGAGGGCGGCGGCGTCGGTGCGGACGACGGGTGTGCCCAGTGCGGAGAGGGCGCCGTAGATGTTGGAGTGGGAGTCCGAGGCGACTACCAGGCGGCCCGGATGGACGAAGCCCCGCTCCATCATCAGCTGGTGGCCGATCCCTTCCCCGGCCCCATGGAAGACCACGCCGTGCTCCCGGGCGAAGGCCTCGATCTTCCGGTACTTCTCCAGGTTCTCCTCCGAGGTGTCCTGGACGTTGTGATCCAGCGCGAAGACCGGCTGGGAGGGATCGGCCATCCCCCGGGCACCGATGGCCCGGAACTTGGGGATGACGGCCCCCGTGTTGTCGTGGGTCATCACGTGGAAGGGCCGGACGGTGACCATGTCCCCTGCCAGTACCTCGTGTCCCTCGGGCAACCCCACGGCGTGGGCCTGAACGATCTTCTCGGTAACGGTCTGTCCCATGGTGTGCTCCTTGCCGAACCCTCGTGAAGGTCCGGGATGGAGGATTATAGGTCATGGAGACGGCCCGGGGGCGTCGTCGCTTGGTGGCTGCACCCTGTGCCGGTGATCCTCACGGGACGGTGCGGACCGGGCGGCAACGTCAACCCCGGGAGTTTCACCATCGTCATGATGGCATGAGTCGCCGGTGATGCCTTCCCATGGCCAGGATAGGGCGGCGTGGAAAAGAGGTGCGGCATGAACGTCAGGGTGTGGCTTGGATGGTTGCTTGTTTCGGCTGTTGCGTTTCCCGGTCTTGCCGGTATCCTCCCAGGCGGCTACGAGACGACGTCCACCGAAGCGTGGGTCACCGAGCCCCTTCACGGCGTTCAGATCTACACGAGGGTTCTTGGTCCCGATCCTTCCAGGTATCGCGGTGAGATCTTTCCAGCGGTGGTCCTGGTTTCGGGTGGGACCGGAGCGGGGGCCATGGCCGTGGACCAGCCGGAGTTCCAGCGGTTGGCATCCCAGGGGTTCGTGGTGGTGACGTTCAACGCCCCTGGTCGTGGGAGCGGTTTGCCCGGAGATCTGAAAAGCGGGGGCGAAGAGGACTACAACGGCTTTGCCGGCCAGGATGCCCTCAAGGCGGTCATCGAGTATGCGGCAGGTCTCGAAGAGGTCGATTCGGACAATCTGGGCCTCTGTACGTTCTCCTACGGGATAGCGCTGGGTGCTGGCGCCGTTGGGAGGTACCCCCAACTGCCCGTGGCTTGGCTGGTGGACATGGAGGGCCCCTCGAACAGTGAGATCGTGGCCTGCTATTACTGCTCCGAGGAGCGCGGTCTGGGTGGGCACCTCAGTATCACCAGCGATCCTTCTCCCGAGAACGTGGCGTGGTGGAGCGAACGCGAGGCCTACCGCTTCATCGGGAACTTCCGCGGGGAATACCTGCGGGTGCAAGCGTGGAACGATCACGTGCAGCCGGAGGGTCTCCATCTTCACGCACTCCAGATGAATGAGGCGGCCATCACGGGCGGTGTGCCATGGGTCCGCATCAACGGGAGCGACATGGGCAACCCCATCAACGAGCTCTACGAGGACCGGGAGCCCGCCTGGCTCCCCGGCAGGATGGCGGACTACCGTGACCTCGACGTGAGCTACATCGTCGAGATGGCCCGCCGCTCGGGCGCCTCCGTCGATCCGTGGTGGAACGTGGGTCTCGACCTTCCTCACGATGTGGACCGCCTGCCGGACGGCAGGACGCTGATCACCACCGGGCGTGACCCCAGCATGGTCATGGAGGTGGACACCAGCGGCCGGTGCGTGGGCGTGTACCGCGGAGGGCTCGACTTCGCCCACAACGCCGACCGCCTTGCCAACGGCCACACGGTCGTCTCCGACACGGGAAACGATCGGGTCCTTGAGCTGGACGTCGACAACGTCACGGTGTGGAGCTCGGACTGGGTGAGCCTCTCCGATGGCAGTCACCTGGACTACCCCAACGACGTTAACGTCGTGGATGGCGACCGGCTGCTCGTGACGGATCGCAACAACCATCGGGTGATCGAGATCCAGCGGGACGGGACGGTCGTGTGGCAGTTCGGACAGACAGGAGTGGCGGGGTCCGACAGCTCCCATCTCAACCATCCTCACAATGCCGATCGCCTGCCCAACGGCAACACCCTGATCGCCGACTCGGATAACAACCGCATCGTCGAGGTCACCCCCTCGGGAGATCTTGCCTGGGTGTGGCAGCCGGTGGGTGACGATGCCCTGGACTGGCCCCGTGACGCCGATCGGCTGGCTGACGGCCACACACTCGTGACCGATTCGCGCAACGGGAGGATTCTCGAGGTGGACGCCTCGGGAACGGTGGTGTGGCGATACGCCGAGGACCTGGCCCTGCCGTACGACGCCGACCGCCTCCCGAACGGCGATACTCTGATCGCCGACTCCATGCACAACCGGGTGATCGAGGTGAACCCGGCCGGGGAGATCGTGTGGCAGTATCCCGCGGTGGCGAGCCCGGATCGAAGCTCGCCCTTCGGGTTCCATCCAGCCGGCGTCTTCACTCCCGGCTATCCCGACTCCGGATTCTCGGACGCCGAGAACATCGGCGTGCGATGGCACCGGCCCGGCGTCTACGCCTTCTGGTTCCTCGTCCAGCCAGACCTGGAACAGGACGCTCTCGACTTTTCTCTCCTTGACCGGCAGTACTCCGAGGTGCCCCCCGGCATCAACATCCTGGCCAATATCGCGCCGGAAAACCCCTGGCATCCCGAGGGGCGGACCGTCTCCGGCACGTACCTTCCGGTGGACGTGGCGGCCTACCGGGCCTTCGTCCGCGCCACGGTGGAACGCTACGACGGCGACGGGGTGGACGACATGCCCGGCCTGGTCAATCCAATCCACCACTGGCAGGTGAGCAACGAGCCGCACTCCGAGCTCACGAACTTCGCCGATCTGCAGCGGATGACCTACGAGGAGATCAAGGGGGCCTGCTCGCAGTGCACTGTCCTGATCGGAGGTGTTGCCGGATTTCCGGAAGGCTATGTCGCCGGTTTCGATCGCGTGTACGGCCCCATCCTCTCGGAGCTGGCCGGTACATCGGTGGACGTCTTCGACTTCCACTGGTACGGGGACGCCTTTGGGGACTACCTCTTCCAGGACGCCACCTCCGGTGAGGACGTTCTCGAACATATCCGGGCAGCACTCTCGGCCAACGGCTTCGATCCGGATCTCCCGATCTGGATCACCGAGATGGGAACCTATTCCGGGGATCCCGTGGGGCCCCAGCACGGGATCCAGAGCGAGAGAGATCAGGCCCGCGACCTCTTCAAGCGCTACGTCTACTCGTTTTCTCGCGGGGTCAAGAAGGTCTTCTCCGCCTTTGGCCTGATGGAGGGCTTCAAGCATGACGACGGCTACTTCGACCACACCGGCCTGATCTACGACGGGCTGGGATCGGACGATCCCGGCCTCGGCGTCAAGAAGCTTGGGTACTTCACGTACAAGAAGATGACCGAGCTGCTGGAGGGGGCCGACTGGACCACCCTGGAGAGCCTGGCGACGGGGAACGACGCCCTCGTCGCCCTGCGCGTACAGAAGGACGGCCGGCCCCTCGTTGTAGCCTGGTGGGACGCATTCCGTGATGCCGGACAGGGTGGACCGCCACTCCTGCAACTCGATGGGCTCCCCGCGGGCCTCCTGCGTGTCACGACCGTCGTTCCGTCGGCTTCCAGCGGTGCCGAGGTCGACAGCTACGAGGATGCCTTCGTCGTCCGCACCGTTCCGGTGGCGGGAGGACGTGCCGTTGTTTCCGTGGAGAGCGATCCGGTCATCATCGAGGAGACCGGCGGCCCTCTGCCGCGACGTCCCTCGTGCCGGGCGACCCCGTCCGGCGGTTAGAGAGTGTCATCCATGCCGGGCTTCCTGCCTCGGAAGGATCTTCGTGGGATCGGGCAAGCCCTCTGGATCCAGTTGATTCACGGCGACGGCGACCGCATCTCGGCTATACTCATCTCGAGTTGATGGACTTCAAACAGCGTCTGTTTCTCAGGGGGGCTCTCCTCCTTGTCGTTCTCACCGCTGTCTGCGTCCGTCCCGTCCAGGGTCTGGATCCCGCCAAACGGGTGACGCAGTACACGCTGACGGTCTGGCAAGCCAAGGACGGGCTCCCCCAGGAGACCATCACCGCCGTGGCCCAGGGCGTGGACGGCGCCCTCTGGATCGGCGCGCCTTCCGGGCTCTTCCGCTTCGACGGGGCCCGATTCCGTCGCCTTGAGTTCCCTCCTGATTCGAGCCCGGGGGACCACTACGTGACCGGGCTCCTCGTCGGTCCGGACGGCGGCCTGTGGGTGACGACCCGTGGCGCGCTGTTCCTGGTGCGCGGGGGAGCCTTCCAGCGTTGGGGGGAGGAGAGCGGTCTGCCGGCGGGTGGAGCTTTGGGTGTGGCGATGCGCGACGATGGCACCCTGGCACTGGCGACGGATCGGGGTATCGCCTACTTCGATCCGCGCGCCGGGCGTGTGCAGATTCCCAGCCCGGGCGGCGCCGACGCGGCGGCAGCGCTGGCGGTGGCGCGAGGCCGCGGCGGACGCCTGTGGGCCGGGACCATGCGCGGTCTCCTTCAGCTGGAGACGGTCTCGGAGCACGACCCTGGGGTCCATGAATACGTGGGTGACAAGATCGTCAACGCGGTGCTGGACGACTCCCGTGGCCGGATATGGATCGGTACCTCACGCGGGCTGGCCGTCGTTGAGGAGGGCCGGACCCGCGAGCCGGAAGAGCTGAAACCGCTCGAGGGCCTGTGGATCCGCTGCATGCTCGAGGACCGCGATGGCAACATCTGGATCGGCACACGCGGCAATGGCGCCTACCGGTTCTACGGGGGCCGGCTCGAGCGCCTTTCGGCGGCGGAAGGTCTGCCGGACGATCTCGTTCGGCAGATCTTCGAGGATCGTGGCGGCTCCCTCTGGTTCGTCACTGCGGGTGGGCTCGCGCGACTGAGGGATGGGGCCGTCACCTCGTGGACGGTTCGCGAGGGTCTTCCCGTACCGTTCATCTGGTCGGTGTACGAAGATCCCGAGGGCCGTTTCTGGGTGGGCACCAGCGGAGGCGGCGTCGTGAGGCTCGAGGATGGGGTTCCGCAGTCGCCGCCCTTCAGGGATCCCGGGTTGAGCGGCGTCGAGATCAGGGCCTTCCTGACCGACCGCCGGGGCGATCTCTGGATCGGTACCAGCGGCAACGGGTTGGCCAGGATTCACGCCGGAAATGTACGCTG
>CAZXNA010000011.1:0-41947 GCA_964641295.1 uncultured Thermoanaerobaculia bacterium
GTCGAGCTCCAGGCCGCAGACCGGGCCTGGCCCGGCTGGCTCCTGACCGTCGGCGTCCCCCACCTGGCGTTGCCCACCGGGAACCTCGACTCCCTCGACCTCGGCCTCGTCGGCCCTCCCCTCCGGGCTCACACCGACCTCGGTCCGGAGGGTGCCAACGTCAACTTCATCGAGCCCTCCGGTCCCGGCGCTGTTCTCGTCCGTTCCTTCGAACGAGGGGTCGAGGCCGAGACCCTCTCCTGCGGCTCCGGGGTCGTCGCAGCGGCCCTCTGCTGGATGGCCGAGACCGGCGTGCGCCGGCTCCGCTGCGCCACCCGCTCTGGCGACGACCTCCTGGTGGAAGCCCTGGACGAGCCGCCCCTCGCCCGGACCCAACTGACGGGCCCCGCCCGCTTCGTCGCGGAGATCGATCCGGAGCTCTCGGCCGGGCGGGCCGTCCCGGACCCGTAGGGCAGCCGGGGCGATCGCCGGGGGCGTCGGGACGCAACGCCGCCACCACGCAGGGAACTGAAGAAGAAGTCGCGAGAGATGCTTGCGGACGAGAGGAGCTCTTCCGGCGGAGCGCGCGTTTCCAAAACGCGCGTCCTCGGCGGTGCGAAACGGTCAAAACCCTCCCGAGCGTCACCGGTACGGCAGGCCTTCCAACATCGCGACACCGTGGAGGCGCCTGTCAGTGTGGCGTTTCGACCGAGGCGCTGCCGGGGAAAAGGTCGCAACGGCGGGCGTCTCCACGGTTGCAGCGGAAAGTGCATGAAACATGTGAGCTCGACTGGGCTGCTAAGCTCGGGGCATGGATGGCATGGAGGGGTGCGCGTGGTAAGCAAGCTGGCCGCCGTGGTCGTCTCCTACAACTCGCGGCGTGAGCTGGGGACGTGCCTGGAGGCGCTGCTGGCCCAGGAGGAACCGGTGGAGGTCATCGTCGTGGACAACGCCTCCTCCGACGGCTCCGCGGAGCTCGTGCGCGAGCGCTTCGGGGACCGCGTCCTCTTGGTGGAGCCCGGGTTCAACGCCGGCTTCGCCGGGGGGTGCAACCGGGGCCTGGCGGCGGCCGGGAGCCCGCTGGTGGCCTTCATGAACCCTGACGTCGTCGTCGAGCCCGGCTGCTTCGCAGCGGCGGCCTCCTGCCTGGAGCGGCACCCCGGGGCCGGGGCGGTGGCACCGTTGCTGCTGCGCCCGGACGGGGTGACGGTGGACAGCGCCGGGCAGTGCCTGAGCCGGTGGGTGCTCGAGGTCCGCGACCGGGGCTACGGCGAGCCCCTCGGCCAGGAGCTCCAGCGGGAGCGCCCCGTCCTGGCCGCCTGCGGCGCCCTGGGCATCTACCGGCGAGACGCCCTGGAGGCCGTGGCCGTCGACGGCGAGGCCTGGGCCGAGCCGTACTTCTGTTTCTGGGAGGACCTGGAGCTGGGCTGGCGCCTCAACAACGCCGGCTTCGAGGTATGGACCTGCCCCGGAGCCGTGGCGATTCACGGGCGCGGAGCCGGCGCCGATCCCGGGACCGGGCCGCTTCGCTGGCGGCGGCCGGTCCACCTGGAGGCCTGCATCCTTTCCAACCGGTGGATGACCATGGCCCGCCACCTCCACACACTTGATCTCCTCCTGCGCGCCCCCCTAACCTTGGCGTGGGACCTCGCCATGACGGGGGCCGGAATTCTCCGGCGCCCGGCGCTGCTGTGGTACCTGGCTCGGCGCGAGCCGCTGGTGTGGCGTCAATGGTGGAGGCGGCGCTCGCTGCCACGAAGGAGACTCCGGGAGTTACCGTGCTGATCCGCTTGCTGCTCGGCTTGGCCCTGGCTTTTCTTCTCTCCCTGGCGGGGGTGCCCGTAGCCCGCCGGGCCGCCCTGGCCTTCGGTGTCACCGACGCGCCCGACGGTCATCTGAAGACCCAGCGTGAACCCGTTCCCTACCTGGGGGGTCTGGCCGTCTTCATCGCCTTCCTCCTGGCCCTGGGCATGGTCACGGACTTCGACGTGGAGGTCCTGGCCCTGCTCCTGGCCGCCACCATCGCCGCCACCCTGGGTTTGATCGACGACTTCGGTGTCCTGACGCCCTTCGCCAAGGTCATCGGCCAGGTCGTAGCGGTTTTCGTGCTCCTCAAGGCGGGGATCATGGTCCACGTGGTCGTCCTGCCCCTGCCGGCCCGGCTCCTGCTGACCATCGTCTGGCTCGTGGGGATGTCCAACGCCTTCAACCTGACCGACATCATGGATGGCTTGGCCGGCGGGCTGGGCGTCGTCGCCGGCACCTTCCTCCTGGCCGTCGCCGTGCTCAACGGCCGCTGGACGGTCGCGGCCTTCACCGTGGTCCTGATCGGCGCCCTCCTGGGGTTCCTTCGCTTCAACTTCCCTCCGGCCTCGATTTACCTGGGAGACTGCGGCAGCCTCTTCATCGGCCTGACCCTGGGCGCCCTGGCCATGGTCATGGACTACACGCAGCACAACCCCCTGGGCTGGCTTGCGCCGCTCTTCTTCCTTGCGCTCCCCCTGGTGGACACGGTGTACGTCAGCGTCCTGAGGATCCGGGCCGGCCGGAAGATCTACCACGGCAGCCCGGACCACTTCCCCCTGCGGCTGCGTCGGCGCCTGGGCGGCTCCACACGCCGAACCATCCTGGTCATCTACGCGGCGGCCGTCGCCTTCGGTGGCGCCGGCCTCGCCATCCTCTGGCTGGACCCCGTGACGACCTTGTGGGTGACGGCCGCCACCGGCGTTGTGGTGGCGGCGACGCTGATCTGGCTGGCCCGGGTCCCCATGGAGGCGCCGTGAGCGTTGTCGTCCTCGGCGGCGGATTGGCCGGGCTGACCGCCGCCCGCGCCCTGGAGAGCGAGGGCCACCCTGTAACGGTCCTCGAGGCCCAGGAGGCCCCGGGCGGTTGCTGCCGCTCCTTCGACGAGGCCGGCTTCACCTTCGATCTGACGGGCCACCTGCTTCACATCGGGCGAGAGGAGACGCGGCGTTTTCTTGAAAGGCTGGGCATCTGGGAGGAGCTGGAGGTCCACGAGCGCCGGGCCGCCGTCGTCATTGGCGGGCGGACCACGCCCTACCCCGTCCAGATCAACACCTGGGGTCTTGCAGACGAGGTCCGGAGGGACTGCCTCCTGGGCTTCGTCCGCGCCTGGTGCCACCAGCAGGAGGCGGCGGAGCCCGCCGACTTCCGCCAGTGGGTGCTTCAGCGCTTCGGGGAGGGGCTGGCCCGGCACTTCTTCTTCCCCTACAACTCCAAGCTCTACCGCGCCCGGCCCGAGGAGCTCTCCCTGGATTGGATCGGACGCTACGTGCCCAAACCGAAGCTGGAGGAGGTCGTCGACGGCGCCCTGGGCCTCCACCGGGACCGGGTGGGTTACAACGCCGTCTTCCGCTATCCCCGGCGAGGGGGAATCTCCATGCTCCCCGAGGCCATCGCCTCCGGACTTCGCGGTCTTCGCACCGGACGCCGGGTGACGGTGATCGACACGGCTGAGCGCTTCGTCGAGACCGCCGACGGCGAGCGCCTCGTCTGGGACCACCTGATCTCCACCATTCCCCTGCCGGCCCTCCTGGACATGCTGCGGCCCGCGCCGTCCGAAGCCGTCGTCGCGGCCCGCCGCGCCCTGCGGTGGGTAAGTGTGCTCAACGTCGCCCTGGGTGTCGAGGGGCCGGCCCCGACCCCCGAGCACTGGCTCTACTTCCCCGACCCCGGCCTCCCGTTCTACCGGGTCGGCTTCCCCACCAACCACGGCGATCTCGCCCCGGCGGGCTGTCACACGGTCTCCATCGAGATCAGCCTGGACCCGCAGGATGGAGATCCCGAGGCCGGAGCGGCGGCGGCCGAGGCCGCCCTGGAGGAGGCGGGCTACCTGGACCGGTCTCGGGTTCGCGTCCGGCGATTGGCCCTCCTCGACCCGGCCTACGTCGTCTTCGACCACGGCCGCCGACAGGCCCTGACCCTTATTCGGCACGAGCTGTCGGAGCGGGGAATCCTGCTGGCGGGCCGGTGGGCGCAATGGGTCTACTCGGCCATGGAGGACGCCATCCTCGACGGCCTGACGGCCGCACGCCGAGCCGCGGGCCGGGAGGAGGCATGAGAGACCCTTACCGGGTGCTCCACATCATCACGCGCCTGGAGCTGGGGGGCGCCCAGCGCAACACACTGTATACCGTCGGCCACATGGACCGCGATGGGTTCTCGCCGGCCCTCGCCTGGGGACCTGGCGGGATTCTCGATGCCGAGGCCGAATCCCTGGAGGATGTCCGCCGCTACCCGGTGCCGCAGCTCGTCCGCCACGTGGCACCCGCCGGCGATGCCCGCGCCCTGGCGGCCCTGCGGCGCGTCATCCAGCGGGAAGGGCCCCACGTGGTCCACACCCACTCCTCCAAGGCCGGGATCCTCGGACGGCTGGCGGCCCGTCTGGAGGGCGTTCCCGCCATCGTCCACACGGTGCACGGCTTCGGCTTCACGCCGTTGCAACCAGCTCCCGTACGGGCTCTCTTCCTGGCCCTGGAGCGGCTGGCGGCCCGCTGGACCACCCACGCGGTGACCGTCTCCCGGGCCGACTATCGGCGAGGGGTGGAGCTGGGGCTCTTCGGGCCGGAGGAGGCCACGGTCATCCGCTCGGGGATCCGCCTGGGCGACTACGCGGCGGCGTCCGGCGGCGACGGGGTCCGGCGGGAGCTGGGCGTTCCAGCCGGTGCGATCCTCGTCACCCAGGTGGGCAACTTCAAGCCCCAGAAGGCGCCCCTGGACTTCGCCCGCATGGCCATTCGTGTGGCCGCCGTCCTGCCACAGGCTCACTTCCTCATGACCGGCGACGGCCCCCTCTGGGGCAGGGTCCGGGCTCTCGTCCAGGATGCCGGCCTCGAGGAGCGCTTCCACCTCCCCGGCTGGCGCGACGACATCCCCGCCGTCCTGGACGCCACGGACATCGCCGTCCTGTCCTCCCGGCACGAGGGCCTCCCCCGCGCCGTCGTCGAGGCCCTGGCGGCCGGCGTTCCCGTGGTGGCCACAGCGGTGGACGGGACCCCAGAGGTCCTCCGGAACGGCGTCGACGGATATCTGGTCCCGCCGTCCGACGTGGAGGCCATGGCGGAACGGGTGCTCCGTCTGGCAACCGACGGGGAGCTGCGCCGGCGGATGGCCTCCGCACCGCGCGATCTCGACGACTTCGACATTGACACCATGGTGCGAAGGCAGGAGGATCTCTACCGATGGATCTTGTCCCGCGTCCCTTCCTGATCACCTTCGCCTTCGCCTTCGGCGCCATCGTTGGGAGCTTCCTCAACGTTGTCATCCACCGGGTGCCCCGACGCCAGTCCATCGTGCGGCCCGGCTCGCGCTGCCCGCGCTGCGGCGCCGCCATCCGGTGGTACGACAACATCCCCATCCTCTCGTGGATCGTCCTTCGCGCCCGTTGCCGGAGCTGCGGCGCCCCCATTTCCACCCGCTACCCCATGGTCGAGGCCGCCGCCGGCCTCCTGGCCGTGCTGACCCTATGGCGCTGGGGCCTGACCGCCGCCGGACTCGAAGCGGTGCTCTTCGCCTGGATCAGCCTGGCCCTGGGGTTGATCGACCTGGACCACAAGCTGCTCCCGGACGTGCTGACGCTGCCGTCCATCCTCCTCGGCCTGGGTCTGGCATTCGCCGGGGGGATCGCCACACCCCTGGAGTCCTTCCTCGGCGCCCTGACCGGTGCGGCCATCCCGGCCTTCATCATCATCGCCTACAAGGCCCTTCGCGGCATCGAAGGGATGGGCTGGGGGGACGTCAAGTACCTGGCGGCCATCGGCTCCGTCGCCGGCCTCGAGGGCTGCCTCTGGATCCTGATCGCCGGGGCCGTCCTCGGCGCCCTGACCGGCATCGGCCTCATGGCGGCCGGCAAGGGCGGCGCCAAGACCGAGCTCCCCTTCGGCACCTTCCTGGCCGCCGCCACGCTGCTCTGGCTCTACGCCCCCACGTGGTTGCCCACGTCGCTGTACATGGCGAGGTGAGGACGCGAAGGATTCTCCAAGATACGCGGCATGCATAGAGGAGAGACGATGCCGAAAACCTGATTCGAGCCTGGGCCGCCAGATGCGGTGGTGATCCTATTCCCGGCTCCTGTCGGACCGGCCCGCCAGCCCGGACTCTTCATGAGGGTTCGTCGCGAAAGGCTCAGGACTTCGTAACGAGGCGGCGGGGTCGCAGACTCCAGCCGTTTCCCACGTCCCCCTCCTGAAGGAATTCTCCCGCGGCGGAACGGCGAGGGGGGCCCATCCCAGGGCCTCGCCCGTCGTTGCTTTCGGATGTTAAACTGTCGGAGAAAGCTCTCATGCGAGGCTGAAAACTTATTAGATCACTTGATTTAACGTTCACACGCGCATGGTGAGGGGAGGCCCAAATGAGTCGTCGTCCACTAGCAACTGTCGTCGCAATCTTCATACTTGTCGTTGGGCCGACCGTCGCCGCCGAGCCCAACCATGCTCCCAATGGGCAACTCGACAGGTTCCTCCCCGCCACGGGATCGAAGACCACGGCCGTCGGGCACAGGCCCGACTTTCTCCGGGACATCGATCCCCTTCGGCGTCCGGCAACCATTTCCCCGGGCACCGTACGGTTCACACCGGCCACCGCTCCAACGACCGTCAAGATGGTTCCCAGGCTCCAGGAGAGGGCCGCGAGCACGCCGATGGGTACGCCGATCAAGGTCATTGTGCTCCTGGTGGAGCCGGAGGGTGTGGCTGCAGACATAAACTCCGGACCGGTGATGCTGGCCTCCCGAACCGACCAGATCGCAGCGCTGGAGCATGACTTCGTTGCCCGCGCCGAACGGTCCGCGTTCACGGCACGACGCGGGATGAAGAACTTCCCCATCGTGGCGGGCACGGTGCCGCCGGAGATGCTGGACGAGGTGGCCTCTCTTCCCATGGTCCGCTTCATCGAGCCCGACGAAAAGCTGAAGGCAACGCGGGTGGAGGGGGGGGCGCTCATCCGGGCGACCCAACTCCGGAACGAGCTCGGCGCGACGGGCAAGGGGATCGGCGTCGCGGTCCTCGACAGCGGCATCGACTGGAATCACCCCGAGCTCTCGGGAAGGGTCGTGGCCGGTGCGGACTACACCGGCACGCAGAGTTCCGACCCCGGCATGGACGACTTCGGACACGGGACCGCCGTGGCCGGGATCATCGCCGGTTCCCAGGGCGGCATGGCGCCCGAGGCCCATCTTCTGGCGCTCAAGATCTTCACCGCGGAGGGATCGGGGGATGCTTCATGGATCCTCGCCGCGCTCGACGGTGTGTACGAACACCGCAACGACTTCGGCGGCATACAGGTCGTCAACATGTCCCTCGGTATCCCGACCGTCTCTTCCTTCGACTATTGCGATACCTCGTTCCCCGCGGATGCCTGGGCCATCGACAAGGTGGTGGAAGCCGGGATCGCCGTCATGGTCTCGTCGGGAAACGAGGGCTGCAAGTCCGGCATCTCGGAACCCGCATGCCTCACCAATACCATTTCCGTCGGTTCCGTCTATGACGCGAATGTTGGGGGCATCCAAGCACGCCCCAACATCATGTACTGCAATACACTGGGGTACACCGACAATCCGACCCACGCCGATCTCGTCCCGGGCTACTCCAACACGGCGCCTATCCTCGATGTTCTCGCCCCCGCGGACTGTGCCACCACCACGAAAATGGGCGGTGGTCATGAAGACTGCTTCACCGGCACCTCTGCCGCAGCGCCGTACGTCGCCGGCGTCGCCGCCCAACTCCTCTCCCTTCGCACGGGCACCTCGCCAGCCGAGCTCCGCCAGGCCCTGCGAGACACCGGGCGGCCCGTCACCGACCCCCGCAACGTGACCATCACGCGCCCCCGGATCGATGCCATGGAGGCCTACACCAAGCTGACAGGTGGGGGTACCGAACCGACGGCATACGTCAGCTGGCTGCCCGTCGCGGTCCATCTCCCCGGTGCCCAGGGAAGCCAGTGGCGCTCGGATGCCGCCCTGCTGAACCTGGGAACGGGAGCCGCCACCGTGACGATCACCGCGCACCTCTCCAGCGGAGCCATCGAGGGCCAGCTGTCGCAACCCATCCCCCCGCTGCACCAGGTCATCGTCCAGGACATGATCGGCCAGCTGGGAGCCAGTGGCTACGGAACCATCACGATCGAGTCCAGCCAGCCTCTGACCATCACCTCCCGGAGCTACTCCCAGGAGGCCAGCGGTACCTTCGGCCAGTTCATCGACGTCTCGTACGGTGGGTGGGGGCTCGCCACGGGAGAGGTGGCCCTCCTGCAACACCTGCTCCAGAACTCCAGCTTCCGGACCAATATCGGCATTGCGAACTTCGGCAACCGGCCGGCACAGGGAACCGTGACGCTGGTGGACGAAAGAGGGTACGCCATCGGGGATCTTCCCTTTTCCCTGAGCGCCGGCGGTTACACCCAGTTCAATCAGCCTTTCACCAAGAACTTCGGTCAGCAGGTCTCGGGTGGCACCGCCGTGATCGAGGTGAGTGCCGGCGAGGGCGTCGTGGCCTACGCTTCGGTGATCGATAACGGCAGCAACGATCCGACCACCATCCCCATGATCACCGCCTTCCCCGCGACGACCCAGTGGGTGCCCGTCGTCGTGCACCTCTCCGGTACCGGAGGAAGCCAGTGGCGCTCCGACCTCGCACTGTTGAACCCCGGGCAGGTCGCCGCCTCGGTGACCTTCACGGCCCACCTTTCCTCCGGCACGGAACAGGCGTACCTGCGGGCCCCCCTCGAGCCCGGGCAACAGGTCTTGATTTCGGACTTCGTCGGGCAGATGCAACAGAGCGGCTACGGCACCCTGGAGATCACTTCCACCCAACCCGTGACGGTGACATCCCGAACTTATTCGCAGGAGGCCACGGGAACCTTCGGCCAGTTCCTCGCAGCCCATGGAGTCGACGATGGGCTCGTCGCCGGAGAGATGGGCCTGATCCAGCACCTGGTGCAGAACGCCGACTTCCGTTCCAACATCGGTGTCGCCAACTTCGGGCCGAACCCCGCAGAGGGCATCGTATCGCTTTTCGACGAGACGGGTGCCTCCGTGGGAGATCTTCCCTTCTCCCTTGACTCAGGGGAATACACCCAGTTCAACCAGCCCTACCTCAACCAGTTCGGCAGGAACGTCTTGGGCGGGGCGGCCATCGTCCAGGTCACCAGTGGCACCGGAGTCGTGGCCTACGCCTCCGTCATCGACAACGGCAGCAACGATCCCACCACGATCCCCATGCTGCACTGAGAAACGGGGCCGTCGCTCAAGCCCATTCCAGGGAGATGGGAGAAGGGGTGGCCCAGGAAGCCGGGGGCGCGCGGAACGCTCCTCCGGGACCCGGTGCTCCCAGGCCGTTTGTCGTCCCAGGAAGTCATGGGATCCCCTTCTCTGTAGAGCGAAGGAACCCAGATTCTCCTCCGCTCCGCCTTTCGTTTCCATGCGGGGCGTCCCTCGATGGGCCGGGACATGGAACGAGTGTTGTGCCGCTTCGGGTGAGCGACAGAGATGGCAAGGTGTCTGGCTTCGTCCGGGGCACGAGGCCGGGCTGGAGCCCGGCGCTCCGCTGGCGGCATCGTTTCTGCGATCAAGGGTCGTTCAGAGTCGAGGGTGCACGGGCTCTCGCGAGACGCCACACCATGGGAGAGCACCGGCCTCCAGACCGGCCTCAATCGTTCGGGAGGACGGGACGTCTCACACAGGGGAGAAAGAGGCTCCGGACGGTGTGCTGCACCGCCTTTCCCCGTCTCCTCCCTGCTCACCCGGAGACAACGGCCTCCCCGTGCAACCCTCCCATCACCCCCGGAGCACTCCCCGACACCGTCCAGCTCCCGCAAGGCAACGCTCCCAAAGGGAGCGAGCTCCCACGGCATCCCGCAGCATCAGATCGAACACCATCCATGAGCACCCCTCGCCCTCAACCGCCGACACCACGATCGCCAAGACGCAGCCAGCCCCTCGGCCATTGAAGCGCGCCCAACCCACCGGGCCCTGCGGCGAGACCGGAGGCGGTCCGGCCGGAGACGAGGAAGGACTGGCCTCATGGCCGCCCCAACGAGTCACGCTCCGGCAACGGCGTCCGCTCGCCGGACACGGTCAGCGCCGCGGCGACGTGCATACTTCGGGTGAACTCAATGGGAAGTCCGGGGGGGAAGGAGGTGGTGCCGAAGGCCGGACTCGAACCGGCACGGATCGCTCCACACGGCCCTCAACCGTGCGCGTCTACCAATTCCGCCACTTCGGCACGCGGCAGGTATTGTAATCGGCGGCCCCCCGTGAGGCAAGGGGGACGCCGGGAATCTACTCGGCCTTGGCCGGCGCCGACTTCTCCTGCCCGGCGACCTGGGCCTTCTGCTCGGCAGCCGCTGGAGCCTTCTGCTCACCTGCGGGCGCCGCTTCTTGTTTCGTCTCCATCGACCCTGCCTTCGCCGCCGGAGCCGACGGCTCCTCGGCCGGAGCCGGCTGGGAAGCCGCCGGTGTCGGCCTCGTCGTCGAAACGTGCTCCATCACCGAGCGGGCCCGCTTGCCGTGCATGATGGCCAGGGCCATGGACAGCACGATGAAGAGGATGAAGGAGCCCGTTGTCAGCCTGTGCATCAGGGTCGGTCCACTGCGGGGACCGAAGGCCGTCTGGCTCCCGCCGCCGCCGAAGGCGCCGGCAAGATCGGCGCCCTTGCCCTGCTGCAACAGAACGACGCCGATCAGGAAGAAGCAGACAAGAACGTAGAAGATCGTCAAAAAAAGTGTCACATCACTCTCCAGCGGCGAGATGAGCCGCAGCGCGGATGATAGCGGAAAATGACCGGGCGTCAAGGCTTGCGCCGCCGATGAGCCCGCCGTCCACGTCCGGCTGGCCGAAGAGCTCGGCGGCGTTGCCCGGTTTGACGCTGCCACCGTAAAGGATGCGAACCATTTGCGCCGCCCCCTCCCCCAGGGCCGCGGCCAGCCGCTGCCGCAGGAAGAGGTGGGCCTCCTGGGCCTGCTCCGGACTGGCCGTCCGCCCGGTGCCGATGGCCCAGACGGGCTCGTAGGCGACCACCAGCCGGTCGGGGTCCAGCCCCTCCAGCACGGCGGCCTGGCGCTCGAGGACCTGGAACGTGGTCCCGCCGTCCCGCTCCTCCAGGGTCTCTCCCAGGCAGAAGATCACCTGCAGCCCCTCCTCCTGGGCCCGCCGGGCCCGGCGGGCGGCCGTTTCGTCCGTTTCCCCGAAGTAGCTGCGGCGTTCCGAGTGGCCGATGATGGCCCATCCGACGCCGATCTCCGCCAGCATGGGTGCCGAAACCTCACCCGTGAACGCCCCCGAGCTCTCCCAGTGGACGTTCTGGGCCCCGAGGCCGATCTTCGAGGCGGAAAGGAGCATGGCCGCCGCGGGCAGGGAAACGTACGGAGGGCAGACCACCACATCCACCGTGTCCGGCAGCTCCTCCTGGAGCATGTCCTCCAGGAAGGCGCTGGCCTTCCCGACGCCCATGTGCATCTTCCAGTTTCCCGCCACCAGATATCGTCGCGCGCTCATGATGCCTCCAGTGCCTCGATGGCGGGCAGGGGGTCGCCGGCGATCAGCTGCAGGGAGGCGCCGCCGCCCGTCGAGACGTGGGACATGCGGTCCGCCACGCCCGCGCGGTGTACCGCCATCACCGATTCTCCGCCGCCGACCACCGTAAAGCCGGGGCAGGCGGCCATGGCCTCGGCCACCGCCGTGGTGCCGGCGGCGAAGGCCTCCTTTTCGAAGACGCCCATGGGACCGTTCCAGAAGGCCGTACGGGCGTCCGCCAGAGCCCTTGCGAACCGCTCCCGTGTCCGTGGCCCGATGTCGACGACCATCAGCTCGGGTGGAATGGCCTCGGGGGCGAGGGTCTCGACGGCCGTGGGATTGTCCAGATCGTCGGCGACCACCACGTCCTCGGGCAGGAGCAGCTCGACGCCCCGCTCCCGGGCCCGGTCCATGACCCGGCGCGCGGTCCCCAGCTCGCTCTCCTCCACCAGGGAGCGACCGACTTCAAAACCCCGGGCCAAGAAGAACGTGTTGGCCATGCCCCCTCCGATGGCCAGCCGCCGGACGCGCTCCAGTAGGGCCATCAGGGGAGCCGTCTTGGTGGAGACCTTGGCACCGCCGATGACGGCGGCGAAGGGTTGCTCGGGATCCTCCACCACCTGACGGAGCGCCGCCACCTCCCGCTCCATCAGCCTGCCGGCCGCCCGGCGGCCCCGGGGGAAGAGCCGGGCCGCCGCCTCCACGGAGGCGTGGGCCCGGTGGGCCGTGCCGAAGGCGTCGTTGACGTAGTGGCTGAAGGGCGCCGCCAGCTCCCTGGCGAAGGCCTCGTCGTCGGCCTTCTCGCCCGGGTGGAAGCGAAGGTTTTCCAGGAGGAGCAGGCCGGGGCCATCTGCCACGGCCTCCGCCACAGCCTCGCCGACGCAGTCCCCGACGAAGCGCACGGGACGGCCCAGGGCCGCCTCCAGGGCGGCGGCCACAGGCGCCAGGGAGAAGCGGGGATCGGGCTCGCCCTTCGCCTTGCCCAGGTGGGAGCAGGCCGCCACCAGCGGAACGCGCTCGAGCAACCAGCGGAGGGTCGGCAGGGCCGCCACGATCCGCGTGTCGTCCCGGACGCGGCCGTCCTCCACGGGAACGTTGAGGTCCAGCCGGAGCAGGACCCGGGCGCCGTCCAGCCCCCGGAGCTCCTCCAGCCGCGGAACGCTCACGACTCCCTCCCGATCATGAACTCCAGCAGGTCCACGCAGCGGATGGAGTAGCCGTTCTCGTTGTCGTACCAGCTGACGGCCCGGAAGAAGTTGGGGCCGACCCGCGTGATCAGGGGCAGGTCGACGATGGAGGAGTGGGTCTCTCCGATGATGTCCGAGGAGACCAGGGGCTCGTCGGCGGCCCGGAGGATCCCCTTAAGTTCACCGTCCGCGGCCGTCACGAAGGCCTCGCGGATCTCGTCGATGGAAGCGTCGCGGCCGGCGACGAAGGTCAGGTCGCAGATGGAGCCGTCGGGAACGGGCACCCGGAGGGCGGCGCCGGCGAGCCTGCCGTTGAGTTCGGGGTAGACCAGGCCGATGGCCTTCGCCGCACCGGTGGAGGTGGGGATGATGTTGATGGCCGCCGCCCGGGCCCGGCGCAGGTCCGATGGGTGCTGGACGTCCAGGATCCGCTGGTCGTTGGTGTAGGCGTGGACCGTGGTCAGCCAGCCGTGCTCGATGCCGACGGTCTCGTGGAGCACCTTGACCATGGGGGCCAGGCAGTTGGTGGTGCAGGAGGCGTTGGAGACGATCTCGTGGGCCGAGGGATCGAAGGTCTCGTGGTTGACTCCCATGACGAAGGTGGCGTCGGCGTTCTTGCCGGGAGCCGTCAGGATCACCCGCCGGGCGCCCGCCTCGAGGTGGGCCGCCGCCTTGTCGCGGTCCCGGAACAGCCCCGTTGCCTCAAAGACGTAGTCGACGCCCAGCTCGCGCCATGGCAGCTCGGCCGGATTCCGGATGGCCAGGACCTTGAACGAGTCCCCGCCGGCGACGATCTCGTCGCCCTGCACCTTGACGGGACCACCGAAGTGACCGTGGACCGAGTCGTGGGCAAAGAGGTTGGCCAGCATGTCCGGTGAGGTCAGATCGTTGACCGCCACCAGGTCGAACCCCTCCCGCGCCAGCAGATGACGGGCCACAAGCCGTCCGATCCGGCCGAATCCGTTGATTGCAATACGATGGGCCATGGAACACCTCCAAGTGTCTTCGAATGGGGTGTCAGTATACCCTCGCACCCCGCGATCCGGAACGTCAACCGGCATGGGCCATCGACCGGCCGCAGGAGCGTGCCGGGAAGGGTACGAACCGGAGATTCCAGCACGGCGTGCAGCTACCGGGACGACCGACGGCCCATCCTTGCAGGCTTTAGGACACCGGCCACCGCTTCGCTCCCTTCCCGCGCCCTCCGCCGCCTTCCATCCTCTTTTCGCGCCGTGGTCCACCCCCTCCACCGAAAGCCCTGACACCGGCATTGTAGGAAGCACTCTCAGCTCGGTCGGAGCAGGCCGGCCCACGTTGCTTCACCCCATGTTTTCTGCTAGTTTTCGTGGGAAAGGGAGGAGGAAGACCATGAGAATACGGATCCTTTCGTCCATGCTCGTGATCCCCATCATCTTTGGTCTGATGACCGGATGCACCAGCAAGGAGGAGCGGGAGAAGCAGCAGAAGAAGGCGCAGATGGGTCAACAGATCACAGAGATCGAGCAGATGTACGCCGATCTCCAGAAGAGCCGGGAGGAGCTGTCCAGCCTCAAGACGGCGTTGGCGGAGGCCGAGGCCATCCCCGAGAAGAAACGCACAGACGAGACCACTGCCCAGCTCGAGGAGCTGCCGGGCAAGATCGAGGCGCTGGAGAAGAAGGTCTCCGACGGTTACGATGCCCTTCAGGACAAGCTGGCGACATTCCTGACGACGGCTCTCAACGATTTCCCACAGGCGCCCGAGACGGCCAAGGGCCTGGAGGTTTACGCCAAGGAGGCCATGTACACGGCCGAGGACACCATCAAGAAGGCCGGCGATTACAAGAAGGCCATCGAAATTCTCCAGACCGCCAAGGGGTACTACGAGAGCATCGGGCTGCCTCCGTACCAGCCCCTGGTGGACGCCATGGCCACATACGACGACCTGCGCTACATCACCCAGGAACGTTTCGACCAGGTCAAGAAGGGGATGACCGAGGACGAGGTCGTCGCCGTGGCCGGGGCCCCCTACTACATGAACAAGAAGAAGGACGAGAAGCGGCACGTCGAGTACTGGCTCTACCCGCGCCGCGACGGTGGCGCCGCCGCCATCTACTTCAACAGGAAGAAGAAGGTCTACCACAAGGACTTCAACGCCGTGAAACCCCAGGTGGTCAGCACGGACTGACAGAGGGTTGGGCCCAGTTGAAGACGAACGCCACCCGGCGGCCGAAGCCGCCGGGTTTTTCGTTAGGATGGGGACCCTGGGAGGGGCCATGACAGATCGTCTCCTGCTCGTCGACGGGCACTCCAATCTCTACCGCGCTCACTTCGCCCTGCGCAACAGCCTGACGGCGCCGGACGGCACGCCCACCGGTGCGACCTACGGCTTTCTGCGCATGCTCCACCGGCTCCTCGACGAGCTGGCGCCGAGCCACGTGGGGGTTGCCTTCGACGTCAGCCGCATCACCTTCCGCACCCGCATGGACGAGCGCTACAAGGCCCAGCGCAAGCCCATGCCCGAGGAGCTCAAGGTGCAGATTCCCTTCGTCCGGGAGGCCCTGGAACACCTGGCGATCCCCATCCTCGAGCTGCCCGACTACGAGGCCGACGACGTCATGGGCACCCTGGCCCTCAGGGCGGCCGAGCGCGAGATCGAGTGCATCATCGCCACCTCGGACAAGGACATGCTTCAGCTGATCCGCGATCCCTGGATCCGCGTCTGGCACACGCGTCACGAGCGGCTCCTGAACGAGGCGGCCGTCGAGGAGCTCTTCGGCGTACCCCCTTCCCGGGTGACCGAGGTGCTGGCCCTCATGGGGGACTCTTCGGACAACGTCCCCGGCTGTCCCGGGATCGGCGAGAAGGGAGCCAAGAAGCTCATCTCAACCTGGGGATCGGTGGAGGCCCTTTATGAGAACCTCGATCGCGTGACCCCGACACGGGCCCGCAACGCCTTGGCCGCCCACCGCGACGAGGTGGAGCTCTCCCTGGCGCTGGTGACCATCCGGACGGACCTGGACCTTCCCCTGGACATGGACGGCCTGCGCCTCGCGCCCCCGGACACGGCGGGGCTGGCGTCCCTCTACCGCCGCCTGGGCTTCACCTCCCTGCTGGCCGAGCTGGACATCACCGACGGGAGCGCTCCGCCCCTGGAGGTTGAGCTGGTTCCTCCCGAAGAGCTGACGGCAGTCGCCGGGGGCCTTTACGTGGAACCCGGCCTGGCCGCCGCCGCCACGACCGATCGGGCCGTGGCCGCCAGGGCGCCGGACGGCGAGCTGGCCGCCGCCCTGGCCACAGAGCTCCACGGCGCCTCCACCTTTTCCGCCAAGGAGCTGCTGCGTTTCCTCCGGGATCACGGCCGCTGCTGGGCCTCACCCCCGCGGGACCTCTCCCTGGGCGCCTACCTCCTCGATCCCGGGGAGGAGATCTCCCTGGAGGCCGTCACCCGACGGTACCTGGAGGTCCTGCCGCCCGACCCCCACTGCTCCGATCTGGAGGCGGCCGCCGCCGGGCGTGCCGCCCTGTGGACCGTTGCCGCCGCCCGGGCCGTCTTCGAGCAGGTGGAGGACCAGGGCCTGCTGCCGGTCTACGAGGAGATCGAGGCCCCCCTGGTTCCCGTGCTGGAGTCCATGGAACGGTGGGGCATCCGCGTGGACCTCCAAGTTCTCGAAGAGCTGTCCCGCCGCCTGACCGACTCCCTGGCTCAGCTGGAGCGCGAGATCCACGACGAGGCCGGCGAGCCCTTCAACATCAACTCCCCCCAGCAGCTGGCGGTCATCCTCTTCGAACGCCTCGGCTACCCTGTGCTCAAGCGGACCGCCAAGACCAAACGTCCCTCCACGGGCGTCGAGGTCCTCAAGGAGCTGGCGGGACGCGGCTACCGGCTGCCCGCCCTGATCCTGGAGTTTCGGGAGCAATCCAAGCTCAAGTCCACCTACGTGGACGCCCTGCCCCGCCAGGTTGGACCCGATGGGCGCATCCACACGCGCTTCCACCAGACGGTGACGGCCACGGGCCGCCTCTCCTCCTCCGATCCCAACCTTCAGAACATCCCCGTCCGCACCGACCTGGGCCGGGAGGTCCGCCGGGCCTTCGTCGCCGAGCCTGGCTGGCTCCTGGTGGCGGCCGACTACAGCCAGATCGAGCTCCGTGTCCTGGCCCACATGTCCCGGGACGAGGCGCTGCTGGACGCCTTTCGGGCCGGTGAGGACATCCACCGGGCCACGGCGGCGGCGGTACTGGGCAAGGAAGCGCGGGAGGTCAGTCCCGCCGAGCGCCGCGCGGCCAAGACCGTCAACTTCGGTCTGATTTACGGCATGGGGGCCTTCTCACTCTCCCGCGATCTCGGTGTGACACCGGCCGAGGCCCAGGATTTCATCGACGCCTACTTCACCCGTTTCCCCGGGGTCAAGGCGTACATGGACGGCCTGAGGGAGCAGGCCCGGCGGGAGGGCAAGGTGACCACCCTCTTCGGCCGGGTCCGGCGGATCGCCAACCTGGACCACCCCTCGGTCAACGTCCGGGCCGCCGCGGAGCGCATGGCCATCAACGCCCCCATCCAGGGGACGGCGGCCGACATCATCAAGCTGGCCATGATCGCCGTCCACCACTGGCTCAAGGAGCGGGACGCCCGTCTGCTGCTCCAGGTCCACGACGAGCTGATCCTCGAGGCGCCGGCCGGAGAGGCCGAGTCCGTCGCCGCCGGCCTCCGCCGGATCATGGAGGGAATCGTCACCCTGGACGTCCCCCTGGCGGTCGACGTGGGCCTCGGACCCTCCTGGTACGAGGCGAAGTAGCGGTCCCGCCCACAAGAGCCGTGCCCCCCGGACGTTCGCCCCCCGCGAACGTCCTTTCCTTTCTCCTCCTTCTCCTCACCCCTCAGACACCCTTCAATCCACAACCTGGAGCGAGTTTGCGCTGAGGTATTCGGGGTCGATGGCTTCCAGGAGCACACGGCCCTCCATGTACTGGGGAAGGGGGAGGCCGAGCAGGTAGCAGATGGTGGGGGCCACGTCCACCAGCTGTGCCCCCTCCATGCGGTTCCCCGCAACGACCCCGGGACCCATGAGGGCGACCAGCCCGTCGGGGCAGGAGCGGGCCGAGGCCCGCCAGCCCCGCCCTCCGCCCAGGGTCCGGAGAATCCGCTCCGCCGGATCGGGCTCGGCCATACCGTAGGGTGAGACCAGGACGACCAGGCTGTCCTGCCGTTTGGCGAGCAGCTCGTCCAGCTCCTCGTCCAGCAGCTCGAGAACGAGGCCCTGCACGGCCCGCTCATCGGTGTCGCTGACGTCCACGGGCTCCAGGTAGCGTCGCGCCACCGCCAGGGACTCCAGCTCGATCCAGAGGATCGACGGTTCCCCGGGAGCCGCCCGGCGCACCTGCGCCATCTTTTCCACATCGGCCACCACGGCGTTGCGAACGGCCTCCCCCGCCCTCGGGAAGCGGGCCAGCGTCAGGTCCAAGGAGTGACGGAGGTTGATCTCCACCGAGGCCCAGGTGCACCGCGGGCCCCGGTCATGACCGGCCCGGGCCTCCTGCCCCCAGACGCCGGGCCAGCCGATGGACTGCACCGGCAACCCGCCGCCCTCCAGGCGCTGCCACAGGGGCGGAAGAGCCGAGGGCGGCGGCGGCACCTCCCGGGCCAGTGGCCGGGGGATCAGCCAGGCGCCACCGAAGCCGGTGGTCGGCAGGAGCCGGAGGGGTACGGGGATGATCCCGGGCAGGTCCCAGGCGTGGCGGCTCTTCACCCCGTGGGCGCGGGGGTAGGCGCCGACGGCCGTCGAGGTCCACAGTGATCTCTTGAGGAATGGCCGGTAGGGGTGGAGCGGCCCCCAGGAGCCTTTTCGGATAAAGCGATCCAGGGCCGGGTACCGGCCGCTCGTCGTGCTGGCCAGGAACAGGTTGAGGTCGAGGCCCTCAACGCCGACCACCACCAGACCGCGCTGCGGATGACCGAGGTTCCCCCTGGAAATGGGGAGGATCTCCGCGGGCCCCACCGTCCCCGAGAATAGCCGCAACAAGGGCACGAGGAGGATGAGCACCACGACGGCGGGGACGCGCCACCGGGCGCGCCGTCGGGCGCCCAGCCGGTCGGCCACGGCGACGAGAATGACGACGCCGAGCCACACGATGGAGTCCTGCTCGAGGACCCGGTGAGCGCTGCCCGTCAGGAACGCATCGTTGATGTCGACGTTGATGCTGTAGAGCACGGCCCCCGCCAGGAAGACGGCCATGGCCAGCCACGGCAGCATCCACAGCTTCCGGCGCCGGCCTCCCAGCAGCCGGAATAACCCCAGAAGCAGGACGCCAGCGGCCACCGCCAACACCCCACCCCAAAGGGCCCAGATGGCGCCGGCTTTCAGAACCACCCCCACCGTCTCGGGAATCTCCGGGTTGAGGCGAAGGATCAGCACCAGGGCCATCAGGCCGGCGCTGGCCCCAACGGCCAGGAGCTGGAGAATTTCGTCGCGGTCCACCATAATCACTGTTCATGGTAACGCGTACCGACCGAACTGCCTCCCTCGTCGCCCGCCGGCAGCTGACGCCGTCCACCTACGCCGCACGCTTTCAGCTGGAGGGTGCCTTCCCTCCGCCCCTGCCCGGCCAGTTCATCATGCTGGGCATTCCCGGTGTCGAGCAGCCGTTCTGGCGGCGCGCGTACTCCATCGCCGGCTTCGGAAGTGGCGCCGACGGCCCGTGGATGGACCTAATGATCAAGATCGTCGGACCGGGCACGGCCCACTGGCGGACGGCGCCCCTGGGAAGCCGGGCCCGGATCCTCGGGCCCCTGGGCCGGGGTTTCCCCACGGGGGAGGCCGGTGGTGCCATCGCCATGGTCGCCGGAGGAATCGGCCTGCCGCCACTGCTTCACGCCATTTCCGAACTGACCCCCCGCGGCGTACGCTGCGATCTCTACCTCGGTGCGTCCACGGCCGCCGAACTGATCGAGCCCGAGGGCTGCGCCCGGGCCGCTGCCGAGACCGGTGGCCGTTTCTTCCCCTGCACCGACGACGGCAGCGCCGGCGAGGCCGGTCTGGTGACCGAGGCCCTGGACCGCCGCCTGGGCTCCGGGGAAGCTTACGACGCCATCTGGGCCTGTGGCCCCAACCCCATGCTCCGCGCCCTGGCCCGCGTTTCGGCGGAGCACCGAATCCCCGCGTGGCTCTCCATGGAGGAACGGATGGCGTGCGGTGTCGGCGTCTGTTTGGGTTGTATCGTCCCGACTCCGGATGGAGGGCACCTGAGGGTCTGCAGGGAGGGCCCTGTGGTGCCCGCCGCCGCCATCGACTGGGAGGCCCTGTGAGCGATCCCGATCTTCGTGTCACCGTCGGCGGCCTCGGGCTGACCAACCCCGTGCTCGCCGCGTCCGGGACCTTCGGCTACGGCGTGGAGCTCGAGGACCTCTGTCCGCCCGAGGCCCTGGGTGGCGTTGTCACCAAGGGGCTGAGCCCCGCTCCGCGTGCCGGCGCTCCCATGCCCCGCATCGCCGAGACCTCCTCGGGCATGCTCAACGCCATCGGTCTGGAGAACATCGGTGTCGAGGCCTTCTGCACGGAAAAGCTGCCCGAGCTCCGGCGGCGGGGCGCCGTCATCGTCGTCAACGTCTTCGGCGAGTCCCCGCCCGACTACGTCCGGGTCATCGAGCGCTGCGAGGCCGAGGAGGGGATCGCCGCCTACGAGCTCAACGTCTCCTGCCCCAACGTCTCCTCGGGAGGCATGGAGTTCGGCCACGACCCCGACCTGCTGCGGACCCTGACCGGCCTGTGCCGCCGGGCCACCACCAAGCCCCTCTGGGTCAAGCTCTCCCCCAACGCCCCCGACCTGATCGGAACCGCACGTGCCGCCGTCGACGGCGGCGCCGACGCCCTTTCGCTGATCAACACAATCCGCGCCATGGCCATCGACCCGTGGCGGAGGCGGCCGGAGCTGGCCCGGACCTTCGGCGGACTCTCCGGCCCGGCCGTCCTGCCCATCGCCCTGCGCATGGTCTTCGAGGTCCACCGGGAGCTGCCGGACGTGCCGCTCGTGGGCCTCGGGGGAATCGAGAGCGGCCTCGACGTGGTCCGTTTCCTCCTGGCCGGCGCCTCGGCTGTCCAGGTGGGCACGGCGACCTTCCGAAGGCCGGGCGCCATGATGGAGATCCTCGACGAGCTGGCCGAATACTGCCGGCAGACCGGCGTCCAGAAGCTTTCCCAGCTGACGGGCGCCCTGGAGGTGTGAGATGAACTCTGCACAACGGGCGCTCTGCGTCGCCCTGGACGGAAGCGATCGCCGGTGGATCGAGGAGATGGCCGCGACCCTCGCTCCCCACGCCGGCTGGCTCAAGGTCGGTCTGGAGGCCTTCACCGCCCACGGCCCTTCCCTGGTGGCCGCCATCAACGGCGCCGGGGGGAGCGTCTTCCTCGACCTCAAGCTGCACGACATCCCCAACACCGTACGGAGGGCGGCCGCCAACTGCGCCGCCATGGGCGTCCAGATGTTCAACGTCCACGCCTCCGGCGGCTCGGCCATGCTCCAGGCCGCCGTGGAAGGAGCGGGGGAAGGCGCCTCGGGAGAACGGCCCAAGGTGCTGGCCGTCACCGTGCTGACCAGCCTGGACGGCGACAGCCTGGCCGAGCTGGCCATCGACGTGCCACCGGAGGAGCTCGTGGTCCATTGGGCGCGACTGGCCCGTGATTGCGGTCTCGATGGGGTCGTCGCCTCGGCACGTGAGGCCACCGCCATTCGCCGCGCCTGCGGGCCCGACTTTCTTATCGTCACACCGGGCATCCGTCCCGCCTGGGCGGCCGCCGACGACCAGCGGCGGATCGTCACGCCGGCCAGCGCCATGGCCGGAGGTTCCAACATCCTGGTCATCGGGCGGCCCATCACCCGGGCCGACGATCCGGCCGCGGCTGCCCGGCGGGTCCTCGAGGAGATCCGGGGAGGCTCGGAAGGGGCCGCCTGAAGCGTTTCATAGCTCCAGTGCCCCGTGAACTGGAGCCCAAAGGAGGAAGCCATGCACGAGAAAAGCATCGAGCTGCTCAACCTGGCCATCGCCGACGAGCTGGCCGCCATTCACCAGTACATGTACTTTCACTTCCGCCTGGACGATCTCGGCTACGCTCCGCTCGCCGTGCTGCTCAAGACGACCGCCATCGAGGAGATGCAGCACGCCGAGATGATCGCCGAACGCATCCTCTTCCTCGGTGGGGAGGTGGAGATGCAGATCGGCCGGCCCGTGGAGAAGATCCACGACGCCCAGGCCATGCTCCAAAGGGCCAAGGCCCTGGAGCAGGAGGCCGTGGTCATGTACAACGATTTCGCCCTCCAATGCGCTCAAAACGCCGATTCGGGCACCAAGAAGCTCTTCGAGGAGCTGGTGGCCGCCGAGGAAAGTCACCTGGACGGGTTCGACCGCCAGTCGGACTTCGTCCAGCGCTTCGGCGAACGCTACCTGGCGCTCCAGTCCTTCCAGGGCGGTGACGGAGACGGCGCCTGATCACCGGCGTCCCCATGGAGCCACACCATTGAGGCCCCCGGGGGGGTCGCCGGGGTCGGTGTCTCCTGCCTTGCCGGTGGGGGCCGCCCGGGGGATACTTCCCCGGTGAACGGCATCGTCTGGCCCGACCCCGTGGAGATGGAACGCCTCCCCGCCAACCACCGGCGGACCGTGGCCGCGACCCTCCGCACGGTCCGCAAACGCCTTGAGGAGCTGGTGGAACACGGCGAGGTCGTGGCGCCCCCGGGGGAGCTGGAGCGGCTCGAAGGGCTCGAGCGGGCCACGGGCATGAACGCCGGCCCGCGGCACATCGACTCCCTCCTGGCCGCCCTCTCGATTGCGGCGGACGATCTCGAACCCCGACGTCTCCGGGGTTACGGCCCCCTGGACGAGGACCAGCAGGCGACGCTCCACCGGCTGGCCGATGGTATCCGGCAGCTTTTCGGAACCCTCCGGAAGACGTCCAGCCCGTCATCACCGGAGCCCGCCATGGAGGCGGGCCGCGATCCCTGGAGCCTCACCCCCATCGGCGTCATCCACTCCCCCTGGACGGACCTCAACGAGGTGCCCAGACAACCGACCGAAAGCGACGCCGGGGGCTGGATCGAGCTTCTGCCCGGGCTGGCGCCCGCCTTGAACGACCTGGATGGGTTCGAGCGGATCTGGCTCCTCTACCTCCTCGACCGTTCAGAACCGTGGACGCTTCAGGCGACGCCTCCCCTCGACAACCGGCCACGTGGGCTTTTCGCCACGCGTTCCCCCTCGCGGCCCAACCCCATCGGCCTGTCGTGCGTCCGGTTTCTCCGTGTGGAGGGCGCCACCCTCCACGTGGCCGGTCTGGACGTCCTCGACGGCACGCCGCTTCTGGACATCAAACCGTACATCCCGCAACTGGACGCCTGGCCGGAGGCGCGCGCCGGCTGGCCGGAGGATGATTCCGGGAGGAGCCGGTAGATGCTCCTCTGGCTCCTGGTTGTGGTGGGGACGCTCGGCCTTCTGGCGGCCGGCTTCTCACTGACGGTTTCGCGCGCCTACCGGACGCCGCAGACGCCCAGTACCCGGACCCCCGAAGATCTCGGTATCGGCTTCGAGGCGATCCACTTCCCGACGGCCGCCGGACTCTCCCTTCACGGCTGGTGGATCCCCGCCGAAGAACCCGCGAAGAGCCCGACCCTGATCCTGATCCACGGCTGGAGCCGCAACGCCGAGCGGATGTTGCCGTTCATCGGGCCGCTCCACGGTGCCGGCTTCAACCTCATGGCCTTCGACGCCCGGTGTCATGGTAGCTCGAGTTGCGACGGCAACGGCAACATGCTCAAGTTCTCCGAGGACATCCGGGCGGCCGTTTCCGAGGCGTTGCGCCGGGGTGCCGATCCCGCACGACTCGGTGTCCTCGGCCACTCCGTGGGCGGTGCCGGAACCATCCATGCCGCGGCCAACGACGAGCGGATCCGCGCTGTGGTCACCGTGGGCGCCTTCGCCCATCCCCGGGACATGACGGCCCTGGATCTCGCCCGCCGCAACGTTCCCGCACCGCTGGCCCGGCTGATCGTCACCTACGTGCAGCACAGCGTCGGCGTGTCCCTGGACATCATCGCCCCGGAGAACGCCATCGCCCGGATCACGGTGCCGATTCTGTTGATCCACGGCGAGGACGACGAGATCGTCCCCGTAGAGCACGCGCACCGGTTGGCCGAGGCCGCCGGGCCCAACGCCCGCCTCCTTGTACTCTCGGGCCGGGGCCACTCCGACTGCGACGAGGACCCGGCCTTCTGGCCGGCGGTCCTGGAGCACCTCAACGGCACGCTCCAGTGACGGCACCGGGGAGCAGGGGAGCCAAACGGAGAAGCTCGCGCACCGCACGTGCCGCCGGACGCGTCCTGTTGCGAAGGGGCAGCGTGGACCGGTGCTACCGGGCGGGCAGGGCGCGGGCCGAGGGGCGGCGGGGCGGCGGCAGCACGGGGGTTGGGAGCCAGAAGTCTCCGGCCATGAACAGCATGGAGAGGAGATCGAGGGAGTCCTCGTAATAACCCTCGTACCGGCGGTGAACGGCGGTCCAGAGGGCGTCCAGCCACGCTCCCTGGCCGGGAACCACCCGCGCCGCGGCCCCCAGGGGCGCCAGGAACGCCGTCGAGCCGGGTTCGGTATCGGACAGGGGTATGCCGTCCAGGGTGTAGCCGTCCACGATGGCTCCGGGATCACCGCCAGCGGCCGACTCGGCCCAGTGGGACAGGCGGCTGACGATCTCCAGGGAGAGCGGATCGGCATTGATCAAGACGTCCATGGCGAAGCGCCAGGGATCCCGGCAGGCGTTGTAGCTGAAGGCGCCGTCGCCGAGACCCTCCAGGAAGTTCGGCGGCGCCGGGATCAAGTCGGGGTCGTCCGGCGAGGCGGGCACGGCAAAGTCCGGGAGGAGGCCCGTGGAGGGGGCGGAGCCGTCCTGGAGCGCCCGCGCGGCCTTCCGGACCGTTGCGGCCGCCTGCAGCCACCTCTGCCGGACCGCCACCGTGGCGAAGAGCTCGAAGCTCGCCGGCATGAAGTCCGAGGTCCGCACGGTGTACTGGTTGTAATCCTCGCCGTGGGGATCGATCCAGTCGCCCAGGAGGGGCAGGTGGCTCTCGGGACCCAGGAGTCGCTCCGCCATGGCCTCCATCAGGGTGGCTGCCTCCTGGTGGTAGTCGATCTCGCCACTGCAGCCCCACTGTTCCGCGGCCATCATGAGCGCCAGGGCCATATCCGCCTCGCCGTCGAAGGCGCAGTCCAGATCCCCTTCCCGCTCCGGGATGATCCAGGTCATGAAACGGGGATCCTGGTGGCTGGGGTGGGAGCGCGCGAAACGCCACAGTCCGTCGAAGATCTCCCGGGCCCGGCTCTCGTAGCCCGCCATCTCGGCCACCAGGATCATCCCGTATCCCTGACCCTCCGAGACGGTCTCCGCGAAACGCCCGGTGCCCCGGGGCCCAAAGGCCACCCGGTAGACTGGACGGCCCGCCGGATTCAAGCCGGCGGTGGCCAGGTACTGCCGTTTCCAGTGATCCCAGTAGGCGGCCAGATCAGCGTCGGCTGTCGCCTGATCGACGACGTTCAGGCTGGAGGAGGCTCCGGAACAGACCGGGTGTTGCGGAAAGGGCCGGCGGGGCTCCTCCGCGGGCCATCCCGTCTCCAAACCACCGAGGTCGGGAGCGGCTCCCGCCCAGGCGAATCCTGTTTCCATGCCGGCATCGACCAGCGGGCTGCCGGGGGCGGGCCGCAGGAAGTCCAGCCGGGGCAGGCCACCGTCGGGCTGCCGTGGCCCGGCAGCGCCGGCGTCGTCGAGGCTGAGGAAATCCGCGGCGTCCACACGGATGCCCGGAGGATCGTTCCACGAGTTGTGATCCTGCACAGTACCGGCCACGGCGTTCGTGGCGTCCTCCAGGGAGACGTTGTCGACCAGGTGGTGGCGGCCGTGGGTGAACTGGAAACCGTGGACGGGATGCCCGTAGGATGTGTTGTTGGCCACCAGGACGGGGTCCAGGGAATCGTTGTCGTCGAAGCCGCGGCGGGCGTTGTGCCACGCCAGGCAGTGGTGGACCACGTGCCGGCCCGCCCCCAGCTTGATCCCGTTGCCGTCCCCGGCGAAGGCCGGGCCCAGGTTCCACCGGTCGAAACCGTTGCCGAATGCCCAGCTGTGGTCGATCTCCACGGTGTTCCGGGCGTCGTAGAGGTCGAAGCCATCGTCGGCGTTGTTCCACGCCCTGCAACCGGTGAAACGGTTGTTGGCACCGACACCGAACTTGGCGGCGAAGCCGTCCGCGTGCTCCCCGTGGGTCAGCCGGTCCACGTTTCCCCAGGAATCGCAATCCAGCACGAGCACGTCGTGAACGTCGTGGTCCAGCTGGATCCCCGTGGAGGCGTTGTCGTGGGCCACCAGCCGCTGGAGCACCACGTGTCCGGAGCCGTAAATCACCAGGACGCCCTCGGCCGGACCCCTCCGCACCTCCAGATCGTGGACCACCAGCCAGGAGCCCGTGATCAGGAGCTGCTCGCTGGCCAAACCCGGCACGTGGGATGAACCGTCGAGAACGACCCGCTCCCCGGGGTATGCCCCGATGACGATGGGCGAGCCCGGAGCCCCGGAGCGCCACAGGGTGAGGTCGATGTCGTAGACCCCTCCCCGGATCAGCACCTGGTCACCCGGCTTGCATAACGCCGTGGCGTACCCGATGGTGCCGAAGGGATCGTCCTCGGTTCCCGCGGCCCGGTCCGACCCGTCCGGCGCGACGAAGTACACGTTCCCCGTCTCCGCCGAAGGGACCGGTACGGCCACCAGAAACACCATCAGGAGCGTCAAGGCCCCCGAGGCTCCAACGATGGTCCGCTTCCTGCGACTACGACTCTCTTTCATGGATTTTCAGTATAGCGGCCCGGCCATTCGCTGGTCCACCGGTCCCACGGAACGGGACCGGCGGAGGGGCAGGTTCCTCTCGAGACGGCACACCCTGGCCTTGCCGGTGGGTCATGCCGGTTCGTCCCGGCCCGGGGACCGGATGGCCCGGGCGTCCCGGTCACCGGTACGGATGCGGACGGCCGTCTCCAGCGGCACGACGAAGATCTTGCCGTCGCCGCGCCGGCCGCTGTGGGCCGCGGTGGCGATGGCCTCGACGATGGCGTCCGCTTCCTCGTCGAGCGCGGCGATCTCCAGGCGGACCTTGCCCGTGAACTCGGTCAGCTCCTCCCGAGGCGTGTGCCGGAGACGGCGCTTCCCCTGGCCGAACCCCCGCACCTGCGATACGGACATGCCGGGGAAGAAGGGCAGGTGGAGCAACGCATGCTCCACCCGGGTGAGGGCGTGTGGCTGGATGTAGACGATGATCAGCTTCATGATCAGAACTCCGTTTGTCCGCGGTCGAACCACGGGTAGATGGTGGGCAGGACCACCAGGGTGAGCAGCGTCGCCGAGATCAGCCCGCCGATGACGACCGTGGCCAGCGGTTGCTGGACCTCGGCGCCGGCGGAGGTGGCCAGGGCCATGGGAACGAAGCCCAGGCTCGCCACCAGGGCGGTCATCAGCACGGGCCGGAGGCGGTTCAGGGCCCCCTTGCGGGCGGCCTCCCGGGGGGGCAGGCCACGCCGGCGGAGATGCTGGATGTGGGCCACCATGACAACGCCGTTGAGCACGGCCACGCCGAAGAGGGCGATGAAGCCGACGCCGGCCGAAATGGAAAAGGGCATGCCGCGGAGCTTCAGCGCGGCCACCCCCCCGATCACCGCCAGGGGCACGTTGACGTAGATGAGGGCGGCCAGGAAGAGGGAGTTGAAGCTCATGTAGAGCAGGAGGAAGATCAGCCCCAGGGCCAATGGCACGACGATCCGCAAGCGTGCCGTCGCCCGGGCCAGGTTCTCGAACTGTCCGCCCCACCTGAGGTGGTAGCCGGGCGGCAGGGTCACCTGGCGGTTCACGGCGGCCTGGGCCGCCGCGACGAAGGAGCCCAGGTCGCGTCCGCGAACGTTGGCCTCCACAACGATGCGGCGGCTGATGGACTCGCGAGAGATCTGATTGACGCCGGTGTCCTCGCGAACATGGGCGACCTGCCCCAGGGGAACCAGGGCGCCGGAACGGCTGGCGACGGGGAGGGAACGGAAGCCCGCGATGTCCAGGGCCGATTCCCGGGAGAGGGTCAGGGCCAGCGGGAACCTGCGCTGGCCCTCCATGACCACGCCGGTCTCGATGCCGGCCCGCGCCGCCCGCACGACGGCGAGGATCGACTCGGCGTCAACCCCGTACCGGGCGGCCTGGAGGCGGTCCACCGTGACCGTGATGTTGGGAAGACCGTCGACCTGCTCGACCTTGACGTCGGCAGCACCGGGAACGCCGTTGACGGCCCGCGCAATCTCCTCGCCGACACGGGCGAGGGTCCGCAGGTCCTCACCGAAGACCTTGATGGCCACGTCCGAGCGGACGCCGGCGATCAGCTCCTGGACGCGGAGCTCGATGGGCTGAGAGTAGGAGAACTTGACCCCGGGAACGGCCCGCTCCAGCGTCTCGTTCATCCTCTCGATGAGCTCGGCCTTGCTCCCGGCCTCCCGCCACCCCTCCCTGGGTTTCAGCATGACGAAGATGTCCGAGATGTCGACGCCCATGGGGTCTGTGGCGATCTCGGCACGGCCGGTCTTGGAGACGACCGTGTCGATCTCCGAAGGGAAGGCGTTCAGGAGCGTCCTTTCGACCAGCGTGGTGTCCCGGGTCGCCTGCTCGAGGCCCACGGACGGCAAACGCCACACCTGAAGCGCGATGGACCCCTCGTCCAGCCTTGGCACGAACTCGGACCCCAAGGTGCCGAAGAGCAACACGGCGCCCGCGAAGAGGGCCATGGCCATTCCCAGCACCTTCTTTGGATGGCCCTGGGCCAGGGCGAGGACCGGGCGGTAGAGCCCCTCGAGCCGTCGCATCAGCCAGGTGTCGTGCTTGGGCTTGACCCCGGCCAGGAAAAAGGTGGCCATGACGGGCATCACCGTCAGGGCCAGCACCAGGGAGCCCAGAAGGGCGAAGACGACGGTGAAGGCCATGGGGAGGAACATCTTCCCCTCCACACCCTGGAGGGTCAGGATCGGCAGGTAGACGATGATGATGATCCCCACGGCAAAGGCCACGGGCCGGCCCACCTCGAGGGCCGCCTCGCGGATGGAGGCCAGGGGCGAGATGTGACTCTCACGTTGCTCCAGGTGCCGGAGGATGTTCTCGATCATGACCACCGATCCGTCGACGACGAGACCGAAGTCGATGGCGCCGAGGCTCATGAGGTTCCCCGAGATTCCGAAGCGGTTCATCAGGATGAAGGCCGCCAGCATGGAGAGGGGAATGGCCGAGGCGACGATCAGGCCGGCCCGGACGTTGCCCAGGATCAGGAGCAGGACCAGGATCACCAGGACGCCGCCCTCGACCAGGTTCTTCTCCACGGTTCGGACCGTGCGGTTGACCAGATCGGTACGGTCGTAGAAGGTGTCGATGGTGACGCCCCGGGGCAGGGATCTGGAGATCTCCTGGATGGCCCGGTGAACGTTCCTGGCCACGACCCTCGAGTTGGCGCCCTTGAGCATCATGGTGATCCCCAGGACCACCTCGCCACGGCCGTCCCGGGTCACCGCCCCCTGGCGGGTGACCGCACCGAGGCCCACATCGGCCACCATGCCCACCGTGACCGGGGTGCCCTGCTCGTCGGAACGGAGCACCACGTGGCGGATGTCCTCGACGCCGGTCAGAAGCGCCTCGCCGCGGATGATGCGTTGCTCGCCGGAGTGCTCGATGTAGCCGCCGCCGGTGGCGAGGTTGTTGCGCTTGAGGGCCTCCATCACGTCCTGGATGCCCAGCCCATAGGCCCTGAGCCGCGCCGGGTGGATGCGGACCTCGTAACGCTTGGCCTGTCCGCCGAAGGTGTTGACCTCGACGATGCCGGGGACCGATCTCAAGCGGTAGGCGATATCCCAGTCCAGCAGGGTGCGCAGCTCCATGGGCGTCCAGCACGCCTCGGTGTCGGGAGCGCCGGGCGGGCACATGGGCTCACCGCGGACCTCGAACTGGTAGATCTCGCCAAGACCTGTGGAGATGGGACCAAGCTCCGGGGTTCCGTAGCCCGGAGGGATCATCTCCTCGGCTGCCGAGAGCCGTTCGGAAACCTGCTGCCGGGCCCAGTAGATATCTGTGCCGTCTTCGAAGACCACGGTCACCGCCGAGAGGCCGAACTTGGAGACCGAGCGGATCTCGGTGACCCTTGGGATGCCGCTCATGGCAGCCTCCACCGGAAAGGTGATGAAACGCTCCACCTCGAGGGGTGAGAGGCCGGGCACCGATGTCAGGACCTGGACCTGGTCGTTGGTGACGTCGGGGACCGCGTCCAGGGGCAGATCCAGCATGGCCTTGACCCCGGTGCCCACCAGCAGGATGAGGCCGAAGACAACGAGAAGGCGGTTGGAGAGAGCCCAGGAAACAACCTTGGAGACCATCATTCCTCCTCGCCAAGCTCGTCCTTGAGGAGCTCGCCCTTGAGCGTGAAGGCGCCGCGGGCCGCGATCCGGTCGCCCTCCTTCAGGCCCTGGGCGATCTCCAGCTGGCCGTCGTAGGCGCCGCCGATGGTGACGGGAACGGGCTCGAAGCGTCCCGTGCCCGTCTCCACGAAGACCACCGGGCGCCCTCCGACGTCCTGGACGGCCTCCCGGGGCACCACCAGGGCCTCCCGGGAGGCGGGCACGTCAACGGTGGCCCGGACGAACATTCCCGGAAGGAGCCGTTTGTGAGGGTTGGCCAGGCGGACTCGCACCCGGGCGGCCCTGGTCCGGGGCTCCACCTCGCCGATGAAGTCAAGAATCCCGTTGAAGGTCTCGCCGGGGATGGCCTCCGCGACGATCGCGACCGTCTGACCCGTTCGAATCCCCGCAAGGTCCTTCTCGTACACGTCGAGCCACGCCCAGAGGCTCTTTAGATCCGAGACCACAAGCAACGTCTGCAGGCGGTCGACGACCTCTCCGCGTGAGACCTCCAGGCGGGTCACCGTCCCCGCGATGGGCGAACGGACGGTCAGCTCGGGAGAGACGACGCCGTGGAGGGAGGAATCCTGCTGCAGGCTTTCTCCCAAGCGGCGGATGTCCGCCTCTGCCATGTCGAAGAGGTGGAGGCGGTTCTCGGCGAAGGCCAGGGCCGCCTCGGCACGCCGGAGCGCCCCCACGCGTTCCAGGTACTCGCCCTGGGAGATGGCCTTCTTCTCCACAAGCCGGTGGGCCCGCTCGGCCGACTGCTTGATCACCCGGTACTCGGCCAGCCGGGAGAGATACTCGGCCTGAGCCTCGCCGAGCTCCGGACTGTCCAGCACGCAGACCACATCGCCACGGCGGACCGGGCTCCCGAAATCCTTCAGGAGCTTGACCACCCGCCCGGCGATGCGGGAGGAGATGCGGGCGGTACGCGTCTCGTCGTAGGCGGCGGTCCCGGTCAGACCGACCTCGCGCAGGGGAAGGGCCCTGGCAACGGTGACGACCTCGATACCGGCCACCGCCATCTGGCGGGCGTCCAGCTCGACGGGTCCGGGGGTGGTGCTTTCCGGTTGCTCCGCCTTCGGGGGCCCGGGCCGCGCCCTGGAACAGGCCAGGCCGAGGCTCACGGCCAGGGCGACGGATCCGGCGAGGATGGATCGGGAGATCTTCTTCGTGATGGCGGACGTGGTCATGAGGCGTTCTCCTTCGGCGTGGGATGATCGAGGGTGATGGGAGGCGCGGCCGCATGCAGCCGACCGGTCAGCAGGTCGATCTCCACCCTGAGCAGGTGGAGCTGGAGCCGTGCCCGGAGGCCCTCCAGCTCGGCGTCCTGGGCGTTCCGGCGGGCATCGAGCAGGTCGAGGATCGAGGTCTCGCCCTCCCGGTAGCTCAGCTCCGCCAACCGTGTGGCCTCCCGTGCCGCCGGCAGGATCTTCTCGGTGAACCGGAGGGCGCTCCTGCGGGCCGCTTCGTAGCGGAACGCCGCTTCATCCAGGCGGGCCAGGAGGGTACGCCGGCGCTGATCGACCTCGAAAAGAGCCATGCGATGCTCCGCGTCGGCGACGGCGACGGCCGGACGGTTCCGGTTCCACAGGGGCATCTTGAGGGCGACGGAGAGGGAGGTGGACCGGCTGTCGTACTCCGTGGCCCAGTCCACCCGCGTGACGAGGGAGGGGAGCGCCAGGGAGCGCTGGAAGGCAGCCCGCGCCTCGGCCGCCCTGGCCCGCTGGAGCTGGGCGGCGAGATCGGGGTTGGTCTGGAGCACGGCGGCGGCGAGGACCGCAGGATCCTTGACGGGTGGTGTGTCCTCCAGCGGCAACTGGAGCCAGAAGTGCCGGGGAAGCCGTCCCTCCGAGAGGCGGACGAGGGTTCCGGCGAAGGCGTCGCGCTCGGCCCTGGCCAGTTCGGCACCACGCTGGATACGGCCGAGCTCCACCTCCATCCGCAATCTCTCCAACTCTCGGGCCTCTCCGAGCCGTACCCTGAGGGCCGTGAATTCGGCGAGACTCCGCACCATCTCCACCTGGGACTCCAGCACCTCCACGCGGCGCTGGGCGGCGGACAGCTTCAGCAGGAGCGCCCGGATGCGGGCGATGGTACGCGCGCGGGTGCTGACCAGGTCCGCCGCCGCCACGGAGATCTCCGCCTCGGCAGCAGAGGTCGCCCTGCCGTACGTCCAGGGCGCCGGCAGCTCCAGCTCGAGGCCGACGCGCCACTCGGAATCCGACTTCGGACCGAAGCGATCTTCTCCCCGGCCTCCGCCCAGCTCCAGGCTCGGGTCGGGGAGACGGCGGACCTGGCTCAGGCGCGCCTCGGCAGCCTCCACAGCGGCGGCGGCGGCCTCGATGGATGGGAAGCCCTCGAGAACGGTGGCCTCGACCTGTTCTGGAGTTAGCACCGGCACGGTCTGCCGGTCGGCGGCCGCCGAGACCGTCCCGGCCAGCGTCATGGCAATGATGGTCAACAACTTGGAGATTCTCGTCATGATTCCTCCAGGGGGTCATCCGGCGTCGGCGCACGGCGCGCCGCGCTCGAATCCTTCAAGAAACGGGGTTGTGGAGAGGAATCAGGCGGAGCGGGGAGGCTCGCCGCGGAGTGGGAGGGAGCAACCCTCGGGCATGACCGGGGCCGGTCCTTCGACCCGGCTCAGAACGCCCTGGACGCAGCACAGGGTGGACCGGGCGGGGATCCAGCTGACGTGGCAGACACAGTGGCAATCGGCATCCACGTCACCGGGGGAGGAGGAGCCGCCGGCAAGAAGGGACAGCTCCCCGCCGGGAGCCGCATCGGCGCACGGCACGGCAACTCCTGCCATGGAGACCAGGAGCAGCAGTGCCACAACGGCGTGAACTCGGGATCGCGTTCCCATCGTGTGAGCAAACTAGCAAAGATTACCGAATATTCCAAACCCGCATGTGACGACCGCGGTACCATGAGCGCCATGTCCAACGGCGTCGACGAGCGATTGCTGGAGGTCCTCCGGCGGTACTGGGGCTTCGAGGGGTTCCGGGCCCACCAGCGGGAAGCCATGGCGGCCATCATGGCGGGCCGGGACAGCGTCGTGGTGCTTCCCACGGGGGGCGGGAAGTCCCTCTGCTACCAGGCTCCGGCCGTGGCCCTCGACGCCCTGGCGGTGGTGGTCTCGCCGCTGATCTCCCTGATGAAGGACCAGGTGGACGCCCTGAGGGCCAACGGGGTGCCGGCCGCGTATTACAACAGCAGCCTTGACCAGGACGAGCGGCGGGAGGTGATGGGCCGCCTGCGGAACGGGGAGGTCCGCCTCCTCTACGTCTCCCCCGAACGTCTGGCGGGCGAGGGCTCCGAGTACTTCCTGGGGCTCCTGCGCTCCCTCGGGCCCCGTTTCATCGCCGTGGACGAGGCCCACTGCATCAGCCACTGGGGCCACGACTTCCGCCCGGAGTACCGCCGGCTCGGCCTGCTCAGGGAAACGCTGCCCGGCGTCAGCCTCCACGCCTTCACGGCCACGGCCACGCCGCGGGTCCGGACCGACATGGTCGAGCAGCTGGGCCTGGCGGACCCCGAGCTCGTCGTGGGCACCTTCGATCGCCCAAACCTGGTCTACCGGGTTCGCCGGCGGACCAACCTGCTCTCCCAGGTCCGGCGGGTCCTGGACGCGCACCCGGGCGAAGGCGGCATCGTCTACTGCCTGGCACGTCGTGACGTGGACCGCCTGGCCGGGCGCCTGGCCGATCTGGGCTACTCCGTGGCGCCGTACCACGCCGGATTGAGCGACGGGGAGCGTAGGCGCCACCAGGAGGCGTTCGTCAACGAGCGGGTGGACGTCATCGTCGCCACGGTGGCCTTCGGCATGGGGATCGACCGCTCCAACGTGCGGTTCGTTCTCCACGCCGCCGCTCCGCGTTCCGTCGAGCACTACCAGCAGGAGACGGGCCGTGCGGGCCGCGACGGGCTGCCCGCTGAGTGCGTCCTCCTCTACTCCCCGGCGGACTTCGCCATCTGGCAGAGCCTCCTGGAGTCGAGCGGCGAGGCCACTCCCGAGGCCCTGGCGCTGCTGGGCCACATGCGGCGCTACGCGGCCCAGGTCAGCTGCCGCCACCGTGCCCTATCCAGGTACTTCGGTCAGGAGCATCCCGGAGACTGCGGCGCCTGCGACGTGTGTCTGAAGGAGCTCGAGCCCGTGGACGATGCCACCGTGCTGGCCCAGAAGATCCTCTCCTGCGTCGTGCGGACCGGCGAGCGCTGGGGCGCCACCCATGTGGTCGACGTGCTCCGGGGGGCGAAGACGCAGAAGGTGCGGCAGGTCGGCCACGACGAGCTCTCCACCTACGGCCTCCTGGGCGGGATGCCCGTGTCGGAGCTGCGCGGGTACCTCGATCAGCTGGTCGACCTCGAGCTGCTGGCCCAGGAGAGCGGCCGGTTCCCCGTGCTCTCGGTAACCCCGGCCGGCTGGGAACTGCTGCGAAACCACCGGGAGTGTGCCCTCTGGCGTCAGCCGGCGCCACCCAAGAAGCGAAGCGCCAAACGCCCCGGACGGGACGACGCTTCCTGGAAGGGCGTGGACACCGAGCTCTTCGACCGTCTCCGCGACCTCCGGCTGGACATCGCCGAGGAGCGCAAGGTCCCCCCGTACGTCATCTTCCACGACCGCACCCTGCGCGACATGGCCCGCCTCAAGCCCACGACTCCGGACGCGCTCCTGGACGTCTACGGCGTCGGAGAACGGAAGGCCGCCGAGCTCGGCCCCCCCTTCCTGGCGGCCGTTGCCGAGTACGTGAAAGGGGAAGACGAACCGTAGGGGCCAGCCGGCGGGAAGCCCGGCGCCCACTCTGTCACGTGATGGTGTCCGTTGCCTGTCACCGCTGTGTAGAATCGGGACTCGAGGCAGGCATGGTCTTCACGAGATCGTTCAACGTCCTGTTGATCGCTCTGGCCGGGATCATCGGCGCATGTGCCACGGCGTCCAAGGAGGCGGCGCCCCCTCCTGCCAAACCACCGTGGCCGCGCTCCCACGTCGGGTTCGAGCGGATTCCCATCCCCGGGGCGACCGCCCGGATCGACGCCCATCACGAACGCACCCGGCCGTTCGCCCGGGAACGCCTCGTCATGCCGACCGTTCCGCCCGAGTTCCTGGCGGCCGCACCGGCACGGGCGACCGTCGCCGTGCGCATCACCGTGGGAAGCGACGGCCGCGTGTCCAGCGTGACGCCGAGCCCGCTCGCCAGGTCGGACGCCGGGCCGTGGCTCGACCTGCTCCTCGGCCGCATCCGGGAGGCAACCTCCCGGTGGCGCTTTCAGCCGGCCACCGAGCGGACGCTGGCCGACGGCCCCGACAGGGACGGTGACGGGAATCCCGACTGGACCACGGTCGTCGACTCGCGGCCCATCTCCGTCTTCTTCGACGCCGTCTTCACCTTCGAGGCGGAGAATGGACACGGCGAAGTCAGCTACAGGGCCGGTTCTCCATAGGGCGAAGGCGCGGTGGACAGCCTCCGGCGGGGTCAGGACCGTTTGAGCAGGGCGGCCAGGGCCTTGGCCACCCGCTCCATGCGCTCCTCCTGCTCGCCCGGCATGCACCTCAAGACGCAGGAGGAGAGCTCGTGCTCCAGCAGGACGGCGGCGAAGGCGTTGAGGGAAGCCTTGACCGCCGTCACCTGGATGAGGATCTCGTCGGTGCATCGGTGATCGTCGACCATCCGGCGGATGGAGCGCACATGGCCCTCCATCCGGGCCAGGCGGTTGGAGAGGGCCTTGACCGCCCCGTCACCGAGGTAGGCGGGGCCGGAAGCCGTTGTGTCTCCATCCATGATCGTCTCCCCTCTCGTCTGATGTTATATCCCCCGGATGGGGATGACAAGGGAGCCCGCCATTCGGCGGCTTCCCCCGGCCCCGTTCCCCACGATCAACCTTTTCCGCCGGCTGGCGAAAGGTTCGATCGGCCGCTGTCCGGTCCCGTAACCCCCCTAGGGGGATCGGCACAGGAAGGACAGGAACGGGCGGCGGAGACGAGCCCGGCGCCGCGCCCCGGGGAGGACATGATGACGGGAGCTGGAAGGACCCAGGCGTTGGGAGTCGGAGCGGTACTGGCGGCGGAAACCATCGACCGGGGAGGAAACGTCGATGGGCTCCGCGTGGCCATCATCGGATCAGGCTCGGCGGCGTTCGCCTGCGCCATCCGCGCCGCCGAGGCGGGGGCCCGGGTGACCATGATCGAGGCGGACACCGTCGGCGGGACCTGCGTCAACGCCGGGTGCGTGCCCTCCAAGATCCTCCTCCGGGCGGCCGAGCTGGCCCACACCATGGCCCACCACCCTTACAGGGGCATCGCGCGCAACGAGCCCGCCATCGATCGCGCCGCCCTCGCCGCCCAGCAGGCGGCCCGGGTCTCCGAGCTGCGGCGTACAAAGTACGAGGACATCGTCGCCGAGAACCCGGGCATCGAGCTGGTCCATGGCTTCGCCCGGTTCACGGGCCCCCGGACACTGAGGGTCGAGGGCCTGGAGGGCCCACCGCTGGAGCTGAAACCGGACCGGGTCCTTGTCGCCACCGGGGCGGCGCCTTTCGTACCGCCGATCCAGGGTCTCGCCGGCACGCCATTCTGGACCTCCACCGAGGCCCTGGCGGCCCATGAGACCCCGGAGCACCTGACGGTCCTCGGCGGCTCCTTCGTGGCCCTCGAGCTGGCCCAGGCCTTCCGGCGCCTGGGCTCGGAGGTGACGGTCCTGGCTCGATCGACGTTGCTCTCACGGCTCGATCCGGAGCTGGGACACGGGCTCCAGGGAGCGTTCGAGGCGGAGGGCATCCGCGTGCTCACGCACACCCCGCCGGAGCGAGTGGAGCACGACGGTGGGTGGTTCCGGATCACCGCCGGAAGCCGGGAGGTCACGGCTGACCGGTTGCTGGTGGCCACGGGCCGCCGTCCCAACACCGGGGCGCTCGGCCTGGAGGCGGCGGGCGTGGCGACGGACGCCGACGGAGCCGTCGTCGTCAACGAGCACCTGGAAACCTCGGCGCCCGGCGTCTACGCCGCCGGCGATTGCACCACCCTGCCCCGGTTCGTCTACGTGGCCGCTGCGGCCGGGACCCGCGCCGCCGTCAACATGACCGGCGGTGATGCCCAACTCGACCTCCGCGTCGTTCCCGAGGTGGTGTTCACCGATCCGCAGGTGGCCGTGGTCGGGTTGGACGAGCACGCCGCCGTCCTCGCGGGAATCGCGGCCGATTCAAGGACCCTGCCCCTGCAGGCCATCCCAAGGGCCCTGGCCAACTTCGAGACCAGAGGTTTCATCAAGCTGGTGGCCGAACGGGGGACCGGACGTCTCCTGGGCGCCCAGGTCCTGGCCCCCCAGGGCGGCGAGATCATCCAGTCCGCAGCCCTGGCCATCACCGCCCGGATGACCGTGGGCGACCTGGCCAACCACCTCTTCCCCTACCTGACCATGTCCGAGGGCCTCAAGCTCGCCGCCCAGACCTTCAGCCGGGACCTCTCCCGGCTCTCCTGCTGCGCGGGGTAGGAAGGGCCGCCCCCCCATCCGCAGGGTGCCGCCGGCCGGTCCGACCCCCGGCCGGAGAGGGGCTTGGGGCCCAGGAGGCGCCTCTGATCTATACTCGAGGTCGGCCCTGGGCGCGTGGTGACGCACAGGGATGTTCCATCATCGACGGAAGGAACGGCGCCGGTTTTCCAAGCTGCCGCCGGGGAGGTTTCTCATGACACGAGACAGGGTACAGCTCACCGTGGGATTGATGGTCGCCCTGGCGGCGGCCGGTCTGGCCTCGGCCCAGGAAGTTGCCAAGACTCCCGGGAAGCCGCCCGCGCCGTCCGCCGTGGTTCAGGCCGATTTCGACGGGATCGCGGCGGGCCGGCTGCCCACCGGCTGGAAGGTGGACGCCACCAACCCCCGCGGGGCCCTGGCCGTGTGGAAGGTGGCGGCCGACCCCTCGGCGCCCAGCCCACCCAACGTCCTCGAGGCCCTTCCCCGGCCCGACAACTTCGGGGGGACCTACAACCTGTGCTGGACGGACTCGACGCCCTTCCTCGACGGAGAGATCGAGGTACGGCTTCGGGCCAACACGGGGCACGAGGACCAGGGCGGCGGTCCCGTGTGGCGCGTTCAGGATGGCAACAACTACTACATCGCCCGCTACAACCCACTGGAGCACAACTTCCGGGTCTACACCGTGAGGGACGGCGCCCGAAGGATGCTGGACAGTGCCTCGCGGATCAGGATCCCGGCCGGGCAGTGGTTCACCATCCGGATCGTCCAGAAGGGCGACCACATCCAGTGCTTCCTCGACGGAAAGAAGCTCCTCGATGTCCATGACACCACCTTCACGAGGCCCGGCGGGGTGGGCCTGTGGACCAAGGCGGACGCCGCCACCTCCTTCGACGACGTCACGGTCCGCCCAGCGGACCGCTGAGGGACCGGGCCGTGCGTCGCTCCACCGTTTTGGCCCTGCTGATCGTCCTGCCCCTGGCGGCCTGCTCCCGTGGCACCGCTCCGGGCGGGGCAAAGGCCCAGGAAGTGGTGGTCTACGTGTCGGAGGACCAGGTCTTTTCCCAGCCGGTGCTCGAGAGATTTCAGAAGGAGACGGGCATCCGGGTCCGCGCCGTCTACGACACCGAGGAGGCCAAGAGCACCGGGGTGATGAACCGACTCCTGGCGGAGAAGAACAACCCTCAGGCCGATCTCTACTGGGCCAACGAGCCCATCCGCGCCGAGGTGCTCAAGCAACGCGGCGTCGCCGCGCCGTACGACTCACCGGCCGCCGAGGGGATCCCGGCCATCTTCCGGGACCCCGAGGGGTACTGGACCGGCTTTTCCGCCCGGCTCCGGGTGCTGATCGTCAACGCCTCCGTGACCGATCCGCCCCCTTCGGTGCTCGACCTGGGTGATCCGGCGTGGCGCGGCAAGGTCGTCCTGGCGAACCCGCTCTTCGGGACCACCACCTCCCACGTGGCGGCACTCTTCGTCAAGCTCGGCGACGTCGCGGGCCAGGAGTTCCTTCAGCGGCTCGAGGCCAACGGGATCCGTTTGACCACGTCCAACGGGGAGAGCGCGGACCAGGTGGCGGCCGGCCAGGCGGCGGTTTCCCTGGTGGACAGCGACGACGCCATCAACCGGGCACGCCGGGGTGATCCCGTGCGTATGATCGTGCCCGACCAGCAACCGGGGGGCCTGGGATGCTTCGTCGTTCCCAACGCCGTCGTGCTGATCCACGGCGGCCCGCACCCTGACACCGCGCAGCGCCTGGCCGATTTCCTGCTCTCGCCAGACACCGAACGGCAGCTGGCCAATGCCGACTGCGCCCAGATCCCCCTGCATCCCGGCGTGCCCGTACCGGGAGACGTGCCGAGTCTCGACAGGATCAGGATCATGGAGGTCTCCTACGCCGCCGTGGCCCGGAAGATGGTGGCCATCCAGCCCGAGCTCAAGGCGTGGGCGGGGTACTGAGGGGGTGTCCGGGCGAACCGTGACCGGCGGACAGTCCATGGCCGGCACGTGGGCACCGATCACCTGTCTACTCGTACCCGCCCTCGTGCTCCTGGCCTCCTTTCCCCTGGGGGTCCGCTGGCTCGAGCCGGGTGACTTCGGCTGGCGTGAGGCCATGACCTACCATGGTGTGATGGTGCCGGCCTGGATGCTCCTCGTACTGGCGAGCTTCGACCGGCTCGTGGAGGCCGCCACCGCGGCGAGGTGGCGGGCGATGGTCGCGGGAGGGGCCACGGCTGCAGCTCTGCTGACGGGGACCGGCGCCCTCCTGGTCGGACGGCAAGGACCGTCGGTGGCGGCCATGCTGCAGGTCCTCGGCATGACCGCCGCGGATCTCACGGCACTGGGTGTCCTCTTCACCTTGGTCCGCTCCCGCAGGCGTGGGAGGAAGCTGCCGGGCGGCGTCCTCTGGTGGTCCCTGCTCGGGGCGCTCGGGGCCGTCTCCCTGGCGACGCCCCTCGGTCACCTGGCCGGGGCCTGCAACGATCTCGGGAATCGCGTACCGGAGCTCCTCGTCCATGCCCGGCATCTCGGCCTCCAGCCGGGCGAGGCGGTGGCCGGTTACATCGGCTCGCACAGCCATCAGATCGTGGCCGCGTTCGTCACCGCGGCTCTGCTGCTGCCGCTGGCCGCCGGAGACCGGGAGAGATCGGGCTGGTTGGGGGGAGTGACGGCCGCCGGCGCCGCCATCACACTGTTCGCGTCGCTGGGCCAGGTGATTCTGTACCAGTATTCGGCGTGGGCGGGTTGGGAACCGCCCGTTCTGTTCGTGTCCGGCCCCAACGGCATTCCGCTGGACGATGCTCTCCTCACGATTCTTGGAATCGGGCTGCTCCTTCTCATGCCAGCACTGTTCGGAAGGCCGGCGGGTGGGGCCGTAACCGGCGCGCCACTGCTCGACGGGCGCCGGTTGCTGGCCATGGCAGGTCTCGCGTTTGCCGTGAGCATGTTCGGGATGGGGATCTACATCGAGTTTCACGAAGGGTTCTTCGGCGGAGGGACTGCGGGCGCCCCAGGAACCCTGAACGACCTGTACTACATCCGGGCACACCTTTTGATCGGTTGCATGGTGCTGCCGCTCTTGATGGGTGCCTTCCACGCCATCCCCCACCAACTGGACGGTCGCGCGGCATGGCTGTCCTGGGTGGCCATGGCAGCGATCTTCACCGCTCCTGTGGCGGTCATCGTCTGCACGTTCTCTCTGAGCTGGACGCTCGTGCTGGTGTCGGTGGTGTTGACCGTCCTGTTTCTCCTGCTTCTCGCCTCCGTGTACGTCCGGTCCCTGCGTGGGCCCGGACGCCGGGTGGCCATGGAGGACCGATGATCCGGGCGCCTCTCGAAGGCGGTGCCTGGCGGTGGGTGGGGACCGCCACCGATGGCCCCCTGAGGAGGCTGTTCCTGGGTTCGGCCGTGCTGCTGCTCGTGGTGGCGGGGCTGCTGCCCGTGGCGGGGATGATCCTCCGGAGCCTGACGACCGAGGGGCATCTGGGTTTCGAGGCCTACCGCAACCTGCTGACCTCGGCCCGGCAGTGGACCCTGGCGGCGAACAGCCTGGGCCTGGCGGCGCTGACCACGGTCGTGGCGGTGGCCCTGGGTGTTCCCGCTGGCCTTCTCGTGGGCCGGACGGACCTCCCCGGCCGGCGCGCCCTCGCCGCCCTCCTCGCCATGCCGCTGCTGTTGCCGCCCTACCTCACGGCCGTGGGCTGGATGGCCGCGGCCTCCGAGACCGGTCCTCTGGCGCAATTCCTGGGACCGGGGGCGGCCCAGGCCCTGTCCCGGTGGTTGTTCGGGCTGCCCGGGTGCGTCCTCGTGCTCTCCACCGCCTTCATGCCCCTGGTCATGCTCCTGGTGGCGGCGGCCCTCCGCGCCGTGCCGTCACGGCTTGAGGAGGCGGGCCTCCTGGTGGCCCCGTGGCCCACCGTTCTCGGACGGATCAGCCTGCCGCTGGTGGCCCCGGGAGCCCTCCTGGGCGCCGCCCTGGTCTTTCTCCTGGCCCTGGGCGACGTCACCGTACCTCCAAGCTTCCGCTACGCCGTTTTCGCCGTGGAGAGTCTCTCCCAGTTCTCGGCCTTCTACGATCTCGGTGCAGCCACGGCGACGGCCATGCCCCTGGCGGCGGTCACCGCGGCGGTCCTCGGCCTCGAGGCCCTGCTGGCGCGGTGGACCAGGGCAGGCGGCGGAACACTCAGCGGGCGGGGGTCCGGGCCACCACCCCTCGTCCCCCTGGGGAGACTCCGCGCGCCCGCGGCCGTCGCAGCCTGAGCCGTGCCCCGACCCCTCAGCAGGGGGTCCCTTCCCCCCACCTCGTCCACAGCGC
>CAZXNA010000012.1:0-24359 GCA_964641295.1 uncultured Thermoanaerobaculia bacterium
CGCCGGGGGGGGGGCAGCCCCCTCGCCCTGCGATGGTGCGAAGCCCGCTGCTGCCGGGGGAACTGGCGACGCGCCGACCTCCCGGCCAGTTTCCCCTCCGCTCCCCTCCCCCACCCCCCCTCCAATGCGTTACACTGCGCCGGCAGGACGAAAGGAGAACACCGTGAATCACGTCATCACCCTGGACCCATCGGACCGCGAGAAGCTGGTCGAGCGCTTCCTCCGGTACGTCGCCATCGACACCCGTTCCGACGAGGAATCCACCTCGAGCCCGTCGACGGAGAAGCAGAAAGACCTGGCCCGTCTCCTGGTCGAGGAGCTCCGCGAGCTGGGCTGCACGGACGCCGCCATGGACCAGTGGGGCTACGTGACGGCCACCGTCCCCGCCAACCTCCCCGGGGGCAGTCACCAGGTCCCCGTCATCGGCCTCATCGCCCACATGGACACCTACTTCGGCACGCCCGGGGACAACGTCAAGCCACAGATCATCGAGCGTTATGAGGGCGGCGACATCGCCCTCCCCGGCGATCCCAACCAGGTGATCCGCGTGGAGGACAACCCCAACCTCGAGCGGTGCATCGGCGAGACCATCATCACCACCGACGGCACGACGCTCCTGGGTGCCGACGACAAGGCGGGCATCGCGGAGATCATGACGGTGGTGGACTGGCTCTTCCACCATCCCGAGTTCCACCACGGCGCGGTACGTATCGGCTTCACTACCGACGAGGAGGTCGGCCGGGGCACCGAACACTTCGACGTGGAGGCCTTCGGCGCCGACTACGCCTACACCTTGGACGGCTCGGATCTCGGCGAGATCGAGGACGAGACCTTCTCGGCCGACAGCGCCATCGTCACCATCGAGGGCCACGACGTGCACCCCGGTTACGCCAAGGACGTCCTGGTCAACGCCATCCGCGTGGCCGCCGCCATCGTCGAGGGGCTCGACGAGCGCCACCTGCCCGAGACCACCGAGGGACGCGAGCCCTACCTCCATCCCTACACCATCAGCGGTGACGTCACCAAGGTGAAGCTCCAGTTCCTCGTCCGGGCCTTCACCGTCGAGGAGCTCGAGGAGCGGGAGGAGAGCCTCCGGCAGGTGGTGGCTTCGGTTGAGCAGCGTTTTCCCAAGGCCAAGATCACCGTGGAGATCGAGGAGTCCTACCGCAACATGGCCTACAAGATCGCCGAAGATCCCAAGGTGCTCGAGTACGCCCTGGAGGCCGTCAAGCGCCAGGGGATCGAGCCAAAGCAACAGGCGATCCGCGGCGGGACCGACGGCTCACGCCTGTCCTTCATGGGCCTGCTGACTCCCAACATCTGGGCCGGGGGCCAGGCCTTCCACTCCCTCAAGGAGTGGGTCTGTGTCGACTGGATGGTCAAGGCCGCCGAGACCACCATCCAGCTCCTGGGCGTCTGGGTGGAGAAGAGCGCCTGAGGACACGGGAAGGAAGGGTGCTGCCATGGGAACCTCAGGGAGAGCCTTCGCACTCGCCCTCGCCCTGATGGCAGCGCTCCTTGCGGCGAATCCCTCCGGGGCGACCCAACCCCTGACCGTCGAGGACACCGCCAGGCAGACGATCCTGGCGCTCAGGGAGGGTCGCTTCACGGAGGTGGCCGATCGCTTCGACGAACGGATGCGTCAGGCCCTTCCCCCCGACCGGCTGGCCGCCATCTGGAAGCAGCTGACCGCCCAGGTCGGATCCCTGCAGCGGATCGGAACGGTGACCACCCAGGAGCAGGGGAGCACGACCATCGCCAGCGTCACCTGCGTCTTTCGAGACGCTCCCCTCCTGGCCCAGCTGGCCTTCGATGACCAGGGCCGTATCTCCGGCCTCCACTTCCTCGCCGTCCCGGCGCCGGCGGAGAAGAAAGCGGAAACGCCTCCAGCCGGTCTTCGTGAGCTCGAGGTGAGCATCGGCAGCGATCCCTGGAAACTGCCGGGAACGTTGACCCTGCCCAGGGGCACGGGGCCCTTCCCGGCCGTGGTCCTGGTCCACGGCTCCGGTCCCCACGACCAGGACGAGACCATCGGACCCAACAAACCCTTCCGCGACCTGGCCTGGGGGCTGGCCAGGCGGGGCATCGCCGTGCTGCGCTACGAGAAGCGTACCCACCGCTATCCGCGTCAGTGTGCCGCGGCAAGGGGGTTCACCGTGCGCCAGGAGACCGTCGACGATGCCCGGGCCGCCGTCTCCCTCCTCTCCGCCCGGCCCGGGATCGACCACGGCCGGATCTTCGTCCTGGGTCACAGCCTGGGCGGCACCCTGGCGCCCCGCATCGCCCGAGGCGACTCCCGGATCGCTGGGCTGATCATCCTCGCCGGCGCGACGCGGCCCATGGAGGCCCTGGCCGTGGAGCAGCTCCAGTACCTGGCCGGCCTCGACGGCACGGTAACACGGCAGGAGGCACAACAGATCGACGCCGCGAGGAAGGCCAAGAGGGCCATCGAGGATCCCGGCCTCAAGCCCGCGGACACCGTCGACTTCCTGGGATCCTCGACGCCGGGATCCTACTGGCTGGACCTCCGCGGCTACGACCCCGCGGCGGCCGCGGCGGCGCTGAAGCTGCCCATGCTGATCCTCCAGGGAGGCCGGGATTACCAGGTGACGCAGGCCGATCTGGCCGGCTGGCGGAAGGCCCTCGGCAGCCGGCCCCACGTCACCATCAAGGTCTATCCATCCCTCAACCACCTGTTCATGGAGGCCGGGGGAACTGCACCCTCGGCGCCGGCGGATTACCAGGAACCCGGTCACGTCTCTCTGGAAGTCATCCGGGATATCGCCGCCTGGGTCGAGGCGCGTTAGCCCGGATCATTCATGGGGCTTCGTCGGGAAAGGGGCGAGGCGCCGTCAATGGCAGCTTCTCGCAAGGATTGGGAGCCCGGACGTGCTCAAGGCGCGTCCCGGGCCGTACCACCGGGAGAACCGCCCCAATGGCGGACGTCTCCGCGTTCGCAGCAGAAAACCGGCGAGGTATGCGGGCCAGGGTACAATCGTACCGGGAGGATCGTCATGATCAAGCTGGTGCAGTGTATCCACTCGAAACCCGGGCTGTCTCCGCAGGAATTCCGCGCCCACTTCGAACGGTACGGCAAGCTGGTCCACGAATTGTTGGATCGAATCGGAGCCGTCGAGCTCGAGCTGACGGAGACCCTGGCCGTCCAGGCCAATGCCGAGCTGATGGTCTCACGCTCCACCGGGGAACCATTCGACGCCATGGTCGAGATCTGGTGGCCCAGCGCCATGGTCCTGGACGAAGCATTGGCCAGGCCCGAGGGTACCGAGGCGGTCGAGGCGGCCCAGGCCCTTCAGGAGGAGTTCATGGACCTGTCGCGCTCCGTGTTCTTCTTCGCCTACCAACTGACCGACGAGGATTGAACTTCCCGCCCCTCCTTCCCGTTCCGGGGAGAGGGCTTGTGCCCGCCCCCGATCAATAGACCAAGCGAGCCCCGAACTGCATCTCCACCCCCACGGTGACACCGATGCTGGCCTTGCGCCGTTCCCAGGGATGGTCGCGAATCCACGAGACCCCCGCGCCGGCCTGCCCGAAGAACCACTTCCGGAACATCCGTTTCCGCAGGAGCACCTGAAAACCATACTCGTTGGTCTCCACCGGGGCGTCCGTCGCTCCCCGGACCCAGGTCGTGTAGCGGGCCGCCAGGTCCTCCCAAAGCTCCTGGAAGAAGGACACCGCCGTGTACCACTCGACACCCTGGGAGATCTCGGAGAGTGTGCCGCTCCCCTCCCAGCGCAGGAGGTACCGCCCACCGAACTGTTGCTCGAGGTCAAGGTTGGTCGTCGTGCCGAAGCCGTCACGGCTCATCCAGAACACCGTTTGCCGGAAGCGGCCGAGGCGGTCCGTTCCGAGGGGGAAGTACAGGCGGTACTGGCCCTTCCCGTAGAGCTGGGGCGAGGAGCTGAGCTTGACGCCGACGTTGAAACGAAAACGTGACTTCTCCAGGCTCGACGTTGCCCCGCCCAGTCCCAGGACCCAGTGATAGTCCTCGTTACGTGTCATGGCGTCGACGACGCTCTGGCCCTCGGCATCCCGGAGGTACTCATCCTGCGTCTGACGCCCGACGAACACCTTGAAGCGCCTGCTGAGATTGGGGAGATCGAAACGCAGCCGGAAGCGCACCTTTGGCTCCAGGGCATCGTGCTCCGACCAGGGGAGGGTCAGACCGACGAGCCCTCCCGTCATGTTGCGTTCCTCCTGGGAACGGTCACCACCGAAGAATCCATCGAAGCCGTTGACGGTCCGGCAGACGGTGCGGCCCACCCATCCGTGAAAGCGATCGAGCCACGATGAGGGCGTCTCCACTCCCTCCTCACACGGATTGCCGATCGTTGGTCTCTCGTCAATCTCTTTCCCGGACGCCGGCGTCGGAGCTGCCTCCCCGGTCGCCTCCCCGGCGGACGGGCTCTGGACCTCGCCCGCGGGCCGGCCGGACTCCGTAGAGCTTTCCCGCTCCGATCGGTGGTTGCCGGAATCCTCCGCCCCCCAACGTGATGTTGCGGCCCGTTCCCCCGGACCGAGCTGGGAACCCGAGCTGCTGGCACAACCCGAGAAACCGGCCAGAACCACCGCCAGGCCCACAATCGCCAGGAGCTTCCGACCTCCGGGTCCCATGTCCGACACACGGCAGGACAGGCGCCACCCCACGGTTCTTCTCACCCCCTTCCGTCGGAAGCGATGGTATCCGATTCCCGCCACCCCCCTCACACCGAAGGCCCGGACCAGCTCCCCGCCCTCACGGTGGTGTATTCTTGGGTGGAAAACACCGGGAGGTCTCCCAATGATCCGAGCCAGCCACGACCACCGAAGTGGTATTTCTGCGAGGTGGATGGTAGCGCTCCTCGTCGTCCTTGGGGCCGTCGGCTGTTCCTCCCTTCAGACCATACCGCCCGAAAAGGTCGGTTTCATCTCCCGCGCCGTGTCCAAGGACGACGGCCTCGTCACGGTCTGGGCGGCCGCTCTGGGCCGCGAGGAGGCATGGAAGGTCTACGGCGCCGACCTGGCCAAGCAGGGTATCCAGCCCGTGTGGCTCAAGATCGAGAACCGTAGCGACGAGAATCTCCACCTGGCCATGGCCGTCCTCGACCCCACCTACTTCGCACCCAACGAGGGGGCATGGATCGTCCACCGCCGCTGGGAAAGGGGGGTCAACCGGAAGATCGACCGGCTCTTCCAGGAGTACGAGATCCCCCAGACGATTCCCGCCGGTTCGACCCGATCGGGTTTCTTCCTGACCAACAGGGACGAGGGACTCAAATACCTTCACATCCTGCTTCTGGGAACGACGGCGGATCACCAGCTGGACCTCACCGTGGAGGTTCCCGGCATCGTCACCGACTACGCCGCCACCGATCTTTCCAAGATCACAAGCCCGGCATCCATCGAGGAGGTGGACGAATCAACCCTCCGAAAGAAGTTGGAGGAGCTCCCCTGTTGCACGACCAACAAGAAGGCAACGAAGCAGGGCGACCCGCTCAACATCGTCATCATCGGGAATCCCGTGCCCGCCATCACGGCCTTCCTCGCCAGGAAGTGGGACGTGACGGAGGAGATGACGGGGGGTGCCAAGTGGCGAACCGTCAAGTCCTTCATGCTGGGCTCCAAGTACCGCTACTCACCCATCAGCTCCCTCTTCGTCTTCGGCCGCCGGCAGGACATCGCCTTGCAGAAGGCGCGGGACAACATCCACCAGCGAAACCACCTCCGTCTGTGGCTGACACACCTCAGCTGGAACGGAAAGACCGTTGCCATCGGACAGATCAGCCGCGACATCGGCGTCCGCTACACGACCAAGTCGCCGACCATCAGCACCCACAAGATCGATCCCCAGGTCGACGAGGCCCGAACCTACCTGATGGAGGACCTCCTACTCTCGGGGCACGTGGAGGCCATCGGCTACGTGGGAGGCGTCGGGGTCGCTTCACCCGAGGCGCCGCGTCACAACCTGACGGGCGACCCGTACTACACCGACGGCAAGCGAGCCGTCATCGTCCTCTCCAGCGAGTGGATCCCTTACAAGCAAATCCGGATCCTGCACTGGACCGACGCGCCGCAGGGAGAACCACGGCAGGAGTAACCGGCACACCGGGAAGGGCATGGGACGTCGGGGTCGTGGCTCAGGCCGGCCGGGGATGTCTCGCGGGGGCTACCGAGGCGGATACTCCTCGAACATCTTCGCCACCGCCCGGTGGAGCATCTCCGCGTTTTCCTTGGGACTCGGGGAGAGGTAGTCGTTAGCCATCCCTCTCCACACGAGCTGCTTGTTCCGTGCGTTGACCAGGTCCACCACCAGGGCTCCGACAGGGACGTTCTGCACGTACGATGTGGACCCGCCCATGCCACCCCACCAGCCGTAGCCCCAGCCAAACCCGTAGTGAACGGTGTTGACGCGCCGTTCGCTGCGGGTTCTCGCAGCGATGGCCACCAGAAGATCCGGCCTGCCGGTCGCCCGGTGCAGCCCCTTGGCCTTGAGCTGCAAGGCCACCTCGGCCCTGGCACGCTTGCCCATCAGGGGATCGAGCCCTTTTGGCTGACCGATGAAGTCGAAGGTCTTGAAGCGGGAAAAGTCCGCCGCAGGATCGTGATCCGTGTAGACCTTGAGTGTTGTACAACTGGCCGCCAAGACGGCCATCAGCACCAAAACCGGTAGACCACGTCGCATTCCAGCCTCCAGACCGGCGGGACTTCCCGCGCGTCCTTCATTGGACGAACTCGAGGGGCGGAGCGTTGACCCTCGAGGCTACTGGGCGGCCTTCCGTTCCCGGCGAATCAACGGCACGGCCTGGGCCAGTTTGTATTCCACCAGGGCGTCCAGCTTGTTCTCGACCTGGACGAATCGGGCGGCCTTCCTGGCTCCAATGGCCTTGGCCACACGGTCGAAGTACCTCGCCCGGAGATCGATCCACCGTTTCTTGAGCTCCACGGACCTGTGGAAGGTCGCCGCCAGCTCCTCGTCTCCTATGCTGGACTCCACCGCCACGAATCTCTTGAGCAGCTGGACGTACTTCGCTTGGAGCTTGCCGGCCTCCGCCATGTACTCGTGGTAGATGGGCCAGAAGACCGAAGCTTCCTTGGGGGTCAGCTTGAGATTGTCCGCCATGATCTGGCGGTGCTCCTGCTGGATGACCTGCACGGTCATGGCCACGTTGTCCTTCTCCTGGGCCATGGCCGGGGCCACACCCGCCAGCAGGACCAGCCCGGTCACGATCATCATTGAGAACCGTCGCATCATATCGACTCCTTTCGCCCACCAACCGTTTCGAGGCGCTTCGGATGGTCCAACCATCGTAGCTTGAACCCCCGGCGAAGTGAACCAGGTTCGTCGGTACCAGGTGACACCGGAGGACTGGCGCCCCTCCGGCGATCACTTCCCGAGACTGTTCAGCTTGTCGTTCTTCCAGTACTTGGTCCCGGCGATATCCACATGGGCCATGAGCCCCGCCTCTGTCAGCTGGTAGACGGCCATCCCGTTGCGGAAGTCCGTCTTGGCGTTGGCGCCCGAGGACCCAGCCACGGCCTGGGCCGTCGCGTCGGCCTCCCAGCCCTTGTCGACGAAACGGTTGAACGTGGCCGGATCGGCGAAGAAGAAGACCACCTGGTACTTCTGCCCGCCGAGGCCGAGACCCACTCCTGCGGTCCCCATCTTCATGTAGATCCTCTTGCCCGTCTCCTTGTTGACGGCCACGCCATTCCCGCCACCGCCCGAGATGCCGAATGCGATCTTCAGGTTGTCGAAGACGGCGTAGCCGTAGGCCCGCTTGAAGAGCTCCTCCGCCGAGGGGCTGCGGTCTAGCAGCTTCTCGAGCGCCTCCGCCGCCGTGGCGTCGATCACATCCCGCTTGGCCTTGAGCTTGGCCTCCTTCTTGGTCATCGACTTGGGCTCTTCGGCCCTCGCCGGAACACAGACACTTCCCACGAGGAATACCGCCATGGTCACGGTCAGACACAAGCGTTTCAGATCCATTGGGTCACCTCCAGTTGGGCGGACCGTCCGGGTCCGCATGAGATACCGCGTCGCAAGTATACGCCAGCCGCCCCCGGGGGGACACGATCCGGAAGAAACCGGCCCATACCCCTTGGGGCTCCTCGCGGCAAGGGCTCCCACACCTTCCTGAGGCACCCCCTGGGCCCGGAGAAACTGGGTGGGAGGGGCCGGCAATGTGTCTCAGATCACGGCCGGCACCAGGGTCTCCACCGCCTTGCCCGCCCGAACGGCCCGGCCCCGGCCCGGGATGGTCTCGGCGACCTCAGGCGCTGAGCCGGGCGACGATCGCCGCCCCGCAGGAGTCGGAGAGGACGTTGACCGCCGTGCGCACCATGTCGAGGACACGATCGACGACCAGGATCAGGCCGACGGCGTCCAGGGGGAGACCGACGGCCGAGAGAATGACCGTGATGGCCACAAGGCTGGCCGAGGGGATGCCCGCGACGCCGATGGAGGTCAGGAGGGCGATCAGCACCACCGTGAACTGGATGGCGAAACTGAGGTGGATCCCGTAGGCCTGGGCGATGAACATGGCGGCCACGCACTCGTAGAGTGCCGTTCCGTCCATGTTGACCGTGGCGCCAAGGGGGAGCATGAAGGCGGCGATCCTGTTGGGGATGCCGGCGCGCTTCTCCGCGCACTCCAGGGTCAGGGGCAGGGTCGCCGAGGACGAGCTGGTGGAGAAGGCCATGAGGAGCGCCGGCGCCATGGCCCGGTAGTGGGCGAATGGGCGGCGAACCCCACCCAGCCGCAGCAGAACCGGCAGCGTGACGAAGGCGTGGATCAGAAGGGCCACCAGAACGGTGAGGAAGAAGCGCAGCAGGGGTCCGAAGGCGGCGAAGCCCGTCGAGGCGATCACCTTGGCCACCAGCCCGAAGACGCCAATGGGAGCGAAGCGCATGACCAGCCCCGTGATCCGCATCATGACGTCCAGCACCCCCTGCCAGAAGGCCTTGAGGGTCGCCCCGCCGGGGTTGTCGATCCGGGCCATGTAGTAACCGAAGAGCAGGCTGAAGAAGATGACCGCCAGCATCCGCCGGTTGTCCCCGGCAGCCGCCACCACATTCTCGGGCACCATGCGAAGGAAGATTCCCACCACGTCACCCGCACCGCGGCCACCGACCCTGGCGGCGAGGTCCGGGACCTGAGTGGCCGCCCCGATCGCCATGGCGAATGGCTGCCCCTGGACCACCCCGGGCCGCACCAGGTTGACGAAGAGAAGCCCCGTCAGGATGGCGATCATGCTGGTCGTCACGTAGTAGAGCAGGGTCCGGACGCTCAGCTTCCCCACGGCTTCCTGGCCCATACCCGCCAACCCCATGATGATGGACGACGCGATCAGGGGAACGATCAGCATCTTGAGGGCGTTGAGAAAGAGATCCCCGATGAATCCGTACACGGCCACAAACGGAACGCCGGCGATGGCGGCGTCGGTGCCGCTGAGGCTCCCGGCCACGACGGCGAGAGCCAGGGCGATGAGGATCTGCCAGTGGAGGGCCAGGCGCCGCATGGGAACTCCTTCGAAGAATGCTGGGCATCCCCATGGGGGATCCGTCGCTCAGGCTACCACGGACGAGCCCGTGGTAGGATTTCTGCCAATGAGAACGCCTTCGGACGTGGCCAAAAAGTTGGGGAAGAGGTGTCGGCGGCAGGAAGATCCCCGCGGGAATCAGGGCGCCTTTGCGGCAGATGCCAGTGGTTGGCCCGGGGTGCTTCCGTTGTTCCCGAGTGGGACGGTGGCCTGAGGTGAAGGCACGCCGGTTGAGCCGCAGGGACTTTCTCAACGGCACCCTCCTCGGCGTCGCCGGGCTGGCCGCGCGAGGGGCCGGCGCGTCCCTCCCGTGGCAACACCTTCCGGGCCTGACGGCCGACTCCGGGAACCTCCCGCCAGCCACCGGCGGGTGGAGCCCCTTCGAGCTCTGTCACGATCTGGTCCATGGCCAGACCTGGAACTTGCCTCCAGCCTCCGGAAACGCCCTGGATTGCGTCATTCTTGGGGGTGGGATCAGCGGTCTCGCGGCCGCCTGGAGATTGCTCCGTGCGGGCTTCGATGACATTCTGATCCTCGAAAAGAACGATCGCGTCGGCGGCCAGTGCCGCAGCATCGCGGGGGAGACCACCGGGCTCGCTGCACAGGGTTCTGCCTACGCCTCCATCCCCTATACCGAGGTCCTGACGGATCTCTACACCGATCTAGGATTCGTAGTCGGGACCAACGCGGATGGATCTCCCGTCATCGACGAGAGCCTGTTGCTCCGTCCTCCATGGGCCCGCCATTTCATCGGGGGCGCCTGGTACGAAGATCCCTGGACGTCGGAAGCGGCCCTGAACGCTCTCCCCTTCCCTCCGGAGATCGTGGCCGACCTCAGAACCTTCCGGGAGAAGGTCTCCTGGTGGTACGACTTCGTCGGTGCCGATGGAAAACCGGCCTTCGCCTCTCCCATCGACGGCGCCTCCAGGGATCCCGAGGTCCTCTGGCTGGAACGCCAGAGCCTCTCGGAGTACGTGGCGAGCGAGGGGCTGGATGCCGCCGTGTCGGAGTTCTTCGATCCGCTCGTGCGCTCCGTCTTCGGGCTCTCTCCGGCCAGCCTGTCCGCCTACGTGGCGGTCGATTTCCTGACGGGCGAGATACTCCCAGGGGACGAAAGCGTCCTCTGCCAGCCCGGCGGCAATGCGTTCATCGCGGATGCCATGGCCGGCCTGATCGGAGCCTCGAGGATCCGGACGAACGCTTTCGTCCTCGGAGCCGTCAACGCCCAGGGAGAGGTTCACGTCTCCTTCCTGGAGGATGGCCAGGCGAAGACCATCCGCGCCAGGACGGCCATCTTCGCCTGTCCCCGCATGATGGCTCCCTATCTCCTCCCGGATCTTGGACAGCGTCCGGAGGAGAACAACCGTTTCCAGTACGCCGCGTACCTCGTAGCGAATGTTCACGTGAGCGAGACGCCACCGGATCTCGCCTACGCCAACGAGGTTCACGGCGACTTCTTCTTCACCGATTTCACCGTGGCCGACTGGGCGGGCCTCGAGGATCCCGTCCACGCCCCCCTTTCCAGGCCCAACACCCTGACGGTCTACGCCCCGTTGACCGCACCGGACAGTCGTAGAATGATCCGGACGACGCCCATCGAGGAGTTCGAGCAGGCTGTCTTCGACGATCTGGAGCGAGTTCTACCCGGCATCACCGACATCGCCACGGGGTTCGATCTTTTCCGGTGGGGACACCCTCTGGTCCAGGCGACACCGGGCTTCGTCTTCTCCGACGACCGAGTCGCCGCCAAGGAACCGGTGGGGCGGATCTTCTTCGCCGGGCACGAAACGGAAGGCATTCCCTACATTGACACGGCCATCACCGCAGGTGCACGGGCCGCCGACGAGGCTGGAACTCGGCTCGTTCCACGGGCACGGCGAACGAGGAGGAGGGTCCCTTGATCTCCCGGGAACCGGACCGGGCCTCCACCTCCTTGCAGGTGTGGGCCCCGGGGCTTCGGGAGACCTCCGGGCGAGAACCCCCCCCGGTGCCGGCGGCCGCCGGAGGCACCTCGCCATGACCACGGCTCCGGGAGGCCCCGGACCACCACGGGAGAACCTCGCCGTGGCGGAGCCGGGCCTGGCATCCCTCCGCCGCTTCTTCTACGACGGCTTCACGGCCGGTGACCTGGCCCAACCCCTGATCTCCTGGGACGCCGAGCGGCCCGCCGCCGAGGTCCGTGCCCTGATGGAGACGGCTTGCCTGCGATTGGCGGGGATCCGGCGCGGGGGGCTCGTCGAGGGCTTCGTACTCCGGGACCAGCTGGACGGCGGAAGCTGCGGAGACTGTGCCTCGCCCTTCGACTCCCACCACCTGATCGATCCCCGTGCGCCCCTCCACGAGGTCGTCATGGCCCTGGAGGACCACGACGGTCTGTTCCTGGCGCCCTTCGGCTCGGTGGCCGGCATCGTCACGAGGACCGACCTGGAGAAGCCCCAGGGACGGATGTGGCTTTTCGGCCTGCTGACCGTGGTCGAGACCGCCATCACCGAGTCGCTCCGGAGCAACTACCCCGGCGAGAGCTGGCAGGATCTCCTCTCCCCCGGCCGGATCCAGCGCGCGCGTGCGATCCAGGACGAGCGGCGGCGCATGGGGGAACGGTCGGAGCTCCTCGACTGCCTCCAGTTCGGTGACAAGGGGTATGCCCTCTTCAAGGACGCGGAAATCCGGGAGCAGTTCGGGTTCTCCTCCCGCCAGCAGGCCCGCGACGTGATGCGCGACATCGAGCGGCTGCGCAACGCCCTGGCCCACACCCAGCCGGTGGTCCCCGGCCACTGGAGCACCATCCTCCGTTTCGCCGCCGCCCTCGACCGCATCCTTGAGCTCTACCAGCGCCCCCGGTCCCGGTACTGCGAACGGGAGTGAATCCGGCTCTTGCCTCCCGGGCCGGGTACTGTATTCTTGTCGGCAACAATCCCACACGGTGAGACACCGCACCGACGACATGGAGGATGGACCCATGCCGGCATCTCACGACAATCTCGTCCGACTCGGTGAGATCGACGAGACGACGGGCCTTCCCAGGCGGAAGGCCTTCCTCAGAACCGTCGATACCTTCCTCGTGGAATCGCCCAGGAAGAACCTCGAGAGGTTCTGGCTGGCCACCGTGCACCTGCCCGTTCTCCAGTACGTCAGGTCCTCCATGGGGTGGGAGATCGCTGACCGGTATCTCAAGGAGGTTTCCAGGTTCCTCCGGCGACAGATCCCCTACGCCCTGACCATCGCCCGCATGGACGGGCCCGAGCTGGCGATCGCGGCGGTAGAACCCGAAGGTCATCCCATCCGTGAGGCCTACGACGCCCCCTCCTTCCTCGGGAGGGTCTTCCACGTGGACGAGCAGCCCCTCTTCCTGAGCCTTCGGGCCGGCCTCGTCTGGTGGAACGAGGAAGATTCAGCGGGGTCTCTCCTCAAGAAGGCGTCCATGGCCCTCAACCGGGCTGGTAGGGACGCCCATGGCGATCTCGTGGTCTACAACGCCACCATGGAGAACGAGGCCAGGGAGGGGGCCGCCATCGCCACCGAGCTCCCCCAGGCCTTGAAACGTGGGGAGCTTGAGCTTCGCTACCAGCCCAAGATCCAGCTGGCCAGCGGCAAGCTGGCGGGTTTCGAGGCCCTGCTGCGCTGGCCACGGCCCGGCAGCAGTGCCGTTCCAACCCCGCGCCTGATCGAAATCGCCGAGCTGACGGAGATCATCGTACCCCTGGGCCGGTGGGTGCTGCGCAGGGCGTGCCACCAGGCCGCTGCATGGCAGGCCCGGGGCCTCGCCCCCTTCCGGATCGCCGTCAACGTCTCCGCCGTCCAACTGATCAAGAGCGACCTTCATCGGGAGATCCATGACGCCCTGGAAACAGCCGGAATCGGTCCCGAATGGCTGGAGATCGAGCTGACGGAGAGCGCCCTGGCAACCCACGGCGGAAAGACGCTTGCCCTCCTCCAGAAGGTCGCCGACCTCGACATCCCCGTGGCCATCGACGACTTCGGCACGGGATACTCCTCCCTGGCCTACATGAAGCTGTTCCCGATCCAGCGGCTGAAGATCGACCGCTCCTTCGTCGAGGGTGCCCTGACGGATCCCGCCGATGCCGGCATCGTCCGCTGCGCCATCGCCATCGGCCGGAACCTCGGTTTCCACGTGGTCGCCGAGGGCGTCGAGACGGCCCAGCAGGCCCAGATGCTCCGGGAGGAACACTGTGACGAGGCCCAGGGGTTCTACTTCTCCAGGCCGCTGCACATGGAGGACGTTCCCGGCTACGTCCGCGATCTGTGAAGGCTCGGGGAGGAGATCACTCCCTCTCGAAAGCGAGACGGTAGAGTGTGAAGGGGCGACGGACCGCAATCCCGTCGGCCGGAAGCGCCGCCGATCCGACGATCCGGAAGCGCCGCCGGACGGCCTCCCACTGGCCGGGCGTGATGCCCTGTTCCGCCAGCCAACCGGCGGAAGCCGGATCGAAGAGATCCTCCAGGGCCCAGAGCTGACGGACCTCTCGAGTCCGATGGAGCCAGACCTCGAGCGCCGCAGCCGGCGGCAGCCCTCGCCTCCGTGCCCCCGCCACCAGGAGAGCCAGGTCGTTCACACGCCGCCCCGAGAGGTAGGGGAGCCCAAGACGGAGACGGGGGTCCCTCCCCAGGGAGAGGATCAACCCGTCCTCGGGCACAGTCTCGGCGGCAAAGAGGGCCCGGACCGTCACGGGGCCGTTTTCCGGAAGGGACTGGGGGATCGCCGATCCCAGGCCGTTGACCACCGCCAGGCCCAGGACCAGCATGCCGAGCAGAACCGGCCCCGCCCGGCCGGGTACGGCTTCCACGCCGGCCGCCACGAGAACCGCCAAGAGCGGAATGGCGCCCACGGCGTGCTCCACGTTGCCAACATCCCACACCAACCACAGGGGAAGAAAGGCCATGACGCCCAGCAGGGCCGTCCACACGAGGGGATCCCGCCGGCGAACCGCCTGGACCATGCCGACCAGCACCAGGCCCCCCCCCAGGGCGACCAGCACCGTCTCGGCCACTGTGAACCCGGCCGCGGCCCCGCCCTTGAGCACGGGCACCTGGTGGAAGAACCCCCAGACCACCAGCGCCTGCAGCGCTCGCGCCACCTCCGCCGGGCCTCCAGGGTGCAGGAAGCCGCCCATGCCCGGCCCCACGAGACGGCCCACCCACCCGGCGGGACTGACCACCCCCTCCAGGAGCATCCTGAGGCCGATCCACACGGCGGCGGCGCCCCCAAGGCCCACCGCCAGGGCCAGGGCCGCCCCCCGGCGATCCCGGCGCAGACGCCACGCCGTCGGCATGGACAGCACCCCGGCGGCCAGGTGCGACAGGATCGCGCCCCCGAGGGCCAGGCCGGTCCGCGGGGCGGAGGGTCTCGCGCGTCCAAGCACCGCCAGCCAGGCCAGGATGGCGGCGGCCTCCAGGGTGTACACCTCGAACCGGGTCCCGAAGCTCCAGAGACCTCCCGAGAAGCCGGCGGCGCACGCGACGAGCAGGGCGGTCCCCTCGCTTCGCCCGGCGCGCCGGAGAAGCACGACGACCCCCCCCACCGTCGCCGCGGCGAAGAAGGCCGCCACGCCGGCTCCCACGTCCGCACTGAGGGGGTGGAAGCCCAGGGCCCTGGCGATCGCGGAAGCAGCGGTGACCAGGAGGTTGAAGACGGGATGATGGGGGTGGGCCAGCAGACCCCAATCGACGTCGCCCTGGAGGGCCCGGTCCACGGCCAGGGCGAAGACCGTGTCGTCACCGCCGAGGTTTCGCGTGCGGGTCAGCAGGTAGACGACGAGGAAAGCCAGCCCGAGAACGAGGCCCTCGGCGACGGGCCCCGCGGGGCGCCCGCGCCCGGACGCCGGGCCATGGAGACTCGTGCTCATTCCCCTCCGCTGCCGGGGTCGCCCCCACCGTTCTCTCCGTTCCCGCCGGTCTCCCCACCGTTACCCGGGACTCCCTTGCCGGCCTGCCGCATGAGCCGGGACATCTCCTCGAGCCGCCGCTGACACCGGTCGAAGACGCTGTCCGGCGTCCATCCCTCCTCGAGGCGCTCCCCTGCCGGAACGCCGGTCAAATGCTCGACTCCCTCCTCCACCGACGCCACGCTCCAGACGTGGAACCGTCCTGCAGCCACCGCCTCCACGACCTCCGGGGCCAGCTGCAGGTCCCCCACGTTGTCCACGGGGATCATGACACCCTGGGTTCCCGTCAACCCACGCTCGGAGCAGACCTTGAAGAAGCCCTCGATCTTCTCGTTGACGCCGCCGATGGCCTGGATCCTGCCCAGCTGGTCGACGGAACCCGTCACGGCCACGTCCTGCCGTACGGGGAGGCCCGAGAGCGCCGAAAGGATGGCGTAGATCTCCGTGGACGAGGCCGAATCGCCGTCGATGCCGCCGTACGACTGTTCGAAGGTGATGGAGCAGGCCATGGTCAGCGGCACCTTCCGGGCGAAGGTACCCCGGAGAAAGCCTGTCAGGATCTGGACGCCCTTGTCGTACGTCGGTCCTGAAAGACCCGCCTGGCGCTCGACGTTGATGACACCCTCGCGGCCGACGCCGATCCGTGCCGTGATCCGGGAGGGCTTGCCGAAGCGGCAGTGGCCGAGGTCGTAGACCGCCAGGCCGTTGACCTGCCCGACGGCCGTCCCCTCCGTGTCGACCCGGATGATCTCCTCGGCGATCCATTCCAGGGTCTTCTCCTCGGAGAGCCCGTGGCGGCGATGGTGCGCCTCCACGGCGGCCATGACGTCGGCGCGGCCCGCCAACTCCTTTCCGGCCTTGGCCGCCAGGTAGGAGGCCTCCCGGTAATAGTCCGCCAGGTCGGAAAAGCGGCTGGAGAAACGCCGCCGGGAACCCGCCAGGCGCACCCCGAACTCCAGCATGGCCGCCATGCCGCTCCGGTCCAGGGGCACCAGACCCTCGTCCCGGGCCACCTTGGCCAGGACGGTCAGCACATCCCGCGCTGCTTCGCGGGAGGGCTTCATCACCGAGTCGAAGTCCGCCAGGACCTTGAAGATCTTGGAGAAATCACGGTCGTACCGGTACAGCAGGTCGTAACTCCCGCGGTCACCGATGATGACGACCTTGACGTCCAGGGGCACCTCTTCGGGCTTGAGGGCGGCGACGCCGTACAGGGCGGTCTCCGGGGACTGGATCTGGACACGGCCGTACTTGAGCGCCCGCTTGAGGGCCGGCCACACCCGCGTATCAAAGGCCAGATCGTCCATGTTGAGTACCAGGTAGCCCCCGTCGGCACGGAGCAGGGAACCGGCGCGGATCCGCGTGAAGTCGGTGAAGCCCTCGCCGCGCGCCGTCACCGCCCGCTCGATGGTGCCGAAGACGTTGGCGAAGGACGGTTCGGTCTCCATGAGAACCGGGTGTCCCCGGGTCTCCGAGTTGTCCACGACGACGTTGACACGCCAGCGGAGGTACCGGTCCCCGACCCCGTCCTCCTCGGCCTCCCCGGTGAAGAGATCCATGTGCTCCTGGAGGTCCTTGCGGACCTGGTCGAGGTAGGCTTCGGTCCGTTCGTCGGCCACGGCCTTCCGCACGCGATCCACGACAACATCGAGCAGGGGCTCGATGGCCGATTTCTGGACGGCCTCCATACGCTCCTGCATCCGGGCCCGGATGTCGGAGATCTCCTCGAAGATCCGTTCCATCTCCTCCATCAGCGAGGTGTGGAGCCTCGTCAGCTCCTCGGCCTCCTCGGCACTCAGCGCCCCGGCCTGCACCTGGCCATCCAGGTCCTCCACGGGAACGGCCTCCTCGCCGACCGTCACGTAGATGTCCGGACGCGTCACCGGCCCCGTCTGGATCTGGACCAGTTGAAAGCCCGCCTCCTTGACCTTGGTTTCGAAGCCACGGGTGATATCGAGCTCCTGACGCTTGAGCGACGCCAGGGAGAAGTCCAACCTCTTGCGAAAGTCCGGGCTCTTCAGGATCTCGGGGAGGCTCTCCCGGAGCTCGTCGATCAGCTGGTCCATGGCCCGACGGAGCTTGACACCCTCCCCCGCCGTCAGACGGAGGGCGCGCGGGTGCTCCGGGCAGTCGAAGTTGAAGACGAAGCAGACGTCGTCGGGTGCCGGGCCGTCGCCGGCCTGCTCGTCCAGGAAACGCTTGATGGTCGTCAGGCGCCCCGTGCCGGAGAGCCCGGTGACGAACACGTTGAAGCCGACGCCCCGGGCCGAGAGTCCGAACTCGATGGCGTCCACGGCCCGTTCCTGCCCCACGATGGTCTCGGCCGGCTGGACCTCGGCCAGCGAGTCGGCCGGCACCCAGTCCTCGGGGCAGCGCCACGCCAAACGTTCCACGGAGAGCTCGTCCAACATGGGGCCCCTCCTTCCGGCGATTCTCGCCTACCCGATCATCACAGATTCTTCCGGCTGCTGCCAGTCCCCCGGCGTCGGCCGCCAGGTCAGGGCCAGGCCGAATGTCAACGGGCCGACCCGGCCCAGAAACATCAGAGCCACAAGGACCAGACGGCTGGGAACCAGCAGCTTGGCCGTGATGCCCGTCGACAGTCCAACGGTCCCGAAGGCCGAGACCACCTCGAAGAGCACCCTGAGGAAGGCGTCGCCCCCTCCCAGGGCGCCGCCAAGCTGCGCCTCCAGGTGGAGCACCAGGAGGGTGGCCAGCAGGACCAGGCTCAGACCCGCACCCATCAGGGTGGCGGCCGTCGCCAGGAGGCCGTCGGGCAGGGTCCGGTTCCAGAGGTTGACCCGATGGTGGCCCCGTGCGCGGGAAACGGCCGCCGCCACGAGAACACCGAGGGTCGTCGTCTTGACACCTCCGCCCGTCGAGCCCGGCGAGGCGCCGATGAACATCAACACGATGGTGAACATCAAACCGGCGGCGGAGAAGCGCCCGTAGTCGACGGTGCTGAAGCCCGCCGTCCTCGGCGTCACCGCCTGGAAGAAGGCGGCCCCGAGCCGCTCGAACCCGTGGGTTCCCGCCAGGCCAGAGTGCCACTCAAAGCCGTAGACCCCTGCCGTGCCCAGGACGATCAGGACCACCGTCGTCACGAAGACCAGCCGCGTGTGCAGGGCCAGGGGCCGCCGCCGCGGAGATTTCCACCGCTCGTAGAGGTCGGTCAGGGGCAGGAATCCCAACCCGCCGACGATGATCAGACCGGCCACGGTCAACACGACGAGCAGGTTGCCGCGCCATGGGATCAGGGAGTTGGGATGGAGTCCGAAGCCCGCGTTGCAGAAGGCCGACACAGCGTGGAAGACACCCCATCCCACCGCCGATTTCCCCCCCATGGTCGGGGCCCAGGCCAGCGCCAGGATCCCGGCGCCGATGGCCTCAACCCCCAGAGTGACGGCGGCGGCCATGCGCAGCAGGGGCAGGAAATCCTCCCACGGCCCCTGGGCCAAGGTGCTCTGGACCAGCCCCCGGCCGAAGAAGGAGATGCGCCCCCCCATCAGGACCACCAGGAAGAAGCCGAACGTCAGAATGCCGAGGCCCCCAAGCTGGAAGAGGATCATGATGATCATCTGGCCACGGACGGTGAAGTCACGGGGGGACCGGACGACGAGCCCCGTCACGCATACGGCCGAGGTCGCCGTGAAAAGCGCCTCGTGCCAGGCCAGCTCCCTCCCGGGGTGGGTGACCCCGGGCAACTGCAACAGCAACGTTCCTATGAGGATCGCCAGGAGGAAGGAGGCGACGAAGGCCCGGGCGGGGGTCAGCCACCGCTTCACGGCCGTCTCCACCCCAGGAGGAGGGGTAGCAGGGTCATGCTGAGGACCGCCGTGGACAGGGCGCCGAGGATCGCCGCCGTCCCGACGGAGCGCAGGCCGGGAAAGTGGGAGAGTACCAGGGAGCCGAAACCCATGACCGTCGTCAGGGCCGCCACGGCGATGGCCTTGGAGGTCTCCGCCACGGCATGCGGCTCGCCTCCGCACTCGCGCCATCGGTGCAGGAGGTGCACGCCGTAGTCGACGCCGATGCCGATGATCATGGTCAGGACGAAGATGTTCATCAGATTGATCTCGAGACCCAGGAGACCCATGATACCGAGGGTCCAGATGATTCCCAAGCCGAGGGGCGCCAGGGCCAGCACCGTGTCACGCAGACTCCCCAGGTCGAGCCAGAGCAGGAAGGCAACGAGGACCAGGCCGAGGGCCGCGGCACGTCCCGCATCGCCCCAGACGATCTGCCTCAGCCGGTTCGAGATGACGTTGGTACCCGTGAGGACAAGGTCCGACTTCCCCCGGACCAGCGCGAGGAAGGCCGGAGGCGCTTCCCGGCGCCATCTGCCCGCCGGCGGGTAGCAGTAGACCACCGAGGACACGCCACCGTCGTAGCGGACGAGGTACCGGTCCAACGCCCGCGCCAGGGCCGTTCCCTTCAGGTCGTCCAGGCCCAGTGGCCGGCGAAGCTCGAGGGCCGCGATGAAGTGGCCGATTCCTTCGGAAAAGGACGCCGGGTTGAGTCCTTCGGCCCGGAACGCCTCCTCGAACCTCCGGCGGAGTCGGACGGGATCCACGGGGTGCTCCTCGAGAACCTTGAGGACGCGCTCCTGCTCCTCCTCGGAGGGGATCAGCTCGGCCACCGTGTCCACTCCGGCCAGGTTCTCGCCGTCCACCAGCTTTCGGACGGCCGGAAGAATCTCGCGGGTCCGCCGGAGGGCCGTTTCCTCGTCGGGACCATCGACCCGGAGCATCATGGGCGAGAACCGGAGCCCGAAGGCCTTCATGATCTCTTGCCGGACGATGACACCGCGGTTGTTGGCCGAACGCATGTTGCGGATGTCGTCGTCGAACCCCAGGCGAAACATGCCCGCCAGGGCCACCAAGGTCAACGCCGCTATCAGGACCGCCGTCGTCCGGGGCCGGCGGCGGCTCGCCAGACAGAGGAGGTCCGCGCCGAAGGAGTGGAGGTGCAGCCGGTCCGAGAGATGCCGTCCCCTGGAAAGGGTCAGCAGGGCCGGCAGGAGCAGGAAGACCGCCGCCCCCGTGAAGAGGATCCCGGTTCCAGTGATCAGCCCCAGCTCCCTCAGGCCCCGGAAGTCGGTGACCAGGAAGGCGTAGAACGTTGCCGCCGTGGTGACGGCCCCCAGCATGACGCCGACGCCGGTGGTCCGGCCGAAGGCCTCGACGGCCTCGTCGTGGGGAACCCCCCGGTGCCGCTCCTCGACGTAACGGCCGTACAGCACGATGACGAAGTCGACCCCGAGCCCGATCAGCAGGGCGGCGAAGGCCGACGTGGCCGAGCTGAGGTGGTTGACACTGATGCCGACGAAGATGAAGGTGAATGCCAGGCCAATCAGCAGGGGCACCCCGGCGAAGATCAATGCCGCAGGGCGCCGGAAGGCCAAGAGGAACAGCACCATGACCCCCAAGGCTGCACTGATGGTGCCGACGGCCAGATCCTGGACGATCAGCCGGCCGTCGTCCAGGGCCGTGACGTAGCCACCGGCCAGCTCGACCCGGGGAGGCTCCCCCTCCCAACCGGCCTCCCGCCACCGGCCGGCCGCCGCCTCCAGTCGGTGGCGAACGCCCCGCATCAGGCGGCGGTCGAAGACCAGGTCCTGGGCCGGTCGGACCGGCTTCGCCAGCATCAACAGATGCCGGTGGGAGGGATCGATCAGGTAGCCCGTCGCCGGATCGAAGCGCGCCCCCACGCCTCCGAGGCGAACCCGCTGCATCAGGCGGGGCAGCAGAAGGAACGGGTCGACCCGCAACAGTCCCTTCATGGCCGGCCCCTGGGGGGAGAGCAACAGGACCCGCACGCGCTGGGCCTGCCGGCGGAGTGCCGGACCGTTCAGCTGTTCCAGGATGTCCCGGACATCCGAGGGGCTCATGAACAGGGTCGCCCGGTCCAGCAGCGGCACCGCCGCGCTGACGGGATCTTTCAGCCGGTACTCGACCCAGTCGATCAGATCCCAGTTCTCCAGCTCGCCGGCCAGCTCGTCGGCGAAGGCCAGCTGGGCGTCCTGCGAGAGACCGGGATCAAGGCGCACGTCCACAAGAAGGACGTCCACGGAGCCGAAGCGATCGAGTGTGGTCTTGAACTGCCGGATGACGGGGTCGTCGGCAGGAACCAGAGCGAGGATATCGGTTTCCACATGGACCCCGGTGACGACCGCGACGGCAACGGCCAGGCCCAGCAGCCCGAGCCCGAGAACCGTCTTCGGATACCGGAGACCAACACGGACGAGGGCATGGGGCAACTGCTTGGGAAGCAGGCCGCGTCTCAACCTTCAACCTCTCGAATGATGCCCCGGTTCTGCCAGAAGTAGGTCACCATGGAGACGACGGTCATGATCAGGGCGACCCACAGGGCGATCTTACCCAGGACGATCCAGGTCCCCAGCTTCTTGCCAAGGATCAGGAGAGCGACAGCCACCACCTGGGTGCCGGTCTTGACCTTTCCCCACCAGTTGGCCGCGATGGTGACGTTCCGGGCCATGGCGACCATTCGGAGGGCCGTCACGGCGAACTCCCGCCCGACGATGATGGTCACCATCCAGGCCGGCGCCAGCCCGAGCTCCACGAGGGAGATGAAGGCGGCGCTCATGAGCAGCTTGTCGGCGATGGGGTCCAGGAGGGTTCCCGTCACCGTAATGCGGTTGGTCCGCCGGGCTATAATCCCGTCCATCAGGTCGGTCAGCGCCGCCAGGAGGAAAATGGCCAGTCCCCAGAACTCTTTTTCGGGAAACTCCGTCAGGAGCACCGCTACGAGCAGCGGTACCAGGAAGATCCTCAAGACAGTCAGGCTGTTGGGCAGGTTCCACATGGTGCCCTCTCCTCCCCTCGGGCGCCCCGGCCCGGAAGAGCGACGTCCGCCGTCGCCGAGGCTCGTGGCGCCGCTTCCTCCGTCGCACGATTGTAACGAGGCCCGGCGGTCGCGACAATGAGCCGACAACGCTGCACCAACCATCCCTCACGCGAGGCCGACGCCCAGTGCGCACGGTGCGGCAAGTGGATCTGCGAGAAATGCCTCCTGTCCTTCGGAGGGAAGCCCTACTGCAGCCGGGCCTGCCTGCTCCGCGGCTTCCTCCTTCCCATCGCCCGTCGCCTTCCCTCGACCCTGCGGCGTCCCGTACCCCTGCCATGGGCCATGGGCATCACGGCGGCTGCCGTCGCCGCGCTCCTGGCCCTCACCGCCCTCCTGGCCGCGCGCCTCCTGCGGGAGGCCGCCGTTGTTCCCATGCCGGTCCAGGCAGTGGAACGCCCCCGACCACGTCCAGCCTCCATCCGGGGCCGTCTCGAGCGAAGGGGGAATCGATGGCGCCTGGAGATCACGGGGCCGCCTCACACCGGCATCCTCGTCCATACAGGTACGACAAGCTACCGAATCGCAACCACCGATGCCACGGGCCGAGCGGTCATCGAGAACCTGCGCCTCCGCAAGCCCGTCGTCCGGCTCTTCCTGCTCGGCCCCGCCGTCGAAGCCGGCCCGGGCGTCGCTCCGACGGCCGGTGCCATCCTCCCGGCGCCGACCTTCACGGCCAGCCCGACGGCCAGCCCGACGGCAACGCCGACGCCGACGCCGACGCCAACCCTGACACCGACACCAACGCCGACGGCCACGGCAAGTCCAACGCCGACCTCGACCGAAACGCCCTCCCCCAGACCGACCGCTACGGCGACGCCGACACCGAAGCCCTCTCCGACGGCCGTGCCACGAGCTGCACGGCCAACGGCCGTTCAGCCCACGCGGCATTTGAGGGTTCAGCCACTCCACCTCGCCACGCCGCCGCCCAGCATCGGTCCGGCCCCACCACGGCCGCGTCCCACACCGGCCCGACGAGCGACGCCTCCCCCGACCCCGCGCTCCCGGCGCACGCCCTCAATCCGGGTCCCCGACCTCCACCTGGTTCGCGATGCCGGACCAAGGATCGCCCTGACCTTCGACGGCGGCTCCACCGCCGACGGCACCACCGAGCTCCTCGAGCTTCTCCAGAGGCTCCACCTCCATGCGACCCTCTTCGTCACCGGCGACTTCATCACGCGATACCCGGGGCTGTTGCGGCGCGCCGTCCTCGACGGCCACGAGGTGGGGAACCACACCCTCTCCCATCCCCACCTGACCACCTACGCCGAAGACCACCGCCAGCGGCTCCGGCCCGGCGTCACCAGGGCGTGGTTCCAGAGTCAGCTCCGGGATGCCGAGGAGCTCTTCTACCGGGCCACGGGACGGCACATGGCGCCGCTCTGGAGGGCCCCCTACGGCGAAGAGAACGGGAGCCTCCGGGCGTGGGCTTGGGAGCTGGGCTACCTCCACGTCCGCTGGAGCTCCCTGAGGGGAGCCTCCCTGGACTCCTGGGACTGGGTCGACGACGAGCACAGCAGCCTCTACGAGGACAGCGAGCGGATGAAACGCCGACTCCTCGGCTTCCCGCACCTCGAGGGCGGCATCATCCTCATGCACCTCTCGACCCACCGCCGGGAGCCGCCGTGGCGCGTTCTGCCGTCCCTGGTGGACAGCCTCGGACGCCGCGGCATCACCCCCACCAGTGTCACCGCCCTCCTCGAGGCCTCGAAGACCTGGCGTCCCCGCCTCGAAACCGCCCGCAAACGCCACGCCCAGGTCTTCCAGGAGATCCGCCGCCGGGCCGCCACCGGCCTCCCGAAACCCTGACCGGACCCGCCCAGGGCTCCGGGACGCGGGCCAAGGGCAAGCGGCGGGGAGGCCTCCGGGGAGACGCCGTCGCGAGCCGCGCGAGGCGCGCGAGGCGGTGCCGGATGTGCCGTTTCCGCCAGCGCCCGGAGGGAAGCGTAGCCCTCTCCCCTCCCGTCAGCCCTCTCACTCTTCCCTCTTCCCAGTTTCTTCCCGGGTCCGGGCCTGCCGGGCGGGATCGTCGCGAGGAGCCCGAGACGCCCGTCAGCGC